>NZ_JAARML010000006.1:300000-388285 GCF_011759375.1 Paraflavitalea devenefica | reverse complement strand
CCGGCATGCTATACTCCCCGGTTGGTTTCCCTCACGGATAAGCCGGTGATGACGGGTCTTTGTGAACACTAACCCGATACCCTGCCAGGGTATATTTACAAAGCAACCCTTTACGGGCGCACGGCAACTGCTAAATAGCCGGCCACCTTCACCACGATCGCCGGCAGTACTACCGGGGTGGTCAGGAGTGCGGCGCTCGCAGCCGCCAGGATCAGGCCCCAGTTCCGCAGCTTCGCAAAAAAGGGCGGGGTAGGACTTTGCATTCTTTCTTGTATACTCATAACAGAACATTTTAGAAATGAATAATCGTATTTGCGTACACGCTTCCATACGGCGTTCTTCCCGGCTGCCCGGAGATATCTCCGGAGGGCCTGCGGCTGGCTTCAACAGGCGTATAATGATTGACGGGAGAACGGATACAGCAGCGGCTACTAATAGAAACTTTCACTCTGCTGGCGCAAGTACGCAGCTTAGGCCATGAGCGGGAGCGTACTTGTGCCATTGTTGCTGACAGTTGTCATGACGAATGCAGCAGCACAAACCTACAACACCGTATACCCATTTTCCAAATGCACCTGGTAATAGTGCATGTAATTGCATAAAATGATAAAAATGCAATGGCCTCTGTTTCATTAATGCAATGGCCTCGGTTTCATTTTTATCATTTTATGCAAAACAGGGCATAACTACCACCCATATTTGGAAATAGGCTTTCCCTCAACGTACGTTTGTGGGGTGAGGTGAACAGCATGGTGACGTATGGCGGGAGTATGGAGGAAGCATAGCTGAAGCATACCCGAAGCATACCGATAGCATGCTAATACCGTAAAATAAAATTATCAGCGACTTATGCAAAAGTGGCGCGGTAGCTGGCGCCCGGTCACCAAAGTATAAGGCTGGTTATAGTTGCTGCACCGCGGGCGGCAACACGAAACACGATCATTAACAATTTAAAATTAAAAAAAATGCCTAAACAAATAAGCCCTGTCGTCAAGATCAAGGGCAAAATAGATCAACTGAACTTTTTCGAAACAGCCGATGGCTACATGGTGCAGAAAACGGCCCGGTACAGCATCGAAAAATTCAGGACTGCCAAATCATACGACCTCACACGCCGCAATGCAAGTGAGTTCGGCATCGCAGGAGCAGCCGGGAAAATATTCCGTACTGCATGTAGTACAGAGGTCAGTAAAGCAGGTGATCCCCGCCTCGTTAGCCGGGTTACCCGTACCATGGTCAAAGTATTGCAAAGCGATACCGAAAGCGAATACGGCAGTCGCAATGTACACAAAGGAAGCAAGCAGGGACTCGTAGGCTTGGAGTTCAACGACACATTGCCGTTCTCCCAGGCTGTAATAATAGAGGGTGGATGGTCTATTGCCGTGGGGCGGCCATCCGGTCTGGTCAACATTACCTTGCCGGCTTTAATTCCTTACGACAAGATCCACGCGCCCAAAGGCACCACCCATTACCATTTCTTTGCTGCTGCCGCAGCCATTGATTTTGTGAATGGGCAAGGCTACACCGCCAGGGCCGAGACCGTAGAGCTGCCCTGGTCGAAGGATCCCGCTGAGGCAGGCTCATTACAAATGATGCTGCCTGCCAACAGTCCCCATCCCATATTTGTGGTATTGGGGATAGAGTTTAAGAAAATTGTGAATGGTAAATCATGGGACTTTACCGACCAGAGTTGTGCCGCAGCAGTACTCGCGGTAAGTGAGCCGGCTTAGCAGTAGGCAGCACACTTGTTCATGCATCAGGAAACCGGTAGCATGCCCGGTTTCCTGCTCTTAAAACATTATTCATAACACATCAAACCCAAAAACATGGTATACAAAAATAAAAAATCACGCAAGGCAATTCCTGGTTATACCTTAATTCCCAAAGAAGGCTACTACCAGGTACGTAAGATCGGTCTCACAAAGGATAGGGTAAACAATGATCCTGCCTTTAGCATGACCCGCAAGCTCTCAGATGAATTTGCAGTAGCTGCGAAACTGGGTACGCTCATCCGTGATGCCGTCCTCGAAGACGCCACCATAGCCCAACATCCAGCCGTACTAACAGCAGCACTTATTAACATTATACAAACCGATAAGCAAAATCCGGTTGGCTGCCGGTCGCTCCTGAACGCCGATTTTTCCAGCCTGGAAAACTTTCAGTTCAACCCCTCATTATCATGGCAGGAGGCCACAAAACTGCACGAACACGTAAAGGTTGACCGGAAAAAGCGCCAATGGAGCCTCACTATCCCTGCCTTCGTGCCACGCAACGCGATAAAAGGTCCGCGCTCCGCTACATATTGCCGGTTGCGTTTCATACAGGTCAGCATTGATCTTACGGGTATGGTAGCAGAAAAACAAATACAAAGGACCACACTCTTACCCTGGAAACACCTGCAAATACCGCAACAGGAGCTGGTTTTTAAACTCCATAAAACAGCTCCCTGTCTGCACTTGCTGGTGGCCACCATCAATTGGTATGAGTCGGTAGGGCATGCAAAAGTACTAATGCCATTGGACACGCAGGTGCCATTCACCATCCTCAAAGTAGGGGTCAGTAAATAAATACTCCACGGTGGGGTACTTGTACCACTTTAAAAACTTACCATCATGTCAACACAAAAAAACAACAGGATCAGTAAACGGGCCATTCCTGGTCATACACTTACTCCCAAAGACGACCATTACCAGATAAAAAAGATCGGCGGCGTGTCGGGCAAGCAGTTCAATACCGACCCGCGGTTCAACCTCTCCCGGCGGAACAACCAGGAATTTGGCCATCTCATGAAACTGTCTGCACTCATACGGTCAAACCTGCTGGTGGAAGCCGGCGCTAGCTTGCCGGCCCGCCCGTTCACAAATGTCCTTAGAGAACTGCAACAGGCCGATGAGCAGCATTGTTTTGGCAATCGTAGTCCCCTCAATGGTCCCATCCAGCAGTTGGAGGGGTTTAACTTCAATGAAGCCTGCCCATGGCAAAGTTGTGTAAACATCCACATCCCCATCACGGTGGATACGCTCGACAATGAAATAGAGATCACCTTTCCCGCCTGTACGGCCAATCAGGCAGTAAATCCACCACCAGGGGCTACCCATTACACCCTATATGCGATCGTGGCCTGGTTTGATCTGCATCATTGGGAAGGTGATAAAATGCGGGTGAAAGCAAGCCTCCTGCCACTAAAGGCAATACAAAAAAGACCGGAAACAAGAAGGATAACAATAGGTTACAATCAGCTAAACATAATTGTAACAGGGGTAAGGTGGTACCAGATGAAAGCCGGGACAAACAAAATAAGCCCGCTCAAAATACCTGGCCCGGTCATTATTTCCAAAATTTGGAAAAGCGGAGACCACAAAATGGCAGACAAAAAATAAACTAAAAAATATTTTCAGGGAGCTGTAACATTCAAATATCCTCAATCGTACAAGCTAAATAGAGCATCCGGATGCTCTATGGTCCCGTCCCTGGTGAATAATTCCCGCAGGCATTACACATGCCATCCGCTTAGTAGCACTTCGCTGTCCCAACCACACGCGCATCAGGCCTTTAAAAGGCCACTTATTCCTTTTTTTTGATCACTGGTTACAGGAGTGGAAGGCCATAGGCCGTCTACGCAACGCCTGTCGCCATGGTTCGTGTCTGCCGCCATGGTTCGTGTCCTCACGAACCATCACAAGGCGCGCTTACCTGCTCATGCCTGGACGTCAACGTGCTTGCATGTGCGGAACCATATAGCTATTCTCTAACTTATTAAAATCATGGTCATTATGAAAAACGTTCCAAACAAAAAGGAAAGCAAACTACCCCCCGAACTCTACCAGCCCACGATAAAGGATGTCCAGATCCTCAGTGGCAAAACAGCGTCCACTGCCAGCCGTAGATTGCAGGAACTACGCGAGGCCCTCAATAGGGAGGATCATCAGGCGGTCTTCCTCACAGAGCTCTGCAAGTACTTTGCTTATCCCCTGCGAGAATCCTGTGAGCAACTCGGTGTACCATACAACAATAATTAACCACAAAACAAACTACCATGAAATACGCACACGCCCACCACTTCTGGACCTGGTTCCAAAAGTACAGCAACCTTTTATTGGCCCTGCCGGCGATGAACAAGAAGGAGCGGGAATATTGGTACAGAGAGATCAACACACACCTCATGGCCTGTACGAAAAACCTCAGCTTTGAACTTCTTTCCAGCCAGAGGAGGGAGTCCCGGCTCATCATTACCACCTATGGCAAAGTCCGGTACTTCCACCTGGCGGAGGCCTTCGTGGCCAAAGCGCCCAGGATGCCCGGCTGGCAGGTCATAGCCCTGCAGCCGCCCGGCCTGCTGGGCGAATTACTCTTGCCTTTCTATGGCCGGTCAGGGATTGACCTCACCAATTGCTGGTTCTTACCACCGGATCACCGCTGCATCGACGGCAGGTACGAGTTAAGCGTATATGCAGAACTGTATACAGCCATCACCACCGAAATGAACATGGCGGTGGAAGCGCTGGCCTACGAGCTCCTCGGCGAAAAAACAAAGGGCTTCCACATAAGCTGGATCACCATCCACAACCTCCTTGCATGCACGCCGGAAGAAAAACAACGCTTGCTGCGGATGGAACAACTACCCGCCTGGCTCCACGCCCAGGGCCCTTCCGCCATCTCTCTCCATGCAAAAGGCCTCCTGCAACCCCGCAAATAACCGGTACAGCAGCGGCGACAGTCAGTAAGTGGTGAGTAGTGAATAGTAAATAATGAGTAATGAGTAGCGAGTAATGAATAGCGAGTAAAAAAGCCAATGAGTAACAAGCAAGAAGCAAGAAGATACAAACAATCAACAACCCCAGCATAGTAGGAACCCAAAAAGCACCAGCCTCTTACCAACAGACACGCACTCCAAAGCATAAAAGCCCATAATTAGTCAGCAAAGTACCACCTGGGGTGGCGTTGGCCAGTCAGGCCGCGCGGAGCGATCGGGCCTGACTTGATTTTTTGGTTCTTTTGCATCAAGGCAAAAGAACAGAAAAAGCCCCGCGCGCAGCGCGAACAAAGCAAAAGAACAATGCAATGCAACGAAAGTAACAACATGCCTGCGCACAGCCTCCCACTCGTAACATCCCAAACAAATACTTTTGCCCTAAAGTGGTTAAAAGAAGAAAATATCTGTTATAGTAAGATTGCACCATACAAAATCAAACCATGCTAAGAATCGCTGCCATACTATTGATAAGCTGTTACACGCTCCAAGCCCAGGAATCCATCACCTATGTCATAAACACCACCACGGTGAAAACCGCGATCCAACCCTCCCTCTGGGGCATCTTCTTTGAAGACATCAACCGCGGCGCCGATGGCGGCCTCAATGCCGACCTCATCAAGAATGGCTCCTTCGAGTTCAATACCCCCCTCATGGGATGGAAGACCACCGCCCGCCGCATCCCCGATGGTGTCGCCATCATCGTGAACCGTCAACAGGAAAATCCCAACAATCCGAAATACCTGCAGCTCGATATTCCCCGGTCCACCGATACCCTCGGCCTGGTCAATGAAGGCTTCGGCGGCATGGTCATTAAAAAGGAGGTACGGTATGATTTTTCGCTGCTAGTCCGCCAGCAACAACCCGGCATACAATTGCGCATCGAACTGCTCAATGCCGCCGGCAAACCCATCGCCACCGCCCGCCTCCAACCAGCCACCAGCTCGTGGCAGGAGCAATCCGTCAGCCTCACACCCACCGATACCGCCCGCAAAGGCCGCCTCGTCATCTGGTTCGAAGGCAGCGGCAAGCTGGACCTCGATATGATATCCTGCTATCCATCCGATACCTGGAAGGGCAGACCCAAAGGCCTCCGCGCTGACATGGTGCAGGCGCTGGCCGACATCAAACCCGGCTTCATCCGTTTTCCCGGTGGCTGCATCGTGGAAGGCACTGATCTCAACGAGCGCTACCAGTGGAAGCAGACCATCGGTCCCCGCGTAGAAAGAAAGCTCATCATCAACAAATGGAACCACGGCGTAGCCGCCCGCCCCACACCCGATTACTACCAGAGCTTTGGCCTCGGCTTCCTGGAATACTTCCAGCTCTGTGAAGACATTGGCGCTACCCCCATGCCCATCATCAACTGCGGCATGAGCTGCCAGTTCAACACCGCCGAAGTAGTGCCCATGGACCAACTCAATCCCTATATACAAGATGCGCTGGACCTTATAGAATTTGCCAATGGAAACGTAAATACTCCCTGGGGAAAGAAACGCGCCGAGCTAGGTCATCCGGCTCCTTTCAACATGAAATGGCTGGGCGTCGGCAATGAGAACTGGGGACCGCAATACATTGAACGCTTACAGGCTTTCACCAAAGCCATCAAACAACGCTACCCCGATATACAACTCATCACCAGCACCGGCTATTCACCCAACCCGCAGTTCAAATACATGGATTCGGTGCTGCGTAAGTTAAATGTGGACATCATTGATGAGCATTACTACCAAACGCCCAATTGGTTCCTGATGAATGCCGGTAAATACGATAACTACGACCGAAAAGGCCCCAAAATATTCTTAGGCGAGTATGCCTGCCACAGTGTGCGCATTGGCAGCCAGGACAACAGGAACACGCTCTTATGTGCTCTCAGTGAAGCCGCCTTCATGACCGGCCTGGAGCGCAATGCCGATATCGTGACCATGAGCGCCTATGCGCCCCTCTTTGCCCATACAGATGCCTGGCAGTGGACGCCCAACCTCATCTGGTTTGATAACAGCCGCGTCCTCGCCACGCCCAGCTATTACGTACAGCAGCTATTCAGCCGCAACCGTGGCACGCATGTAGTGCCGTTATTACAGGAAGGCATGGCAGTAACGGGACAGGACAGTTGCTATGCCTCCGCCGTCATAGACACCACCACCAAAGAATTAATTGTAAAGCTGATAAACGCTTCCGGCGAAACCAAGCAACGCACCATCGACTTACCACAGGTAAAGAAGAAAAAACTAACCGGAACGCTCGCCGTACTAAAAGGCCCTGCACCCAATGCCATCAACACCCTCGGCCAACCCGAAGCAGTAACCCCCGCCGTAACCACCGTTGAAATAAAAAACAAAGGAGTAATAACCCTGACACCCTATTCAGTAAACGTACTTCGCATAAAAATATAAATGCAGAAGCACGCCATAAAAGCAAGCCTGCTATAAGAAGATACCAGTAATCAATAACCCCGGCATAGGAGGAACCAAAAAGCACCGGCTTCTTACCAACAGGCATCCACAACCAGTGAGTAATACCAGGGAGGTACAAAAAATCAGTAACCCCGGCATAGGAGGAATCCCCCCAAGCGGTTTTTTTACCAATAGTCATCCACCCCAAAGTATAAAAGCCAATAATTAGTCAGCAAAGTAGTACCTGGGGTGGCGCTGGCCAGTCAGGCCGCCCGGAGGGATCGGGCCTGACTTGATTTTTTGGTTCTTTTGCATCAAGGCAAAAGAACAGAAAAAGCCTCCCGCGCAGCGGGAACAAAGCAAAAGCAAAAGCAAAAGCAAAACCGCCGGCAAGGCAAGTTTATGCCGTCTTCGCCAACTGGCTCTTCCTCCACTCCGAAGGCCTTTCCTTAAACGTCTTAGTAAACGCCTTACTGAAATTACTTTGACTGGAATAGCCGATCTCCTGGATAATCTCGTGCACGCGCTTTCTTTCCAGCATCAGTACCTTGGCCCGCAGCAGCCGCTGCGTTTTCAGGTAAGTATAAATGCCCATGCCATACGTATGTTTAAAGGCCCACTTCAAGCGCTTCTCCGGCATTTGCACCATCCGGGCAATTTCTACGATCGTATAATGCTTGTCGAGCGAGCGGATGATCAATGCTTCCGCCTTGGCCAGTTTGACCATGTCTTTGTCTTTTAATCGTATCATAAGAAAGGTTTATAGGCACGATAGAAGCCGGGTTACTGCATCACGGTAGGCATGGCCGGAGGATGGCCGCGCCGTATCTTTCGCTCCAGGATGATCCCCACAATCCCCAGCACGATAAACACGCTGTTGAAAACAATATGTTCGCCCCAGCTCAACTGCGCCAGCACACCACCGCAACTGCAGGGCAGGTGATCGGCCCATAACATCAGCGCAATAATATAAAGCGTAAAAGCGATCATCAGGGCTGTAGAGGCGTAAAAGCCTTTCAGCCGCCACTTGGGAATGATCAGCATCGCCGCCAGTACAAACTCCAGGATGGGCAGCCCGATAGCCACTACCGGCGCCACGGGTTTCAGGATAGGTGATTCGGCCAACTGTTCCCGGAAAACACCATAGTCCATCAGCTTGCTGATACCGGTATACAGGAACAGGACCACAAACAAAAAAGCAATGATCTCTACAACAATGGCACGTTTCATACTGACATAATAAAATGGTACAACAATAGATCCGGGGGCTGGAACAAGATCGCCTCGCCTGTCAAAGCGTGGGTCACCGGCAAAGGGTGGCTCACCCTTCGACAGGCTTCACGCTTCAACACTGCCTCACCGGAGCATGGCCGGCAATTGGTTGTTTTGACGCCCAGGCCCGGCATCCAGCCGCCCGGATGTTGGGATACCGTACATAAAGTTTCGGGCATCGGGTTGTTGGGTACTATGAAGTTAAAATAGGGCAATGATGCGAACAGGATAAACTATAAAGGTGCACGGAAATTTTAGCCTCGTAACAAAGTCCCCGGGCCATAAGGCCCAGGGATATGAATCATTGCGTAATCGGGTGGGTCGGGGTTGCAGGCAAATGCCTTCCGGTTGAACAGGGCCGCAACCGCTAAATAGCGCTGCGTACATGATCGGGTATATTCTTCCGGTAGTCTGAGGGCCGGATCTTATAGCGGCGCCGGAAGGCCGCACAGAAATTCGTAGGGTGGTTATAGCCACAGCGGTGGGCGATCTCCCCGATGGAATAATTGTTCGTTTCCATCAGCTCCATGGCCATCTTCATCCGGTGTTCGGTAAGGAAATCAAAAACGGGCTGTCCGTACAGGGCTTTAAAACCTGTTTTCAGTTTGAACTCGTTAATGCCGGCTGTCTGGGCCAGTGCCGGGATCGTGTAATGATAACGCAGGTTCTTTAGGATAGTGTCGCGCACAAGCGTCAGTCGTTCAATGTCGGCTTCTGTAAGTTGAACTTGCATAGCAAAAGGTTTAATTGATGAAATGGATTCTCACAGGTAGGGTAGGGCATCAACTGATATGGATTATAAATGGATTATAAGTTTGTTTATTCATCTTGAACAATGTCACCCTGAGCCCGCGAAGCGGGCTTCCACCCTGGATCCACCATTGCCGTCCTGTGCCACGGACAGCAATGGGTAATTAATCCAGGGATAGCTGCTGCATCGTGCACAGCTATGCCATTAAACCATTAAGCCTTCAATGTCATAATCGTAAAGCTGTTTCCGTATCAGTGTACAGACAATGGGATAGCACCTGACGACATAGAGGGACGTCGCGGTACGGCTACCGTTAGCTGCTACTGTTAACTACAAAAGGTGAGAATGCACGTAATAGAAGATCGTATCAAATTGAAACATCATACTGCCAGGTCGTAAGAAATCCTGAACCTGTATGCAAATTAGTCTATATGATTTGTCGGATTAGCACAAAAAGTTATGCAATCAGCAGTTTTTTTATAAAGTCAAATGGCTCCTAACGCCTTGAGCCTAAACGAAACACAACAACAACCCCGCAGCCGTCAGCAAAAACTTCTTCGCTTGTGCCTGCAAAGCAAACGCAGCTCGAAGCTCAAAGCTCGTAGCTCGAAGCTACTTCTGCAACACCATCACCCCATTCATCATAAACGTACTCCCCCCATCAGCCACAATATTATACACCGGCTGCCATCCACCGGCCGATTCCGTTTTATGCCACACCTGGAAAGCCTGGTAGCGCCCGGTCGCTTGGTCCTGGCAAAGGATCTCATCACCGGTAACAAGTTCCCCCATCTTCTTTTGCCCGTTGGTGGTCAGCACAGGATGGTTGGGGGTAGCCTGCACCGTTTTACCAAGCAGCAACACTTCCGTACCGGCCGCAGTAACCTTTTCGGTAGCAGCCAACAAACGCAGCCGGGTGATCGCATAGTTCTTGGGGGTATGACTGGTCAGCTCCTTCACCGTAACCACCTGCGTTTGTTGCGTGGCCGGGTCTACGGTGAGGATGCGGTCACCGGGACGGATAGCGGCAAGTGCCTTCGTGCCGCCGCCGGCCATGCTTACCTGCATCGTGCCCGGGAAACAAATATCATTGCCATACGTGGCCGATTCCTTGCTGAGGTCCTTCCCCTGGTTGGCTGCCTTGTACAGTTGGAAGCCAAACTCCTTCGACAGCACATACGACAGCTTCAGCACGAAATTGGCTTCCTGCTTATCAATCGCATGGATATCTTCAAAATACTTTCCCCATACCTTGCTATCGGCCGTAAAGTGGGGCATACAGGCTTTATAGAGCGTCCCTTGCTCATTGGTATAAAAAATGAGGATGCCCAGGTCCTGCATACCTTCTTTGGCCAGTAGTTTATAAATATCAATGCGTTTCTTCTTGCCGTCATCGCCGGTCACAAAATAAGGCTTGCGACTCTCATAGCGGTCCAGTACATAAGTATTCTCAAACTTCACATACGTATCATTGTCCAGGTCCTTCACCGCAAACGTCTTGGCCTTCTCATACTCTTCCAGCGTAAGGCTCCGCACCGGCTTCTCCTGCGCATAATCAACCAGGACAATCATTGATAACGTTACAAATGAAATAAGCTTCTTCATCGTGTTGAAATATTGATAAGTTAATCTTGTTCTGTCATTTCCAAAGTAAAAAGCCGGTGAACAGTGGTAAGCAGTGAGTAACAAATAATCATGAACCCCAGCATAGTAGGAACCCCCAAAAGTGAGCCTCTTACCAATAATCATCCACCCTCAAAGCATAAAAGCCTGTAATTAGTAAGCAAAGTACCACCTGGGGTGGCGTGGGTGGCAAACCGGCCGGAGGCATTCGGGTTTGCCTTGACTTTTTGGTTCTTTTTTGTCAAGAAAAAAGAACAGAAAAAGCCCCGCGCGCAGCGCGAACAAAGCAAAAGAAAATTATCGAAGCAAACGCATTGCCGACTGCCGATTCACGATATTTCTTTAAACGCCTTCGCAAACACCTCCATCTCCTCCATGGTCCCCAAACTGATCCTGCACCAATCCTTCCCCGCAAATCGCCAGGTGCGGATCATCACCCCACGCTTCATCATCTCCATGCCAAACTTGGGCGCCTCCATCTTAAGCGGGAACATCACAAAATTAGCCGCCGAAGGGATCCACGTATAACCTTCTTTTTCCAGCACCTCATACAGGAACTTTTTAGACGCCATCGTCTTGGCCTTGGCATCGTTCAGGTACTCCGTATCGTTATAGCAGGCGTTCGCTGCCTGGATCGAAGTGGAGGAGAGGCACATGCCCGCATTCGTATATTGGTTCATAGACCGGATAACGGAGGCTGGCCCTACCGCATAACCTACCCGCAATCCGGCAAAGCCATACAGCTTGGAAAAAGTGCGGGCAATGATCACGTTCTGTCCCTTGCGTACACACTCCATCATCGAAGCGCCTTTGGGATCATCCAGGTAATCAATATACGCTTCATCAATGAAGATGGGTACCTTGGCCGATACGCGTTCACAGAATGCTTTCAGTGCGGCGGTATCCAGCGCGGTGGCGGTGGGGTTATTAGGATTGCAGATATACACTAGTTTGGTATCAGCCGTAATGGCTTTCTCCATGGCGGTCAGGTCCAGTTTATAATCAGCCGTCAGCGGCACCTTGATGATCGTAGCTTTGAATTGCTGGGCTTTCTCGGGCAGGTCTTCGTAAGAAGGGTCGCCGGTAACAATATTGCCGCCGTCCTTGCTGTAATACAGGGCCGCGGCCAGCAGCAGGGGAGAGGAGCCGGCGCCCAGCAGGATCTGCATGGGTTGTATGCCTTCAAAAGTAGCGATCTTGGTCACCAGCTCGCGACTGTACATAAAAGGATAGCGGTAACTATCGCCGATGGTGTCCTGGATGGCTTTCTTGGCTTTGGGCGAAGGGCCGAAGGGGTTTTCATTGGCGCCAAGCCGGGCCTTGATATCCGGCGGGGCGGAAAGGATCACCGATTCATCGGTTTCCCAGGTGCGCAGCGGGTCGAATACTTCAGCGGGCGGATGGGCCAGGGCCTTGTGTACAAAAGCAGGAAGCAGGCCAAGTCCACCGGTGAGCAGGGCGCCGGTCTTGAGCAGTTGCCGGCGGTTAATTGTAGTAGGCATAGTAGTTAGTTTTGTTTACTTATACTGTAGTCTTTGTTCCGATAGTCTCCCATGAACAGCGGTGGCAGCCACCCTCGCCGATTCAAAAGCCCCGGCCATCCACGAGTTCAGGTACGTCGTATGCTCTCCGGCAAAATATACGTTTTTATCCGGCGCCAGCAAAGCCTTATAGTGGGTGGTGCGCGCTTCGCCGGTATAAACGGCCCAGCCACCCAGGTTGAATTGGGTCTTATGCCAACTCACCGAAAACCCTTGCTCAAATTCGGGGTCATATTGCGGATGGATCAGGCGTCCTTTCTGCAGCGCCAGTTCCTGGCGTTTGGCAAAGGATAGCTCGCCTACGATGCGCGCTTTCTCATTGAAATTATAATACCCGATCAGTACGCCTTTCTTCCCGAGATAATCATGGGAAGGATAAAATATCTGTGTCAGCTCATTATTCGTATGCGTGATGCCGCCATAAATATGTTCATCTTCTTCCCAGAAGCGGCGTTTGAACTGCAGCCCGATCTTACCGGTTTGGATATAATGAGCATAGTCAATCGCGCGGCTCACGGGGGAAGAGAAATTATGGTCGATATTGCTCAATACCGGCAGGGGCAGGGTGCAGATGCACAGGTCGCCGCTAATACTTTTATTGCCGGCCGGTGTCGTATAATGGATCTGTACGCCTTGCTCGGTATTGCGGATCGTAGTCACGGCTGCATGGAACTGTACAGGGGTAACCAGTTTCTTTTCCAGGGCTTTGGCGATCATGTCCATGCCACCCACAGCCTGGAATAGGGGAGTCTGTAGCTCGTACGTATATTCCGCCACATTATAGAAATCGGGGTCCAGCAGGCCCGAACTGATAATAGCGGCCAGGGTATGCGGCTCGCCGATGCGGCCGGCTTTCTCCCCATAGCCCGGCGCTTCCACATAACCGCGGCGGGCGGAGGCTTTATACAGCTTGTCGAGGTCCAGTCCGCCTTCTGCGCGCAGGTACTCCACCACCTTCTGGGCGTCTTCCTTCGTGAGGGCGGTATCCACCTGTTTACTGTCAACGGCTTTGGCCAGCAGCTCCGCGATATGGCCACGTACATCATTGTGCACTTCCCGCACCCGCACCTTCTTGTTGCTCAGTGGACCCTTGCCTTCACTGAAATAATACGCCGACTCATTCACATTATTATACACCTGCAGGGGCACGTTCAGCGCCTTGCAGTAATGTAAAGTAATCGCGTGGTGATGGGGAATGCGGGAGGGACCGGCATTGAAATAAAGGCCTTCATCAAAGGCGGCTTTTTGTTCCGGTTGACCGGTTTCTGTATGGGTCGATCCTTTGCGTACGCTCCAGCAGCGGCCGCCTGCCCGGTTGCGGGCTTCAAGAATGGTGCAGCGGTAGCCCAGTTGTTGCAGTTCGTAGGCGGCGGTGAGTCCCGCCAGTCCGGCCCCGAGGATAACAATATGTTCGCCTTTGGCGGTGCCCGGCAGTTGGAAATCGGGGGCCGGCGCTTCGGGCAACAGGCCCAGTGCCATCATGGCCGGGTAGGCGCCACCCGCCAGCCGGCCGGTATGCAGCAGGAATTTTCTCCGTGAGATCTGGTTCAAATAATAAAAAAATTAATCGTTGACGAATCCGTCATCAATATAGAATTTTTCTCCAAACCCCTGCCCTCCGAAATACATGAACGTTAAAATCATATGATCTTTGGATAAGATTGGTCACTTTCTTTGTTTGTACTACAAGAATTCTATGACCTGTTTCACCACTTTGTTATCACGGTAGATCGCTCTATGGCCCAACCCTTGTGTAATCACAAACGAAACCTGCGGATGCTGATCATCACGCACTTTCAGCGCATCCGCCAGCGGCGTCAGCTCATCCTGCTCATCATGCAGCCACAATACCTGGGCCTGCACTTGCTGCATGGCGCGGCGGATAGAAAAATGAGCAGGCCATACGCCCGACAGGTCAAAGATGAGTTGATCAAAGGCGGTTCGTACTGTGGGGCGTAGATCGAGGAACCGGAAAAAAGAGTCAATGGCCGAAGTGGTCTCGGTAGCAGGGGCAATCAGGGCTACGCGGGTGTCGGCTGTATGCGGGATGGTTTCGATAAAATGTACGAGGGCCAGTCCGCCGAAGGAGTGCGCCATAAAACTTTGTATAGGACCGTATCGCTGGTTAATCTCCTGCAGGGTGCGTACATACAAAGGCAGGTTGATCTGTTTGCCGCCGGAGTTACCATGGGCAGGTGCGTCAAAGGCGAGTACTTCGTATCCCTTGCGGATAAGAGGCGTAATATAGCGGTCGAAATTTTTGGAGGAAGATTCAAAGCCATGAACGATCAGTGCTTTCCGGGGCTGCGGATGGTTCCAGCGGTGCCCGCGGATGGTAATTCCTTCCAGCGTGAAGGACAATGCTTCGCCCTGGTCGAAAATGGCAGGGGGTTGTTTGCGCGACCGGCGCAGCGGCGTGCAGAACAATTCGAAGGCCTTCACCGCTGCCCGCCTCGGAGAGACCAGAGAAATCATATTGAGCCTCGCCCGGAGATAATTAACAACCAGTTGCTGTGCAAACTTCATGGGAAGGCAAGATAGAATAAGTTTTCCTTAGCTTGCGTCCCAAATCAAGATCATGCGCATCGTCATCATCGGCACAGGCAATGTAGCAACGGTTCTGGGCCGTACCATCACGGCAGCAGGCCATGAAGTGGTACAGGTGTACGGACGTGCAGCCACACACGCAAGAACATTGGCAGCGCAGTTACAGGCCGGCTATACCACCCGTATGGAAGAACTGGACACCAGTGCAGACCTCTACCTCATTGCCGTGGCAGATGCGGCGATTGCCGCAGTAGCAGCTTCTCTGCCCGTAAAGGATAAACTGGTAGTACATACAGCTGGATCCGTATCCGCAGAAGTGCTGAAACCAGTAAGTGCACGGTATGGCATCTTATATCCTTTACAAAGCTTACGCAAAGAAATGCCCCAATTGCCCGTGATCCCTTTGCTCATCAATGCCAATACGGAAGAAGATCTTTCCCTGCTGCAGACTGTAGCCAACAGCCTTTCCCCGCAGGTGCAGGTGGCCAGTGATGAACAGCGTCTGAAATTACATGTAGCAGCGGTCATGGTGAGCAACTTTACCAATCACTTGTATACATTGGCGGCGCAGTATTGTGCAGCGGAGAGAGCTAGCTTTCAACTATTGCATCCATTGATAAAGGAAGTAGCAGAGCGATTGCAATACCTGTCGCCTCGCGATGCACAGACCGGCCCTGCCATACGGCACGACACACCGACCATTCAGAAACACCTCGAACTACTGGAAGCCCATGGCGAGTTGAAGGAACTATACGCCTGGTTCACGAAAAGCATCCAGCAGTAAGCTCGCTATTCATCATCGATTAAAGGCAAAGGAAAAACAAGAAGATACAAGTAATCATGAACCCCGGCATAGGAGGAATCAAAAAGTAGCAGCCTCTTACCAACAGGCATCCACTCCAAAGGCAAAGAAAGTGACAAGCTCACGCCTGCCGTTTCTTCTTCCGCACCGGCTTGAGCGGTGGATACTCTCCTAAGTAACGTTCCTTAATAATATTCATATGATGCGCCACATGGCCGGCACATACAAAGCCGAGACCGGCCACGCTGATTTGATTGTTATTGGCAGTACCGGTGGCCAGCAACTGGTCTTCATCGAGGGCGGTAAAGAACAGTTCATTGGCGGCGCGCAGGGCGAGGAACTCATCTACCAGGTCGCTCCAGCTACGTTTGGGCGCCTTGGCGGTAATGGCCCATACATTCTCATCGAAGCCGGGCAGGGGTGCGCCGTCTTTGCGGGCAAAATGCAGGGCGCGGAAGGTGAACACCCTTTCGGCATCTACGATGTGCTGCAACATTTCCTTGAGCGACCACTTGCCTTCGGCATAGGCATAATTGATCTTCTTCTTGGGAATATTCTTTAGTAGCTTGCGGAAACGCCTGGTATTCTTCCGCAGGGCTTCTTCCAGATTGTTCTCGGAGATGGCATTCACATATCGTTTAAAAGATTCAGGCACCGTAGTGGCAACTTCCTTCCGGCTGATCATAAGCAGGTTATTTAGCTAAAGCTATTAAAAAGTGTTGACATATGGAAAGGCCCCTAACAGGCCGCAGCCCCAAAGCCAGTGATTAGTGTGTAGTGAGTAAAAAAGCCAACGAGTAAAAGCAAGAAGATACCAACAATCAAGAACCCCAGCATAGGAGGAATCAAAAAGTACCAGCCCTTTACCAACAACCATCCATTCCAAAGCATAAAAGCCAGCAATTAGTCAGCAAAGTAATACCTGGGGTGGCGTGGGTGGCAAACCGGCCGGAGGCATTCGGGTTTGCCTTGACTTTTTGGTTCTTTTTTGTCAAGAAAAAAGAACAGAAAAAGCCCCGCACGCAGTGCGAACAAAGCAAAAGAAAAAACAAAGCAAAAGCAAATAAAAAGCGCCTGTCTTATCAGACAGACGCTTCTAATAAATTTAATGAATTGCTTTATCCCTTCTTGTTCTGCAACACAGGCTTCGCCGCCTTCTTCTTCACCACTGTCTTCGGCTGCAACGTAGCCGCGATCTTAGCCGCCTCATACACATTGATCACCCCACCGGTCTTACTGATATCCGACAGGTTCACTTCATCATCTGTACCAGGCTTATTCACCTTCTCGCCGGGCGACTGCGCCGATTTCTCCAGGCAGTACTTCACTTGCTCGGGGGTGAGGTAGGGGAAATATTCCAGCAGGAAAGCGGCGGCGCCGGCTACTACCGGGGAGGCCATGCTGGTACCCTGGGCGTTGCCATACGTAGTGGTGCCGGGGATCGTGGAATAGATGCGTACGCCGGGGGCGAATACGTCTACTTCTTTCTTGCCATAATTGGAGAAGGAAGCGGTAATGCCACCTGCTTTGGGGTCGCCGCTGGCGCCTACCGTGATCCAGTTCGTAGCCTTGCCTTTCACGCCCCGGTATACCGGGTTGGGGAAATTATCGGCAGTGTCTACATTCTTGGCGTCATTACCGGCAGCGTGTACCAGCAATACGCCCTTGCTGTCGGCATAGCGAACGGCTTCATCCACCCATTTCTTCTGGGGAGAGAAATCCTTGCCAAAGCTCATATTGATCACCTTGGCGCCATTGTCTACCGCATAGCGGATAGCCAGGGCAATATCTTTATCGTGCTCATCGCCGTCGGGCACGGCGCGGATCATCATGATCTTTACATTATCGGCCACGCCGTCCATGCCCTTGCCATTATTGCGCACGGCGCCGATAATACCGGCTACGTGGGTACCGTGGAAGGGGGTAGAGGCCATCACATCGTTGTTGCCGTAATACTTGTCGGTAATATCATTTTCATTATCGCCTACCACTTCGGCGCGGTAAGGAGGGGGTACCTTATCCTTGGCTTCTGCCTTCTTTTCTTCACCGGCTACGAACTCATCGAAATCGCCGATCAGTTCTTTATTCGTCTGGTCCATGCGCTGGTTGGCGCGGAACAGGTACAGGATATTGGCACGGGCAGCCTTATCTACTTCGGTGGCGGTGCTCATCGTATCAAGGTCATTACCGGTATACGTACCCTTCTTCAGGGCCACCTGCAAAATACTGTCGCCTTGCTTGGCGCCTTTCAGCAGGCGTTTCAGCATATAGAGGTCGAGTTGTGGTTCTCCGTTATGGCCTTCGATCCGGGCCTTGGCTTTCACCCACATATTATATTCTTCCAGCTCATCGCCTTTCAGCGTGGCGGGATTGATCATTTTGCCATCGTATTTGGGTTTCAGCAGGTGGTATACACGGGCGCCTTCATAAGAGTCCTGCTTCAGGTTGCGGCCGTCTTTATTACCGATAAAATTCCAGCCATACACATCGTCTACATAGCCATTGCCATCATCATCGATGCCATTGCCGGGGATCTCTTTGGGATTCTTCCACAGCACTTCTTTCAGGTCTTCATGCAGGGTATCAACGCCGGAGTCAATAACGGCGACCACCACTGTTTTTCCTTTCAGCTTCTTCAGCTTGATGAATTCATAGGCTTTATCTACACTGATGCCATAATAACCGTCTTTGGCTTTGTCCAGCAAATGCCAGCCTTTGGGTAATTCGTCGGATTGTGCATGCTCATCCTGTTGCGCCTGCGCGATAAATCCTGTCAACACAAGGGCGACAGCCAGCCCTGTAACTTTTACCGGTTTGATCATTGTCATTGATTTACTTACTCTCAGATGTTTTTGTAACACGATACGTTTGTTGCAAAGCCGCAAATATCTTCTTTTTTACTATTCATTAACGTTAATATTTGGAAAAAGCCAGCCCGTTTTCTCCTGCCTGGCGCTAAGTCAGGTTGCCTTTCATCAGCCCGCCGCACCAAAGAACCCGAAACCCCAAACCCGAAACCCGAAACTTCCCGGCCAGGTTTCCAAAATATAAAAAGAAGGCCACTCATGCGATAAGATTACATGAGTGGCCCTATGAATACTTCGTAAGGAGTTTATTGCCTTTCCAGTTTCAGTTCCACCCGCCGGTTCTTATTGCGCCCGTCTTCGGTCGTATTGGGGGCAATGGGGTTGGCCTGTCCATGGCCTGTGGCGTTCAACCGGCTGGCCGCTATACCCTTATCGGTCAGGTATTTTTGCACCGCATCGGCGCGTTTTTGCGACAGTAGCAGGTTGGTGGCGGCTTGTCCCGTATTATCGGTATAGCCGTCAATCACCAGGCGCAGGGAAGGTTCTTTCTGCAGGATGGCGGTTACCTCGTCCAGCGCTTTGTAAGAGCTGGCGGCCAGCTTATCGCTTCCCTTCGTAAAGAGGATATTGCGGGCGGCATAATTCACCTTTTCGATCACTTCCTGCTGGATAACAGGCGGCACCGGGCAGCCATTATTTTCACGTTTACCCGATTCGGTGGGACATTTGTCTGCCGAGTCGATCACACCATCTCCATCGGTGTCCGGTTCAGGTTTGGGCAGCGGACAACCATTATTGGAGGCAGGGCCTGCTTCATTCGGACATTTATCGTCGGGATCATTCACACCGTCTTTATCCGTATCGGGGATGGGGCAGCCCTTATAGGCGACTACACCGGCCACATCGGCACACTTGTCTACATTATCGGGAATTCCATCCCCATCTTTATCCGGGCAGCCTTTGGAAAGGGCGGTACCGGGCAGGGTGGGGCAGCCATCTTCTGCATCGGGAATACCATCTTTATCCCTGTCTTTGGGCTTTTTGGGGGCCAGGGCGGGACCTTTATTGAGCCAGAAGCCTACCGAAGCGCCAATCACTTTGTGTTTAAACGTGGCGTCATAATCGGGCTGGAAGAAATTCCCCAGTCCCTGGCTGAAAAAGCCGGAGAGGATCACACCGCCCAGCTCAAAACCGGCGCGGCCATTAATGCCATAATCGAAGGTTTTGGCCTTATTTGTGGCTTTACCCACCTCGAGATCATCTTCTGTTTTATCAAACTTAAGGACAGAATCCCCAACGGCTACCACCGTTTCCTGGCTGCTTTTGCCATTGTAAAACAAACTGATATAAGGGCCTGCGCTCAAAAAGAACTTGCTTTTCTTGCCCAGGGGCAGCTTTAAGGTCAGGTTCAGGGGAAGATCAATATAATTCGTAAAGAAATTCGATTTCACGGAAAGCGTGTCGGTCTGGATCACTGTGGTATCATTGAACCGCTGGTATTTCCGGCCCTTCGACATATAGAAAAGTCCTGGCTGAAGATATAACCGGCCGGAGGCGTCGAGGGGAATCTCTGCCAGGAAACCGGCATTAAAACCGCCCCGGTTGGCGTAGAAGGGTTCTACATCGGTTGTCCACCCGGGCAAACTATTGGTTTCTTTCACCGAGGAGGAGTGGGGGCCGCCCAGGATAGCCACCCTGAGTTGGGCAAAACCAGTACCCGCAACCACCAGTAAGCACAGCAGCGTAATCAATTTTTTCATAAACGACATTAGATTTCCAACAACTATTAACGAATTGGACGACAAAAAAGTATAGGGGAAAAGTATCCAGTCGCCAGCCTCTGGCTGGTGACGCCTATTTCAAAGCCTCTGGCTTTGCTGCTATCGAAGCAAAAGCCCACTCGCCATTTACCACTTATATTCCCCGCAGAGTCTCCCGAAGGGGACTCTGCGGCTTCCGATCCGGGCTATCCAAGCAAAAGCCCACTCGCCACTCGCCATTTACCACTCGCTATCTACAAATCAAACTTAATCCCCTGTGCCAGTGGCAATTGAGCCGAATAATTGATCGTATTCGTCTGCCTCCGCATATACGCCTTCCACGCATCGCTGCCGCTTTCGCGTCCACCGCCGGTTTCTTTCTCCCCGCCAAAAGCGCCGCCGATCTCAGCGCCGGAAGTGCCGATATTCACATTGGCGATGCCGCAATCGCTGCCGGCAGCCGAAAGGAACTGTTCCGCCTCCCGCAGGTTGAGGGTCATAATAGCGGAGGAAAGCCCCTGGGGCACCCCGTTCTGGATAGCAATGGCTTCATGGAGCGTCTTATACTTCAGCAGGTACAAAATGGGGGCAAACGTTTCATGCTGCACAATGGCAAAACCCGGTTGCGCTTCGGCAATACAGGGTTTCACATAACAACCGCTTTCATAACCATTCCCTTCCAGTACGCCGCCTTCCACAATGAATTGGCCGCCTTCTTTCTTACAGGCTTCAATGGAGGCTGAGTAGAGGCGCACAGCGTCTTTATCAATCAGCGGACCTACATGGTTCTTCTCATCCAGCGGGTCGCCGATGCTCAGTTGTTGGTAGGCGCCCACCAGTTTATTCTTGACCGTATCGTATACGTCTTCCTGGATGATCAGGCGGCGGGTAGTAGTGCAGCGTTGCCCGGCAGTACCTACCGCCCCGAAAATAGCGCCCCGGACGGCAATGTCCAGGTCGGCATCTTTGGAAATAATAATCGCATTATTACCGCCCAGTTCCAGCAGGGCCTTCCCAAGGCGCGCGCCTACGGCAGCCCCTACGGCCTTGCCCATACGGGTGGAGCCGGTGGCAGATACCAGTGGTATGCGGGTATCGGCGGCCATCCATTCCCCGGCATCGCGGTTACCCACGATCAGTCCGCACACACCTTCCGGTACATTATTTTTAGCGAATACTTCGGCTACAATATGCTGACAGGCTACCGCGCACAACGGTGTCTTTTCAGAAGGCTTCCACACGCATACATTGCCGCATACCCAGGCCAGCATCGTATTCCAGCTCCACACGGCTACGGGGAAATTGAAGGCGGAAATAATGCCCACAATACCCAGTGGATGCCATTGCTCATACATGCGGTGGGCCGGGCGCTCACTGTGCATCGTGAGGCCATGCAACTGGCGGGAGAGTCCTACGGCGAAATCACAGATATCGATCATCTCCTGTACTTCTCCATAACCCTCCTGCAGGCTCTTGCCCATTTCATAAGACACCAGTTTGCCCAGCGGCTCTTTATATTGCCGGAGGGCTTCCCCGATCTGGCGCACGATCTCGCCTCTCTTGGGGGCAGGCCATTGCCGCCAGGCCAGGAACGCTTCCTGTGCCTTGGCAATAACGGCTTCATAACTGGCAGCGTCAGCAGTTTGCACCGTGCCAATCAGTTTCCCATCTACCGGAGAATAAGATTCAATAGCCTTTCCGGAGCTATTGATCCAGGTGGCGCCGGTAGACACCCCGGCATTATTACCTTGTATTTTGAGCGAAGCAAGAAAATCCATACGTTCTTTTGTTAAGACGGCAAAAGTACGGAATCTGTATTCACTCGCCAGCGTCCCGCTGGTGAGGGGTATTTACAAGCCTCCGGCTTGTTCTTGCAAGCCGGAGGCTTGCCAATAGCCTCACTCGCCGGAGGCGAGCGAGTGTTATCAAAATGTAAAACTCAACCGCGCAAAATAATGCCGTCCCCCAAAATTCATCTGCACCGAATCCCACAGCCCGCCTTCTTCCGTATTCTCCTGGTCCTGCTCATCGGGGTATACATTAAACAGGTTGTCCACACCCACATAAAGGCCCACATTCCTCGAAAAACGATAACCCACCGTCAGGTCGGTTGTGATCTTCGGGTCATACACATTGGGCAGGTCATCATAGCCCAGCAGGGTCACTTCACCAAAACGTACCAGGCGGGCAGTAGCGCTGAACTTGTTGGTGCTATAATCCACCGTAAGGTTCATCTTGCTTTTGGGCGCAGAAGCGATAATGAAAGAGCGTTCCCGCGCGCTGAGGTAATTCTCTTCCTTGCCCACCAACTTGGGACTCGTATGAATGTCTTCAATAGTTAGCTTATTAAAATTGGCGGCGAAGGAAGTATTCAACCGGCCATCGCCCAGCGGCGCGCTGTGCGTGACGATCACATCCAGGCCGATATTGCGCGAGTCAATCGCATTTGTAAAGAAATTGGCGGCGCCTACATTCAGGGCGGCCAGGTCGGAGCCGATATCAGGATCATCCTGGTCGAACGTGCCGGTCAGTACAATGCGGTCTTTCACATTGATCAGGTAACCGTCTACCGTGATCGTAAGGCCGTTCACGGGTTTGGCCGTGAAACCGGCGCTCAGGTTCACCGACTTCTCTTCGGTGAGTGGCGGTATACCCAGTGTGCGGGTCACTGTGCTGAGGTTATTGGCCAGCAGGATCTCAATGGGCACGCCTTGTTCAAAATTGGTATAGATCGTATTGAAATAAGTCTGTTGCAGGGAAGGCGCGCGGAAGCCGGTGCTCACGGAAGCGCGCAGGTTAAAGCCGGGCGCTACCTTGATGCGGGTGGCCAGCTTACCATTCAGGGTGCCGCCAAAATCGCTGTACTTTTCATAGCGCACAGCGCCTGACACCAATAAGGCCTTCGTCACATCCAGTTCCACATCTGCATAACTGCCAAAATTGGTGCGACTGGCATTCACTTCATTCCTGGGCTGGAAACCGGGGAAGCCCTGTGAGCCGGCCGGCCTTTGCAACACATCATACTTCACGATCCGGTTATCGATCAGGGTATCGATCACGCCATAATTTTGCCAGGAGCCTTCTTCGCCGGCGAAAATAGCATAGCGGTCGGTGCGGTATTCAGCGCCGAACGCTACGTTGAGGCCTTCGGCCACATCAAAAGGTTTGGAGAAAGTAATGCCCGTGGTATTCTGGGAGAACCAGAAGCCACCGGCATCGAAATGTGTGGGCGACTTGGCCAGCAGGGTAGCATTCAGCGTGCCATCCACATAATAGTGCATCTTATTCTTGCCGTACGTATTATTCAGGTCAATATTCCAGCCGTTGTGTACCGTGCGTACGCCTACGGAAATGGAATTATCATCAATAGCCGATTGAATACGCGGGTCAAATCCATTGGGATAGATCTCCTTCACATTCCGGTCATCATCCGGGTCGCGCGACCAGGCATAGGCATCCGTAAAGCGATGGGTATAGCCCCCGAAAGCATACACGGAAGTATTTTCCGAAACAGGTATCTCACTATTGAAGAGGGCGCTGTAGTTTTCAGCAGAAGCATCGCCAAACTCACGGCGATACGTAACGGCGCCGGGAGGCGGCACCCGGTTGGTCTTGGCATTCGTGAGGTAATCGGCGGTGAAATTGATAAACCCTTTCTCACCGATGCGGGTACCATAATTGGCATTGAGCTGGAAGCTCTCCCCATCATAATTCCGGTCGCGGCGGTACTTCTTGGCATCATATACCCCCGTATTGATATTGGCAGAGAATTCATTCACGGACGACTTCAGGATCACGTTCACCACGCCGGCAATGGCATCAGAGCCATATTGGGCAGAGGCGCCATCGCGCAGTACTTCCACCCGTTCAATGGCGGCAGCAGGGATGGCGTTCAGGTCGGTGCCCGTATTACCGCGGCCCCTCGTGCCAAAGAGGTTGATGAGCGACGATTGATGCCTTCTTTTCCCGTTGATCAGTACCAGGGTCTGGTCAGGGCCGAGGCCACGGATCGTGGCCGGGTCAATATGGTCGGCGCCGTCGGAGCCCGATTGCTTATTGGCATTGAAAGAGGGGGTGGCAAACTGCAGCATATTATTCACATCGAACCGGCCGGTTTGACGGGCAATGCTTTTAATATCGATCACGTCAATGGGTACCGGCGTTTCGGTGGCGGTGCGGCCCAGCCGGCGGCTGCCCACGATCGTTATCTCCTGCAGGTTGCCCGATTGGGGCGATAGTTCGATAGCCAGTGTTGCCTGGTCGCCCACCGTTACTTCAGAAACGGCATAACCGATGTAGCGGACAACAAGTATATCTCCTTTTTGAATACTGATGGTGAAAGTGCCGGTAGCGGAGGAAGTGGTTCCCTGGTTGGTTCCTTTGATCGTGATGGAGGCGCCCGGGAGGGGCTCTTTGGTCTTGGCGTCTTTAATAGTTCCGGAAACAGTTTGCTGTGCGTATAGCAGGTAAGAACTGGCGATCAGCGCCAGCAACAGGAGCGGTTTTCTCATAAAAAGTCTTGTTGGTTATATTGTAATTTAACGCATTTAACCGACAAAGCCATGAGCCCCCTCTTAGTTGTCATGAACCCGCAAGGGTGAAACGCCCCTTTCTTAATTGTCATTTCGAGCCCTGCCATACGTCCTTGCCTGTTCAGCGTGTATACAGGGCGAGAAATCTGCTTGCGAAGCAAACGCACTGCCGACTGCCGGTTCTCCTAATATTGCTCCTGCTCATTGGGAAAATCCCTGTCTTTCACATCCTTGATATAATGCTTCACCGCACCGGTTACCTGTTCATGCAGGTTGAGGTATTGACGCAGGAAACGGGGCTTGAATTCGGTATTAATACCAAGCAGGTCGTGCATCACCAGCACCTGCCCGTCGCAATGCCTGCCGGCGCCGATGCCGATCGTAGGAATGGCAATGCTTTCCGATACTTCTTTGGCCAGCTGGGCAGGGATCTTTTCCAGCACCATGGCAAAGCAGCCGGACTCCTGCAGCAGTTTGGCATCGCTGCGCAGCTTATTGGCTTCGGCTTCTTCTTTGGCCCGCACCGTATACGTGCCGAACTTATAAATAGACTGAGGAGTTAATCCGAGGTGTCCCATCACAGGAATACCGGCAGCAAGGATACGTTTGATCGACTCAACGATCTCTTCACCACCCTCCAGCTTTACGGCATGGGCGCCGGTTTCTTTCATAATGCGGATGGCCGATGCCAGCGCTTCCTTGGAATTGCCCTGGTAGGTGCCGAAGGGGAGGTCTACTACCACCAGGGAACGTTCCACCCCCCTGATCACTGAAGAAGCATGGTAGATCATCTGGTCCAGCGTAATGGGCAGCGTGGTCTCATGGCCCGCCATCACATTGGAGGCAGAGTCGCCAACCAGGATCACATCTATACCGGCAGCATCGAATAACCTGGCAAAAGAATAATCATAGGCCGTGATCATGGATATCTTTTCGCCTACCGACTTCATTTTTTGCAGGGTATTGGTCGTGATCCGCTTTACTTCTTTATTAACCGACATACGGGGTGCGTTTTATTAAGCGGGCGGAAAGGTATGAAAGTTTCGGGTTTCGTGTTTGGAGTTTTGGGTTGTTGCTGCACTTTGGGAAATTTTGTATGCTTTAAACGGGCTGATCACCGGAGTTGCCCTGGCGATAGCAGCTATTTTAAAAAGAAGTAAGTTGTTACATCCAAAGAACCCGAAACACAAAACCCGAAACCCGAAACCCGAAACCCGGAATCACACCGTCGGCAGTTTTTGTTTCAGCTTCAGCTCTTCATACAAGTACTGTATCAACCCATCCGCCAGACCGATCTTGGGCACATAGATCTCCGTGATATTGGCCCAGCGCATCACGTTGATATAGATCTGCAGGGCAGGAACGATCACATCGGCCCGGTCTTCGCGCAGCTTATACAAGCGCATCCTGTCCTCCAGCGAAAAGCTGCTGAACTCCTTATAATAATCCTTCAGCAGTTCCAGTTGCAGGGGCTTGCCTTCCTTACGTTTGGAGATAGAAAATACCTTATTGATATTACCACCCGAGCCAATGGCGACAATATCATTGTCATGGCCGCGGGTCTCGCGTTTGATCACATCTTTCATTTCCTCCCAGTGCCAGTCATCTACCTGCTGTTTCAGCAGGCGGATGGTGCCGATATTGAAAGAGCGCTTGAACACCGGCTTGCCATCCGCAAAGAAAGTGAGTTCGGTGCTGCCACCGCCTACATCAATATACAGGTAGGCGTGGTCGGTGTCCATATTTTCGGCAACATGGTTCTCGTAAATCAGGGAGGCTTCTGCATCGCCGGTGATCACCTCGATGTCAATACCGGTTTCGTCTTTTACCCGTTGCAGGATAGCGCGTGCATTGGATGCATCGCGCATGGCCGAAGTGGCGGCGGCTTTTACGTGTTGTACCTCATAGGCGTCCAGCAGGTGGCGGTAAGCCTTGAGGGTATTCATGATCATGGCCACTTTTTCGGGCGATATCTCCTGTTGTTCAAATACATCAAAACCCAGTCGCAGGGGCACCCGGATGAGGTTGATCTTCTGGAACACCGGTTTGCCATTACCCTGTATGGTTACATCGGATATCAGCAATCTCGCCGCATTACTGCCTATATCAATAGCCGCCAGTCTCATGAATTAGTATGGTATAAATGTCCGGCCCGCATCAGGTAGCAGTCACTACCACCGGTTCGGCAGGCGGGTGTACAATACCCAATACCGAACTGGTTTTCTGATGCAGGTAATTATAGATCTCTACCTGCGACCTGACCTTCTTCTGTTTTCTGTCGCGCACATACCGGTTGGTCAGATCATTATCCAAAATTCTGGCTTTTACATTATCACTCAATTGAATTTCCAGTATATTTTTCAACACTTTCTTAATATTCTCATCCATGATGGGGCAGGTAGCCTCTACACGGTGATCAAGATTGCGCACCATCCAGTCGGCCGATGAGATAAATACCTTTTCCTCTCCATTATTGTGGAAGATGAATACCCGTGCATGTTCCAGGAACTCATCAATAATGCTGAGGGCCCGCACAGGATGCTTGAACTTCTTATTTTCTGAGTATAGACAGAAAATACCCCGGATGATGAGTTTGATCTCCACACCCACCCGCGCCGCTTCATACAGGCGCATAATAAGTTCCTCGTCCGACAGGGAATTCATCTTAAGCGTAATGGCGGCTGGTATGCCTGCCCGGGCATTGCGTATTTCCTTATTGATGAGCTTATGCAGTTCACGGCGCAGACTGATAGGGCAGGGGATCAGTGTTTTACAGGCCTTCAGGAACCTGGCGCCGTCCTTGGGTTTCTCCAGGTAATTAAACAGGCGGTTCACATCGGCCATAATAAAGCGGTCGGCAGTGAGCAAACAATGATCGCCATACAGCGAAGCTGTTTTCTCATTCAGGTTACCCGTGCTTACAAAACCATAATGGATCGTATGATTATTCTGCCGCTTCTTGATCAGGCAGATCTTGGCATGCACCTTCATATTGGGAATACCGATCACCACCTTCACGCCTTCCAATTCCAGGCGCTCCTTCCATTCCAGGTTATTCTCCTCATCAAAACGGGCCCGCAGTTCCAGCATCACCGTCACATGTTTGCCATTACGTACCGCATTGATCAGGGCATTGATCACCTTGGAATTCGAGGCCAGCCGGTAAGCGGTGATCTTAATGGAAGTAACATCCGGGTCAATGGCCGCTTCGCGCAACAAGTCTATCACCGGACTGAAAGAGTGATAGGGGAAATTCAGCATAATATCCGTTTGCAATATCGTATCCGTTACCCGCATCGTATTCTTCAGCAGGGGATGCAGGAAGGGTTTCTTCCGCTGCCCCCTGCGCTGGAACACATCCGGGAAGTCCATAAAGTGCCGGAAATTATGGATGCGCCCGCCGGGTATCACACTTTCCTTCCGGGAAATATTCAGCTTGCGGATCAGGTAGGCCAGCAGCCCATCATCCATTTCCTTATCGTATACAAAGCGCACAGGTTTGCCCTTACGCCGGTTCTTAAGGCCCTTTTCTATCTTTTGGATCAGGGAGGTGGAGAGGTCGGTATCCAGGTCAAGCTCCGCATCTTTGGTCACCTTAAACACCCACGACTGGTACCGGTCATACCCGAAATAGGCAAAAATGCTTTTCAGGTTAAAGCGGACCACATCTTCCAGCAGGATAATATGGTGCTCGCCATCCGGGGAAGGCAGCTTGATAAAGCGGCCGATCGCTTTGGAAGGCACCTCAATAATCGCATACTTGCGCCGGAGGGTGGCATCCTTACGGGAAAGCACCACACCGAGGTAAATGGATTTATCGCGGAGATAGGGGAATTGGGGAATACTTTCCACCATCAGGGGAATGATATTGGAGCGCACCTCTTCCTCAAAATAGGTATGCACAAACTTCTGCTGGTCTTTATTCAACTGCCGTTCATTCACCAGGTAGATCTTCTCCCGCGCCAGGTCCTTGCGAATGGTTTCCCAGATCTGGTTAAATTCGGCCTGTTGTTCCAGTACGATCTGTTGGATCTGGTCCAGGATGCGGTCAGGCGCCTGCTCCAGGTGCATATTCCGGAGCTTGCTGCCCATTTCGGTCATGCGTTTCAGGGTGGCTACGCGCACCCGGAAGAACTCGTCCATATTATTGGAAAAGATGCCTAAAAACTTGATGCGCTCCCGCAGCGGCACGCTGGGGTCGGCGGCTTCCTGCAATACCCGGGCATTGAACGATAACCAACTGATATCCCTTGCTATGGTCTTTCTTTTCATTAGTGTCATTTAAACGTAGCTTTTGCCAAAGGTGTTGCAGGCAAAAACAACTTTAAATTAAGGAATTATTAATTCATTAGACTGTTTTTCATGGACTTGTGGGCTGACAAAATATCTTATTGTCATTTTTATTAATAATAAAAAAATATTATGTTTGTAAAGCGCCCGGCATTAATCGTAAAAATTGGTCTAATTTTATGAGTACAATTAGTATCAGGTTATATGATATTTTCAGGAAGAACCTGAAATTACAGGAAGCAGAAGCGAAGGAACTGGTAGAAGTCATCCAGAATGTAGTGGAGGAAAAACAGGCAGATAAACATAAACACTTGGAGCAAATGGTGCAGAAGGATATAAAGCTGTTAAATGAGCATATGGACCTGGAGTTTGGGCATATGAAGGCATACATTGCCAAGGAATTTGCACATTTGGATTTCAAATTTGCTACAAAAGAAGATCTTTCCAGCACACGGGTAGAGATCGTAAGGTGGATGTTTATTTTCTGGGTTGGGCAAATAGCTGCTACATTTGGATTTATCCTGCTCTTTTTAAAGAAATAATCTGACTCGTAATCCCCTGATTTTGACTTATTCTCCCGAAATTCACACTGTGGACAACCTTTCTCGCAAAAACCTTGATTTTCTTTTTCTTTATTCGATGCTAATTCCTACCTTTGCCGTCCTAAATTTTTGAAGTCATGGCAAGAGTATGTCAGGTAACAGGTAAAGTTCCAGTGTCTGGGCACCGCGTTTCCCACTCAAATATCAAATCAAAGCGCCGTTTTCTGCCCAATCTGCAGACTAAACGTTTCTTTTTGGCTGAAGAAGACAAATGGATTACCCTGAAACTGTCTACTGAAGGTATCCGTACCATCAACAAGCGCGGACTGATCAGTGTGGTTAAGGAGTTGAGGGCCAAAGGCGAGAAAATTTAATTAGTTAGTAAACACCGTCAAAGTCTATAACAATGGCAAAGAAAGGAAACAGAGTACAGGTAATCCTGGAGTGCACTGAGCACAAAACCAGTGGTAAGCCCGGTACCAGCCGCTATATCACTACCAAGAACAAGAAGAACAATCCGGAGCGCCTGGAACTGAAAAAATTCAACGCGATCCTCAAAAAGGTAACCGTTCACAAGGAAATCAAGTAATTTGAAAATAGGGTAATGTGCTAATTCGAAAATGATTAGTACTGTACTCAATTTCAAATGCTCAAATTCGCTAATTTTCAAATTGATTATATATGGCAAAGTCAGCTAAAACCGCGATCAAGAAGGACCCCAAACTGGCTGCTGAAGCAAAGAACTGGACCAAAGTGATCCGTGCTGTGCGCAGCCCCAAATCAGGTGCATATACTTTTAAAGAAGCTATCGTGCACAAGGATAAGGTGAAAGAATACTTAGCTCAAAAGTAAGTTGGATAAGTAAGTACAATATTAAAAGCTGTTCTGTACCGGAACAGCTTTTTGTATTTCTCATATTCTGTATGCTGGATTCTGAATTCTGTATTCTTAAATTGCACTATGGGCCTGTTCAATAAATTATTCGGCAAAAAAGAGAAGGAAACACTCGACCAGGGGCTGGAGAAAACCAAGACCGGTTTTCTGTCAAAACTGACCAAAGCCATTGCCGGTAAAAGTTCGGTAGATGATGAAGTACTGGATAACCTCGAAGAAGCGCTCGTAAGCGCCGATGTGGGTATCGAAACCACCGTACAGATCATTGAGCGCATTGAAAAACGGGTGGCGAAGGACAAGTACCTCAACACCAGCGAACTGAACAACATATTGCAGCAGGAAATAGAGAACATACTGGTGGAAGCACCGGAAGCCGACGCCTATACCTTCGAATCTACCCTGCCGGCCAAACCCTTTGTGATCCTCGTGGTAGGCGTGAATGGTGTGGGCAAGACCACCACCATCGGCAAACTGGCCTATAACTTCAAGAAAGCCGGTAAATCGGTGTTACTGGGCGCCGCCGATACCTTCCGGGCTGCCGCGGTAGACCAGTTGACCATCTGGAGTGAGCGGGTAGGAGTACCGATTGTAAAGCAGGGCATGGGCGCTGATCCGGCTTCTGTGGCTTTTGATACTGTACAAAGTGGGGTATCGAAAGGATCTGATGTAGTCATCATTGATACGGCCGGCCGGCTGCACAACAAGGCGCACCTGATGGATGAACTGAGCAAGATCAAACGCGTAATACAAAAGCATATCCCCGAAGCACCCCATGAAGTATTGCTGGTGCTGGATGGCTCTACCGGGCAGAATGCCCTGGAGCAGGCCAAACAGTTTACAGCCGCTACCGATGTAACGGCGCTGGCCATTACCAAACTCGACGGTACGGCCAAAGGCGGCGTGGTGCTGGCCATTGCCAACCAGTTTAAAATACCGGTCAAGTTCATTGGCATGGGGGAGAAGATGGAAGACCTGCTGGTCTTTGACAAGCACGAGTTTGTAGACAGCTTGTTTAATCTGGAGAAGAGTTAGGCTTCGCGGCCACTCGCCACGAACTGTATAGCATATAAAGGAAAAGGGTGGGTCGCCTTCCAAAGGCGGCTCACCCTTTTGCTTTATAAGGAAAGGTTGAAAACTTAGAACGTAAAGCGGAAAGCAAGGCCCGCCCAGAAGTCGAAATCAGTATCCGGGGTAAGGGCAAAGACCGGGTTCAGGTCGAACGATACATTGATCGGGGCGCCGGTAAACTTGTAATCCAGGCCCAGGGTTCCACGAAGGGCAAACAACACATCATCACCATAATCATCATCAGTAGGGAAGAAAAGCAGAGCGCCACCGCCAACATACCATTTCAGGCCGGAAGCGCCAGTGATATCACCATGCCAGTCGTACAAACCTTCCACCCCCAGATGGCCTCTTTCAAACAGCAGGGAGGCTTCCAGCGCGCCTTTACTGTTCAGGAAATGTTTGAGGTTGATGCCACCGGTAGTACCATCGCCAAAATAGGCTTTGGCGCCGAGGGCAGTTCTGTAAGTGGGGCCGGTTGATTGGGAAAAGGCTGTTTGCGTGAGGGAGAGCAAACAGATCATAGCTACTGCAATAATGGTTATTTTCTTCATGCTGTTCATTTTACAGCAGGTTGTTATAAATATTGTGCCAAATGTTCCCCAACTCGCAGTTTCGGGGTCAAAATACCGGTTTCCCGGTAGTGTAATGCCCTGTATATAAGTTACTAATGCACAGAAGGGCTGTCAGTTGGCAACTAGGTGTTCTTAATTGCATAATTCCGGCATATCCTCAGTACCTTTGCAGGCTATATTATTATGAAAACGAGGTCACTAAAAAAAGATAAGGTCAATATTATTACCCTGGGCTGTAGCAAGAATATGGTAGACAGTGAGGTGCTGAGCGGCCAGTTAAAGGCCAATGATATTGACGTAGTGCATGAGAACGCCCGCCTTGACCACAACATCGTAGTGGTGAATACCTGCGGCTTTATCGACAAGGCCAAAGAAGAATCCATCAATACCATTTTAGACCAGGTAGACCTGAAACGCAAGGGAAAGCTGGACAAAGTATACGTAACCGGCTGCCTGAGCGAACGTTACCGCAACAACCTGGAGCAGGAGATACCCGAAGTGGATGCCTATTTCGGCACCATGGAGCTGCCCCTGATCCTGAAACAATTCGAGGCTGATTACAAGGCCGAATTACTGGGTGAGCGCCTGCTGGCTACGCCCAGGCATTATGCCTACCTGAAGATATCAGAAGGCTGTAACCGTACCTGTTCTTTTTGCGCCATTCCCCTCATGCGGGGCGCGCATGTGAGCAGGCCCATCGAGCAATTGGTGCAGGAGGCAGAACGCCTGGTTCAGATGGGCGTGAAGGAGATCATGCTCATCGCCCAGGAGCTTACCTATTATGGCCTCGACATCTATAAAAAACGCATGCTGGCCGACCTGCTCCACAAACTGGCCGATGTAAAAGGACTGCACTGGATCAGGTTGCACTATGCATACCCTTCCAAATTCCCGCTGGAAATACTGGATGTGATGCGCGAACGCGACAACATCTGTAATTACCTCGATATGCCTTTGCAGCATGCCAGCGATCCCATGCTGAAAGCCATGCGCCGCCAGATCACCAAGGGCGAAATGGATGAGCTGATTGTTGCCATCCGGGAAAAAGTGCCGGGCATTTGCCTGCGTACCACGCTCATCACCGGCTTCCCGGGCGAAACAGCCCAGGATGTGGAAGACGTAAAAGACTTCCTGCGGCAGCACCGCTTCGACCGCGTGGGCATCTTCACTTACTCACACGAAGAAGGTACCTCCGCCCATACACTGGAAGATGATATTCCCCAGGAAGAAAAAGAAAGCCGGGCGCAGGAGATCATGGAAGTGCAGCAGGAGATCAGCTATGAGAAGAACCAGGAAAAGATCGGGCAAACATTCAAGGTACTAATTGATAAAAAAGAATCGGGCCGCTACCTGGGCCGTACAGAGTTCGATAGCGTGGAAGTAGACAATGAAGTGATCATTAACAGTACCAAACGGTTAACCCCCGGCGAATTTGTGAACGTAAAGATCACCAAGGCCTATGACTATGACCTGGAAGGGGAAGTGGTATAACGGTTTCGGGTTTCGAGTGCTAAGTTTCGGGTTGCTACCGCTGTTCAAGCTGGTTGCTTAACTTAAGCAGCCTGAGAGAACAGCCATTTCAGCAACAAAGTAATTTTATTAGCGGGCTACACGGGAAGAACCCGGAACTCATAACGCGAAACCCTGAACAGCCGTTAGGAGAATATTGTACTAAAACTGATTAAATACCGCAAAATAAATCAATTCGTAGCGCCGTAGTTTTGTCCTCAAAATTTTTAGCCCATGCATTTTGAATGGAAAGGTGTTTTCCCTGCACTAACTACACAGTTTACAGCGGATGATGAATTGGACATACCCCTTTTTGAGAAGAACCTGGCTGCCCAACTGGATGCCGGTGTTGATGGTGTTATCCTGGGAGGGTCACTGGGCGAGGCCAGTGTGCTGACTACCCCTGAGAAAGAAATACTCGTTAAGACCGCCTTGCAAAAAACTGCCGGGCAGGTGCCTGTGCTCATCAATATAGCAGAAGGCTCTACCCGCGAAGCAATACAGCAGGCTGCCAATGCCGCCAAATGGGGCGCCCATGGTTTAATGCTGCTGCCCCCCATGCGCTACAAAAGCGATCACCGCGAAACAGTGGCCTTCCTCAAAACCGTAGCGCAGTCTACCAACCTGCCCATCATCGTATACAACAACCCGGTTGATTATAAGATCGAGATCACGCTGGACATGTTTGAGGAGCTGGCCGAATGCCGGAACATCGGCGCCGTGAAAGAGTCCACCCGCGATGTATCGAATGTAACCCGCATGATCAATCGTTTTGGCAACCGCTTTAAGATCTTATGTGGTGTGGATCCCCTCGCCATGGAAGAGCTCGTGATGGGCGCTGATGGCTGGGTAGCCGGCCTGGTGGATGCCTTCCCCCGTGAAACGGTAGCGATTTACCGCCTGGTAAAAGCCGGTCAACTGGAAGAGGCCGCCGCCATCTACCGCTGGTTTATGCCCCTGCTCGACCTGGACATTCATCCCAAACTGGTACAATACATCAAGTTGGCTGCTACGCAAGCCGGCATTGGTTCCGAATACGTAAGGGCGCCCCGCCTGCGCCTGATCGGTGAAGAGCGGGAAAGGATACTGGAAGTGATCAATGAAGGTATCCGCACAAGGCCTGCCTTGCCCGACTATATGAACCTGGCAATGGCCAACAACTACCTGTAAAGTGAATAAACTGCCTGGAGAGGTGACATCTTTTGAAAAGGTGCCACCTCTCAATGCATGGTAAAGTACCTTTGCCTTTTCATGTTTAAAGCATTCTACTATGTTTAAAGATACTACCGTAGCGGAGATCAATATTATTATGGAAAAGGCCTGGAAGGCTTTTCATGCCTACCGTAAATTGTCGCTGAAGCAACGGGCCGGTTTCATGCGGGCCATCGCAGCCGGGCTCGACAATGCCCCGGATGAACTGATACCAACCGCCATGCAGGAGACCAATCTCCCCGAGGCACGGTTGCGCAATGAAAAAACACGTACCGTATTCCAGCTCACCAGCTATGCAGCGGCTTGTGAGAAAGGGGAGTGGCTGGAAGCGCGTATTGATACAGCCAATCCCGACCGCACTCCGCCCAAACCGGATATCCGCAAAATGGGGGTACCTCTGGGGCCGGTAGTGGTATTCGGCGCCAGTAACTTCCCGTTTGCCTATTCTACGGCCGGCGGCGATACGGCCTGTGCCCTGGCAGCCGGCTGCCCGGTGATTGTGAAAGCACACCCCGCCCATGCAGGTACTTCTGAGATCGTGGCGCAGATCATTTTGAAAGCGGCCCAGCAACTGGGTCTGCCGGAAGGCATTTTCGCCCATGTGCATGGCGCATCCTTCGAAGTAGGAAAAGCCCTCGTTACCCATCCTTATACCAAAGCGGTAGGTTTTACCGGTTCCTATGGGGGCGGTAAAGCCCTGTTCGACTGGGCCAACCAGCGGAAAGAACCCATCCCGGTATTTGCCGAAATGGGCAGCATCAACCCCGTATGGCTCCTGCCCGGCAAATTGCAGCAATCCGCCGCCGATATTGCCAAACTGTATGCCGGCTCCATCACCCTCGGGGTCGGACAGTTTTGCACCAATCCCGGTCTCATCATTGGTATAGAAGGAGCGCCGCTGCAGGAATTCATCACTGCCCTCGGCAATGAGATCAGGCAGGTTGCGCCAGGCACCATGTTGCACCCCGGTATTGCCAAAGCCTATGGTGAGAAAAAGTCAGCCGCTTTATCCCAGCAGGAAGTGACTACCGTGGCCGAATCAGCTGCAGCCCCTGTGGCCAACCAGGGCGTGCCGGCCATCGCTTCGGCTACCGGCAAAGCCTTTCTCAATAACCCGGTATTGCACCAGGAAGTATTTGGCCCTTATTCACTGGTGATCCGTTGTGCCGATATACCCGAAATGCTGCAGGTGGCGAAGCACCTCGAGGGGCAGCTCACTGCTACCCTGATGGCTACCGAACAGGATATCCTGGAACAGGACGAACTGGTAGAAGCCGTTCAAAACATCTGCGGCAGGTTTATCCTCAACAGTGTGCCCACCGGTGTGGAAGTATGCCTGAGCATGCACCATGGCGGACCATTCCCCGCTACCACCGATGCCCGCTTTACTTCGGTAGGGGCCGATGGTATCAAGCGTTTTGCAAGGCCGGTTTCCTTCCAGGGATGGCCCGATAGCCTCCTGCCCGCTGAACTGAAGAACGGCAACCCGCTGGGCATCTGGAGAACAGTGAACAACGAAGTAACAAAAGACAGTATATAAAAAGGCCGCAGCGTCCTTCCACCTGCACACAAAAGCCTGGCTGGAAGAGACACTGCGGAGAATCCAGGTGGCTCACCAACTGCGCCATAAATCTCTTCCCCGCAGTGTCTCCCGGAGGGGACGCTGCGGAGAACTTAAGTATAAGAAGAAACAATGACGAACAACCCCATTACAAAAACGACTTCCACGCTGGCGAAGCCCTTACAGGGGCACGTGTTTCATTGTGTGGATGCGCATACCTGCGGTAATCCCGTAAGGCTGGTGGCCGGCGGTGGCCCCGCTTTAACCGGCGCCAACATGAGTGAAAAGCGCCAGCATTTTTTAAAGGAATATGACTGGATCCGCAAAGGCCTCATGTTTGAACCGCGCGGTCATGATATGATGAGCGGAAGTATCCTGTACCCGCCGCACGATCCCAAAAATGATGTAGCCGTACTCTTCATTGAAACCAGTGGCTGCCTGCCCATGTGCGGCCATGGCACCATTGGCACCATTACCATGGCGGTGGAAGAAGGACTGATCGTTCCCAAAACGCCGGGCGTCATCCGCATGGAAGCGCCGGCCGGCCTGGTACTGATCGAATACAGGCAGGAGGGCAGCAAAGTTAAAAGCGTTAAACTGACAAATATTCCGGCGTATCTTGCGGCCACCGAATTAACGGTGGAATGTCCCGACCTGGGCGAGCTGGTAATAGATGTATCTTACGGTGGTAATTTCTACGCCATTGTAGATGTGCAGCAAAACTTCAAAGGGCTGGAACACTATGCGGCCGATAAGCTGATCGCCTGGGCGCGGGAACTGCGCAAACGCATCAATGCAAAGTACGAGTTTGTGCACCCCGAAGACCCCACCATCAATGGCTGTTCGCATATCCTGTGGACGGGTACAGTGCTGGATAAAACGTCTACAGCCCGCAATGCGGTTTTCTATGGCGATAAGGCCATCGACCGGTCGCCCTGTGGTACCGGCACTTCGGCCAGGATGGCCCAATGGTACACAAAGGGTAAATTAAAAAAAGGCGATGAATTTATCCATGAAAGCATTATAGGCTCTAAATTTATCGGCCGGATCGAAGAAGAGATACCCAACGCTTTCGGTTCCGGTAAGCCGGCCATCAGGCCCAGTATTGAGGGATGGGCAAAGATCTATGGTTATAATAGTATTTCCATCGACCCGCAGGATGATCCCTACGCGCATGGGTTCCAGGTATTGTAGCTGTTGAAAGGGTCCGGTAGTTATGGCTCAAGGGCAAAACGTTTTAAAATTTAAACCAGCTATATGAAGTCCACACGATTGATTACTTGTTCTTTCTTCTGCATCAGCATGGCTGCTGCCATGATCGGTTGCAACGACAATGCCAGCACTACTACCGACACAAAAACTGATTCAACAACAACAGCCGCAAAAATGAGTATGACACAAGCGCCCTTTGGAACGACTGACGGAAAAGAAGTGATTGAATACACCCTGACCAATGGCAATGGGGTAAGCGTGAAGATCCTGAACTATGGAGGTACCATTACCCACCTCATAACGCCCGATAAGAACGGTGCTGCCGGCGATGTGGTACTGGGCTTTGATTCCCTTAGCGGTTACCAGCAGAAAGGCAATCCTTACTTTGGTTCCCTGATCGGCCGTTATGGCAACCGGATTGCCAATGGCAAGTTTACACTGGATGGCAAGACCTATACACTGGCGGGCAACAACGATGGCAACTCCCTGCACGGTGGACTGAAAGGATTTGATAAAGTGGTATGGACAGGCGCCCCGCTGAGCGACAGCAGCCTGAAGCTGACGTACGATAGCAAAGATGGCGAAGAAGGTTATCCCGGCAACCTGCATACCGAAGTGGTGTACACATTGACCGGTAGCAATGAGCTGAAGATCGAGTACAAGGCTACTACCGATAAAGCGACGCCGCTCAACCTGACCAACCACGCTTATTTTAACCTGAGTGCCGGCGCCGATTCTACCGTCCTGGACCATGAGCTGATGCTGAAGGCAGATAAGTACACCGCCGTTAATGCTAAGCTGATCCCTACCGGTCAACTGCCCGATGTAAAAGGTACACCGATGGATTTTACTACCTCCAAGAAGATCGGGAATGATATTGCCAAAGTACCCGGCGGCTTTGACCATAACTGGGTATTGAGCAAAGGAGCCGGACTGGAGCTGATCGGTGCTTTGTATCATCCTGCCAGTGGCCGTTACATGGAAGTGTTCACCACCGAGCCGGGCGTACAGTTCTATTCCGGTAACTTCCTGGATGGAACATTGACCAATACAAAGGGCGGCAAAAAGTATGTAAAACATGCTGGTCTTTGCCTGGAAACACAACATTTCCCTGATTCACCGAATCAGCCTTCTTTCCCGAATACCGTATTGAAACCGGGAGAGACCTATACACAAACAACGATCTATAAGTTCTCAACGAAATAAAAGCCGGAAAGCCGTCCGGGTGGCTAATGATTGTCATTGCTCTTGCCCGGGCGGCTTTTCTATTTCATAACATCAAAGAAATAGATTTCCCCGCAGTGTCTCCCGGAGGGGACGCTGCGGAATAAACAAAGGATTACTATGAGCAAGCAAGTAACTATTGTAGGTGGTGGTGTGATCGGATTGTGCAGTGCCTATTATCTGCAGCAGGCCGGTTACCAGGTAACAGTGATTGATAAAGGAGACATTACCAATGGCACTTCTTTTGGCAATGCCGGTTATGTATCGCCCAGCCACTTCATTCCTTTGGCCACACCCGGTATTGTGGCGCAGGGCATACGATGGATGCTGAGCTCAACAAGCCCTTTTTACATTAAACCCCGTCTTAACTGGGACCTGCTGCGCTGGCTGTTGAGCTTTTACAAGAAAGCCAATGCCGCCCATGTTACCTATAGCGCGCCGCACCTGAACAATATCCTGCAATTGAGCCGGGAACTGACCGTGGACATGAAAGAGCAACTGGGCAATCACTTCCGCATGCAGGAAGTAGGCTGCTTTATGTTGTATAAAAATGCCAATACAGAAAAACATGAGCTGGAACTGGCAGAAGAAGCAGCACATTTCAAAATTGATACGAAAGTATTGAGCGCCCAGGAAGTGCAGGCCATGGAACCGGAGGTGGAAGTTAATGTGCGGGGTGGTATCTTGTACCCGCTGGATTGCCACATGCACCCCGGTGATTTCATGATCACCCTTAAAAAGCATTTACAAGAGGCCGGTGTAAAGCTTCAGTTGAATACAACCGTAACCGGTTTTGAAAAGAACGGTGCCAAGGTGACTGCCGTGATCACGGATAAAGGAAAGTTTGCCTGCGAAGAACTGGTGCTGGCCAATGGTTCCTGGATGCCGGTGATCACTGAATACCTGGGCATTGATCTTTTATTGCAGGCCGGTAAAGGGTATAGCATTACGTATGAGAACGTAGCCCGCAACCTGCGTCATCCCGCCATCCTGGTAGATGACCGGGTAGCCATGACCCCGATGGGCGCCGACCTGCGCATGGGAGGCACCATGGAGATCAGTGGACTGGAAAGTCCCACGCTGGTGAAAAGGGCGCAGGCCATCTTTAAAGCCGCTAAAAACTATTATCCCAACCTGCCTGTCGAATTCCCCGGCGTAGAGAAAATATGGAGTGGATTACGTCCTTTAAGCCCCGACGGATTGCCCTATATCGGCCGGCACAGCAAATATGCCAATCTTACCCTGGCCGGTGGTCATGCCATGCTGGGTCTCTCCCTGGCTGCCGGTACCGGCAAACTGGTGGAGGAAATGGTGGAAGGAAAGAAGACAAGTATTGATGTTTCAGCATTTAATGTAGAACGGTTTAAGTAATCACAACCTTTTCGCTTAGACTTTGTTAAAAATGACCGGCGGGCAGTTTTGCCGCCTGCAAGTTGTACTTTTACGCTCGTTTAAGCACTTATGAATTGTAATACTACACAGTTACCTTACATTGCTACCGGTTATTTTTCAAAGATCGCTACCGATTACCTGCAGCAGGCGCCTTCCTTACGTCCGTTCTACCAATATGAACCCACCCTGCAGGGTATTCAGGAAGCTATAAAAGATCGTCAGCAATTACCCCTGCACCGGTCATTGCTGTCGGCCAGCCTTCAAAAACAGTATTCGGCTGTTACCACTACAGAAGCTGTACAAAAGAACATTGCCTTGCTGCAGCAGGACAATACCTTTACCATTACCACAGCCCACCAGCCGGCTATTTTTACCGGCCACCTCTATTTCATTTATAAGATACTGCACACCATTAAACTGGCAGCCCGCTTAAAGCAGGACCTGCCGCAATATGAATTTGTACCGGTATTCTGGATGGGCAGTGAAGATGCCGACCTGGATGAGCTGGGCAATATCTGGCTGAGCGGTGATAAGCTGGTGTGGGACACTCAACAAACAGGTGCCGTAGGCCGCATGAACACCAAAGGGCTGGAGGCCATCATTCACCGTATCGAAGGCGAATTGTCCGTACAGCCGCATGGCCAGGAGCTGGTGCAGTTATTAAAAGATTGTTATGGCAACAGCCCCGATATACAAACCGCTACTTTTAAACTGTTGAATGCCTTGTTTGCAGACTATGGTTTGATCGTTATCCTGCCGGATAATGCGGAGCTGAAGCGGATCATGCAACCGGTATTTGAAGATGACCTGTTTAATCAAACAGCTTCCGGTATTGTAGAGAAGACGATTGGAAGACTGGGCGAGCAATATAAAGTACAGGCCAATCCAAGGGCCATCAACCTTTTTTACCTGGAAGGCAATATCCGGGAGCGCATCGAAAAGCAGGGCAATGAATGGACGGTGGTAGGCACCGATATCAGGTTCACAGCAGAAACGCTCAAGAAAGAACTGGAAGAACATCCGGAACGCTTCAGCCCCAATGTGATCCTGCGGGGTATATACCAGGAAACCTTGCTACCTAATATTGCTTTTATTGGCGGTGGCGGGGAAACCAGCTATTGGCTGGAACTGAAAGACCTGATGCAGCATTACAAAGTATCTTACCCGGTATTGGTACTGCGCAACTCCTTCCTCATCGTGGAAGAGAAATGGGAAGATAAGATCCATAAACTGGGATTTGGGTTAGCTGATTTCTTTCAGAATGAACAACAGCTATTAACAGCCTTAGTAACGCGCCATTCAAATGGCCACCTGAAGCTGGAAAATGAATTGCTGGCGGCTGAGCAATTGTACAAGCAATTGCGTGAGAAAGCCGGGCATATTGATGAAACCCTGCTGCCGCATATTGAAGCGCTGGAAATAAAGACGCTCAAGCCCATCCAGGAATTAGAGAAGAAAATGTTACGGGCCGAAAAGAAAAAGTACGAGCAGGAGCAACACCAGATCAATACCATCAAGGCCGCCTTATTCCCCGCCGGCGGTTTACAGGAACGTATCGAGAACTTCCTGCCTTATTACGCACTCTGGGGTAAAGCCTTTATAGACTGCGTATACAAAAGCTCTCTCACATTGGAACAGGAGTTTGTGATATTGCAGCAGAAGTAACAGCCGTTACTTCAACCGCACCTTAAACAAGCTACTCACCCCATCATCATTATCAGCTACGAGCTGCAGCTTCAGCCGTCCGTTCTTTTCCGACTGTACGCATACGGATTCTATTTTGTAGCCTTTCAATGATTTCTCGGCTTCGCGGAGGGTAATGAATTCATTTACCTTCATATCCTTGCGGCCAATCTTGCGGGAGGCATTTTCAATAATGCCGAGGTAGCTGTCGCCAATAGCGCCATCATCCACTGCATTGTCTGTATCTTCTGTAGAAGCGGTGAAGAGCAACCAGTCATTTAAAGCAGAGTAGGCGAGGCCCGAGATGCCTGCCAGCTTTAACTTGTTTTCTTTGCCGGGAAATTTGATCGGTAATATTTCCAGTTCAGCATCGGCCTGGTGCTTCCAGAAAGTGTTTTTGGTAATGATGAGGTGATTATCAGGATTCTTCTTGTTGCCCCGGTTGCCCAGGATAATATGCCCTTCTTCCAGTGTGGCGGCAGATTCAATATTCAGGTCGGTAATGCCGGCTGCCCTGATACGATCATAGAAGACCGTCATATCAAACTCATCTTTCAGGTAGCTGTCAAGGTCGAGCAGGATGGCTTTATTGCGGTGTTCTTCTTTGGAGCCGGAGCCGAGGATCAGTAAACGGGGAATGCTGTTCACCACCACCACGGTAGTGGCTTCGAGGTCGGATTTGATCTTTTTGGGAATGCGTTCATCGGTGGATTCGAACAGGGGAATACGTTCCAGTTCTTTCCAGCTTTTATTCATGATCAGTACTTCTTTGGCATCATCTCCTACCAGGAATACTTTTTCATCATGGAATTCAATGCCTGAACCGGAAGGAAAAGATTCGAGCACTTTAAAATCTGTCAGCGTCAATTTCATATAATGTGTTTAACTACCTCATAAGCATCTGTTGCCGCCTTATCAATATAAGGGCAACCCGTTATTGGTCGAACTGGTTTTGCCAGCCTTCTTTTTTCAGCTTATCCGCTTTTTTCAATACCTCCGTTTCCAGGCTCTTTTTATAACTGGCTACTTTTTCACCGATAGCCGTATCAAAAGCGCCGATCACAGAAGCGGCCAGTATGCCTGCATTCTTGGCTGCATTGAGGGCCACAGTAGCTACAGGTATACCATTGGGCATTTGAAGGATGGACAATATGGAATCCCAGCCATCTATAGAATTGGATGATTTCACGGGGACGCCGATGACGGGTAGGGGGGTAAGGGAGGCTACCATGCCGGGCAGATGAGCAGCGCCGCCGGCGCCGGCAATGATCACTTTGAGTCCTCTTTCTCTTGCTTTGGTAGCATATTCCACCATCCGCAGGGGGGTACGATGAGCAGAAACAACTGTTAGTTCGTAGGTTACTCCTAGCTCTGTAAGTATATCAGCAGCAGCCTGCATAACATTCAGATCACTATCGCTGCCCATAATTATGCCTACCTGCGGATTCATGCAAGGATTGATTTGAACGGCAAAGAAAGGAAAAATTTACAAGTATCAGCACAAAGAGCAGGCCTGCCTGATGTATTTATTATGGTGTTTTATGTACGGTTACCTTACCAGGTCGCCTTTGAGCCTTAATAATTCTGTTTCAGCCAATTTGGTATTGTACCGGGCTGCAATAAGACGGTTATAGGCATCCTGCAGGCTGATCTGCGCTTCCCGTAATTCAAGGAAAGTAGACACGCCCTGGCGGAAACGTTCCAGTGCGATCATCACATTCTCCTTGGCCAGGGCAATATTGTCTTCTTCCAGCGTCAGCAGCTTTTTTTGCAGCTCATAATCTTTAAAGGCATTGCTCAGTCCCACATCTATCAGGGAGCGTTGATTAAAATACACCAATTGCTGGTAGCGTACATCCAGCTCAGCCTGTTTGATCAGTCTTTTTACGTTAAAGCCATTGAGGATGGGAACGGTGAGGCCAAAGCCATAATTGAACCCTTTATTCTGGTTAAAGAAAGGCTGGTTAATATTCACCGCTATGCTGTTATCATTCTGTGTGAAAGTATAGTTCGAGTTGAAAGATAAAATGGGAAACAGGTCTGCCTTGCGTTCCTTCACCGTGAGGCGGGCAATGTCAATATTCTTTTTGGCAAATAACAGGGAAGGGTTGGTCTCTTCAAGTTTCTGCGCCAGCTCTCCAAACTGCAGGGAGGTATTCAGCGGGATGCTATCACTCACATGATAGGTAGCGCCGGTGCGGAAACCGATCAACTGGTTGAGCTGGTCGCGCAACTGGGCAATCAGGGTGAGTTGTTGTAACTGGGCTGCTTTTTGTGCATTCAGGTCCACCCTTGCCTGTAACAGTTCCGGTTTACTGCCGAGGCCTACGGATAGTTTTTTATCGGCCAGTTTCACCCGCTCTTCATTGATGGATATCTGCTCTTCCACTGCTTTAAGCTGTTGTTTCTGGCGTACAATATTGTAGTAATTGTTGACCACTGCCGCCACGGTATTGATCACCTGTGTTTTCACGCCCAGTTCACCCAGCTTCTCCAGCTCTTCCAGCTTGTTGCGGGTGGTAAACATTTTAAGACCATCAAATAAGGTCCAGTTAAGGTTCAGCGCATAGTTCATGTTATGCGTTTTCACCGCATCCCTGGTCACACTGCTATCGCCGCCGCCGGGCGCACGCTTGGTAAATTTTAATTGTTGGTTATTGGTATTCCAGGTAGTGCCTGCCGTACCATTTACCTGTGGCAGGAAGGCCGCCCAGGAATAAGAATTGTCCAGCGCATAAGAAGCGGAATCATTACGGGTAAGCAGGATATCATAATTGTTTTTGAGGGCAGCCATGATCGCCTGTTCCAGGGTAAGCGAATCCTGCGCGGTAGCAGCAGGAGCCAGTAATGCAGCCGAAATAACAAATACAAGAAAACTTCTCATAATGAAATGCATTTTATGCATGTTGAACTTCCGGTTGGTGTGTTTTTTCCGCCATTTCCATCAGTTCCAGCTCACTCTTTTTCTTTTTGAAGGAAAGGAATGTATACATCGCAGGTATTACGTACAGGGTAAGTACCAGGGAGAACATAATACCACCTACAATCACTATACCCAATGGGATACGGCTGGTAGCGGCAGCGCCCAGCGATAAAGCGATGGGCAAAGCGCCGAGCGACATGGCCAGGCTGGTCATCAGGATGGGCCGTAAACGCGCCTGAGCGGCTTCGGTAACAGCCTGTCGCTTGGGTAATCCCGCCAGTTGTTTCTGGTTGGCAAACTCCACGATCAGGATACCATTTTTGGTCACCAGGCCAATGAGCATGATCATACCGATCTGAGAAAAGATATTCAGGGTCTGGTCAAAGATCCACAACGACAATACCGCACCGGCAATCGCCAGCGGTACCGTGAACATGATCACCAGCGGGTCAACAAAACTTTCAAACTGTGCCGCCAATACGAGGAAGATCAGGATCAGCGCCAGTATAAAGGCAAAGCTGGTATTGCCGGAGCTTTCGGCAAAGTCTCTTGACGGGCCCGACAGCGAAGTAGAATACGTATCGTCCAGTAACCGGGCGGCAATATCCTGCATGGTCTTGATACCTTCTCCCAGTGTGCGGCCATTGACCGGACTGGCAGAGATGGTGGCCGATTTATACCGGTTAAAATGGTACAGTTGGGGGGGAGTTGTTTCTTCCCGTATGTTTACCAGGTTATCCAGCGAAATAATTTCATTGCGGTTATTGCGTACGTAAATATTCTTCAGGTCGGTAGGGTCATCGCGGTCATTACGGGCTACCTGGCCGATTACTTCATACTGTTTACCTTCACGATAGAAGTATCCCAGGCGAAGATTGCTCAACGCCAGTTGCAATACCTGCGATACATCGGCAATGCTCACGCCCAGTTGGCTGGCCTTGATGCGGTCAATATCAATATTCAGTTCCGGCTTATTGAACTTAAGGTCGGCATCCACGTTCATCAACACGCCGCTCTTATTCGCTTCTTCGAGGAACTTCGGCAATACCTCTTTCAGCTTTTCGAAGTTGTTGTTCTGTATAACGAACTGTACGGGCTGTCCCGAGCGGCGATTGACCGAGATGGTTTGTTCCTGTACAGCGAAGGCGCGGCCTTCGGAATACTTACCCAGGTTCCTGTTCACCATATTCACAATGTCTTCCTGCGAGCGGGTGCGGTCCTTCGGGTCTACCAGCGTCACCCGCACCATGCCGCTGTTCACAGAGCCTGCGCCACTGAAGCCGGGTGCGGTGATCGTTAATACAATGCGGCGTTCTTCGGGTTTAATGGAATCCAGCATCAGTTGCCCCAGCCGGTCTATATACTTATCCATGTAATCGAAGGAAGTGCCTTCGGGGGCTGTTACCTGCAGGCGGAACTGGCTGCGGTCCTCCATGGGGGCCAGTTCTGATTTAAGGCCGCCGCCAATGAACCAGATGATGCCAAAACAGGCTACGATCAGGATCAGGGCTATCCAGCGTACCCGCATAAAGGCTTTCAGTGAATTAAAATAGCCATTTTCCATCCACTGGAAGAAAGGCTCGGTTTTATGGTAGAACCAGCTATGCTTGTGTACTTTGCGGGTGAGCTTTACGTTGAGTACCGGCGTTAAGGTTAAGGATACCAGCGCAGAGATCAATACAGCACCTGCCACCACGATGCCAAACTCACGGAACAAACGTCCCACGAAGCCTTGCAGGAAGATGATGGGCAAAAAGATCACCGCCAGGGTGATGGAGGTGGCGATGACCGCAAAGTAGATCTCTTTGGAACCTTCCTTGGCCGCCTGGTATTTGTTCATGCCCTGTTCCATCTTCTTAAAGATGTTTTCTGTTACCACAATACCATCGTCCACCACCAGGCCGGTAGCCAGTACAATGCCCAGTAAAGAAAGTACATTGATGGTGAAGCCGCTCAGGTACATAATAAAGAAGGCGCCGATCAGCGATACCGGGATATCTATCAAAGGCCGGATGGAAATGATCCAGTCGCGGAAGAACAGGTAGATGATGAGCACCACCAGGATCAGGGCTATGATGAGCGTTTCTTCTACTTCCGAAATGGATTGTTTGATAAACCTTGTTTGGTCCAGCGCAATATTCAGCTTAATATCGCCGGGTACTTCTTTCTTGAGCTGTTCAAAACGTTTATAGAATTCATTGGAGATAGATACATAGTTGGAGCCCGGCTGCGGCACCAGCGCCAGGGCGATCATGGGAATGAGGCTCTCTTTCAATATGGTTTCTTCATTCTCTGGTCCCAGTACGGCCTCTGCCACATCCTTGAGCCGGATCTCATTGCCATTGACGGTTTTGATGATCACATTATTGAAGTCCTCTTCGGTAAACAGGCGGCCGTAGGTGCGGATGGATAGTTCGGTGGTGTTGCCGGATATTTTACCCGAAGGCAACTCTACGTTTTCCCGGGCGAGGGCGCTTTGCACATCGCCGGGCGTTAAACCATAAGCGCTTAGTTTGGCCGGGTTGAACCAAACGCGCATGGCGTATCTCTTTTCACCCCATATCTGGATGGCGCTTACGCCGGGAATGGTTTGCAGCCTTTCCACCAACACGTTATTGGCATATTCTGTGATCTGTAGCTGGTTGCGCGTATTGCTCTGTATCGTCATGGAGATGATCGCATCGGAACTGGCATCTGCTTTCGATACAACAGGGGGCGCCGGCAGGTCATCCGGCAGGGAGCGGGAAGCCTGTGATACTTTATCACGTACGTCATTAGCCGCGGCTTCCAGGTCAATGCTCAGTTCAAATTCCACATTGATACGGCTGGTACCCTGGCTGCTGGTGGAAGTGATATTTTTTACGCCGGCAATACCATTAATGGCTTTCTCCAGCGGTTCGGTGATCTGTGATTCCACGATCTCCGCATTGGCGCCGGGGTAGGAGGTGCCCACGCTTACATTGGGCGGGTCAATAGCGGGATAGTCGCGTATGCCAAGGAAGGTGAAGCCGATGACCCCAAACAACACGATCGCTATGTTCAGTACGGTGGCCAGTACCGGTCGCCGTAAACTCAGCTCAGAAATATTCATGAGAAGCGCTTATTGAACTTTGGTTAATTTGATTTTGCTGTCCGGGCGGATGGCCAGCAGGCCGGTGGTGATCACGGTATCTCCCAACTTCAGGCCATCGGTGATCTGTACATACGAAGAGTCGCGGATGCCGGTGCTAACGATCTGGTATTTGACCACGCCGCCCGAATAAACAATCACCCGCTTATTCCGTGCCTGTGGTATAACAGCCTGTGTGGGTATGATCAGTGCCTTGTCATTTTCATCCAGTCTCAATCCTACCTTGGCAAAAGCGCCGGGCACCAGTGCCGGGTCACTGCCTTTCACTACGGTCCTCACCCGTAAGGTACGGGTATTGGCCTCTATCACCGATTCGGTAGCCAGCACAGCAGCATTGAATTTTTTGTTGGTGCCGGCAATGGTAAATGTTACAGGCCTGCCTTTACGCATCAGGTCGCTGTATTTTTCCGGTACAGAGAATTCCATCTTCAGTTGTCCTACCTGGCTGATAGTAGTAATGAGATTGGTGGGAGTGATATAAGCGCCGTCACTGATCGCCTTCAAACCGATACGGCCATCAAAGGGCGCGCGGATCTCTGTTTTGCCGATGCTCACTCTCACCAGGTCTATATCTGCCTTCAGGTTATTTACGGCCAGTTCGCTCAGGTCATATTCCTGCTGACTGATACCGCCAATGGTCAATAACTCCTTTTGCCGTTCGGCTGTTTTGGCGTTGATCTGTAACTGTACCTGCAATTTCTTTAATTGTGCCTGCAGGTCTTCATCAAAGAGCTTCACCAGCAGGGTGCCTTTCTTTACAAAACTTCCTTCGGGTATATTCAGCTTTACAACCCGTCCGGTGATCTCGGGGCGGATCTCTGTTTGTTCATACGGCTGTAACGTGCCGGGCACTTCGAGGTTTTCGCTGAGGGGTTGGGTCTTTACAATAAATGCTTCCACCTGCAGGGGGGCATTGCGCGGGGCGCCGGTTGCCGGCGTCTCCGTTTTCTTTTCTTCCTTACAGGCAATAAACGATACAAATAATAATGCCAGTGCAACAGGGCTTATACCTTTCATGTGCATGTGTTTGGTATTCATTGACCATTTATTGCTTCGCGTATTGGCACAGGAAAAAGTGGGCATGCTACGTCTCATGTGTCAGGGCCTGGGTTTGGTTAGTGCGCGGCTAAGTTAATACATTAACAATGCGCCAATGTTAAAATGGGTATGAGTGGTAGCGTAACAAGCTCTAACTGATGACTTTTAATGTGTTTTTAATACGATGTGCTTTATAGGTCAGGTCGTGTTTATCCTTACTGACGATAGTTATATGCCCCATCTTGCGCCCGGGTTTCGTTTGTTTTTTCCCATAGATGTGGACAAATACATTATCCATCTGCAACACTTCGTGGAGCCCATCATATTTAGCGTCTCCGCTATGTCCTTCTGCACCCAGCAGGTTCACAATAGCTGCCGGAAGAATATGGTCTGCATTGCCGAGCGGATAATCGAGCATGATGCGCCACAGCATATCAAATTGAGAGGAGTAGTTGGCTTCTATAGTATGATGCCCGCTGTTATGCACCCGCGGTGCTGTTTCATTCACGAATACATCGCCTTGCCTGTCAATGAACAATTCCACGGCAAAAAGACCGGGGCTTTTTAATCCTTTCACTACGGCCAGTGCCATGGCTTCTACTTTCCACAGTGTTTTTTCGGGGATATCGGCCGGACTTATCTGGTAATCCAGCAAATTGAGGGTCGGGTCAAATACCATGTCCACTGCCGGGTAGAGCGCTGTTTCTCCTTTGGCATTGATGGCTACGATCATGGCGATCTCTTTTTGGATGGTTACCATCTTTTCGAGCACGGAGGGCGCATCAAAACCTTTATCGAGGTGGTCGGCTGTTTTGATCACCTGCACGCCACGGCCGTCATAACCGCCCAGTCCTATTTTGTGCACGGCCGGTAAGAAAGCGGCCTGTTCCCGCAGTTCCCTTTTATTTTGGGTCACTACAAAAGGAGCAGTGGGTATCTGGAGGTCCTTATAGAATTGTTTCTGAAGTATCTTGTTTTTAATGGTACGCAAAGCGGATGGCCTGGGATAGACCTTCACGCCTTCCTGTTCCAGCTTTTCGAGCGCATCTTCATTAACGGATTCAATCTCAATGGTCAGCGCATCCAGTCCTTTTCCGAAATTGTATACATCATCAAAGTTCCGGATGTCTCCCAGCGTGAAATGATGGCACAGATGGGCCGCAGGGCATGCGGGATCGTTTTCCATGAGATAGGTTTCAACAGGATAATTAGCGGCTGTCTGTAATAACATTCTGCCTAATTGTCCGCCGCCGAGAATACCAACTTTTTGCATGCCTGTAGGTTGAGGCGCAAAGATAAGGGTACGGATAGTTTATCAGTTGGGTTTATCTATCGCCTTCCAGATACCGCCGCCGATCAGGCCGCCGACAATCGGTCCCACAATAAATACCCACAGATGCGACAGGGCATCACCCCCCACAAAAAGGGCCGGGCCGATGCTCCGGGCAGGGTTGACGGAAACGCCGGTAACAGGAATGCCCACAATATGGATCAGGGTGAGCGAGAGGCCAATGGCGGTGCCGGCCATCAGGCCATTGCTGTTGTGCTTACTGGTAGCGCCATGTATCACTACCAGGAAAATGGCCGTGAGCACAATTTCGGTGACCAGGCCACTAACCAGTGAATAGTGGTCGGGCGAGCCACCTTCCACGCCATTCTGGCCCAGGCCGTTGGCTGCCAGCGAATAATCGGCCTTGCCGCCTGCTATGTAATAAAGAACGGCGGCGCCGGCTATAGCGCCCAGGATCTGCGCAATGATGTAACCGCCTGTTTCTTTGGCGGTTATTTTGCCGGTGGCCAGCATGGAGATGGTAATAGCCGGGTTAATATGGCAACCGGAAATATGGCCGATGGCATAGGCCATGGCCAGGACCGATAGGCCAAAAGCAAAGGAGATGCCCAGGAAGCCAACATGGCTGCCGGCCAGCACGGCGCTGCCGCATCCCATGAATACCAATACAAAAGTGCCAACAAATTCTGCCAAACATTTTTTCAACAACGAAGCGTTCATAACTGATTGTTTTGATTGTGAAGGATTGATGAAATAAATACCTGCCGGTCGCAGACCGGAATCATGTACTAAGCAGAGCGGGCGGGGTTAGGTGGCGGAGGATCAGTAAGCTTGTGTAAAATGTGTTCTTTGCTGTGAATCAGGGGCTAATATACGTATTTATAATATAAAAGGCAACGAGGCAACAAGGCAATGAGGCAACGGGGTAAAAAGCCAAAAACGATTATCTTTGTAGTCATGCGTCCCGATTACGACCATAAATTATTCAACGACAAGAGAATGTGCTACTGCCTGCTGATGGAGGCACTGGCCATGGATTCATCTGTAAGCTGCTAAGCTCCCCGCTTTATGTGATTGTCTTTTAGGAATGGTTGACCTTATTTTACTGACTTTTAAATTGATTGATTATGCCTGCTCAAACGGCAACTATTGCTTCCGTTGATACCAGTACCGATTTCCTGCCATTGCAGGGTACCGATTACGTGGAATTTTATGTGGGTAATGCCAAACAGGCCGCCCACTTTTATAAAACAGCCTTTGGTTTTCAGTCGCTTGCTTATGCAGGACCTGAGACCGGGGTAAAAGACCGCGCCAGCTATGCGGTGCGCCAGGAGAAACTGACTTTTGTATTTACCACGCCATTGAGAGCCGGTAATGCGATAGCCGATCATATTTATAAGCACGGCGATGGGGTGAAAGCCCTGGCCCTGCGGGTAGACGATGCCGCCAGCGCCTGGCGGGAAACCACGAAGCGGGGGGCCAAAAGCTACCTGGAGCCGGTGAAGCTGAGCGATACCCAGGGCGAGCTGGTCATGAGTGGTATCCATACCTATGGCGATACCGTACACCTGTTTATCGAGCGCAAAAACTACCAGGGCCCTTTTATGCCGGGGTTCAGGGCCTGGCAGTCCAACTATAATCCTTCTCCTACAGGATTGTTGTATGTAGACCACTGCGTGGGCAATGTAGGCTGGAACCAAATGAATAAATGGGTAGGCTTTTATGAGCAGGTAATGGGCTTCCGCAATATCCTCAGCTTTGACGATAAAGATATTTCTACCGAATACTCTGCCCTGATGAGTAAGGTAATGAGTAATGGGAACGGGTTTGTCAAATTCCCCATCAATGAGCCGGCAGAAGGCAAGAAGAAATCACAGGTAGAGGAATACCTGGAGTTTTATGATGGGGAAGGTTGCCAGCACGTAGCCCTGGCCACTGCCAATATTGTGGAAACAGTAACGGCCTTGCGTGATCGTGGGGTAGAATTTCTGCAGGTGCCTACCACGTATTACGATGATCTGCAGGAGCGGGTAGGGAAGATTGATGAAAATATTGAACCGCTCAAAGAACTGGGTATCCTGGTAGACCGCGATGATGAAGGCTACCTGTTACAGATATTCACCAAACCCGTAGAAGACAGGCCCACCCTGTTTTTCGAGATCATCCAGCGCAAAGGCGCTAAAAGTTTCGGCAAAGGCAACTTCAAAGCATTGTTTGAAGCGATTGAGCGTGAACAGGAGGCGAGGGGAAATCTTTAGAGAATCCAGAACCCAGAATCCAGCATACAGAATCTTTTGCTCGGCAAAAAAACAATATAAGGCTGAAGCTCCATAACAGGCAGGCTTCAGCCTTTTCTGATTGTGGCACAACTTGCACTAATTGATATTTCGAGTAATATTTGAGGCCTATTCGAAGCAATAGATGCTGAATTCTGTATTCTGTCTTCTGTATTCTTTTCCCTGTTTTTCACATTGTTAACAATGTGGGCTGATTTTTGCACTTCCATTTGTGCTAATTTTAATCCCGGATTGACCCGCTTTTCAGAAATATCCGGTCTTAAAATACGTTATTAATTACTGTGGGATTCTACCAGATGAAATATGTACTGATAGTAGCTGCGTTCCTTCTTACAGGAGGTAGTGTGTGGTCTCAAACCACTGCTTCCAGCTTTAACTTCGTCGAATACCAGAAAACATTCCCCCGCACCAGTGATGCCTGGAAACGCAAAGAGGACACTCTCATGAAGCAGTTCCAGGAAAAAGGCCTGGCCTGGCCATTCCGCTACATGTATGTGCGTTCTTTCAAATACGATAGTCAACTGGAGGTATGGGTGAAGTATGAGCAAAATGAGCCTTTCAAACTGTTCAAGACCTATAAAGTATGCGCCCTGGCCGGTACATTAGGCCCCAAACGTATGCAGGGCGACTACCAGGTGCCCGAAGGGTTTTACTACATCAATGAGTTTAACCCCAAAAGCCAGTACCATCTTTCCCTGGGTCTCAATTATCCCAACGCCTCAGACCGTATCCTGAGCGATTCCCTGCAACCCGGAGGGGATATTTATATCCACGGCAGTTGTGTGACCACCGGTTGCATTCCTATTACTGATCAGCAGATTGAAGAAATATATATCCTGGCCGCACATGCCCGCAGCCAGGGACAGGATTTTATACCTGTGCATATTTTCCCTATCCATTTCAAAAACCAACGCAGCAGTATCTACCTGGATAAGTATATGAAGGACTTTCCGGAATATGCACCCATGGCCGATGAGCTGAAACATGCTTACCTGTATTTTGAAAAAACGAAGAAGTTACCGGTGATCATGGTCTCCAAAAAAGGCGATTATGTAGTGGAAGGGGCCATACCGGTTACGCCCGATAAAGCGAAAGTGGTGAAGAAGAGAGACCCGCGTCCGGCAAAAGAATTCACCGGCGAAATAGCAGCGGTCGTGAATAAGCTGCCTGTATTTCCCGGCGGCAATACGGGGTTCCAGGCCTTCATTGATAAGTTGAGCCATGAAATGGCCCAATACCTGGAAGAAGACCAGAAGAAAGCCTATGTGATGGTGGAGTTTGTGATAGACAAGGAAGGAAAACCGGGTTATACTAAAGTGATCAAGGGTGGCAATGATGAACTGAATGATAAACTGATCGATGCTTTTGATAAGATGCCCAACTGGACGCCTGCCGTGCGGCTGGAACAGCATGTGGCCGTGAAGCTGAAGCAGTCATTGTTCATTGAGCGCCTGGAAACCTCCTCCACCAAAACCGGAGGCCCCACCGGCGGAACTGCCGCTAATTAAACTGTTTTATAATAACTCATTATAATAAGAGCCATCTCTCACAAGGTGGCTTTTGCTTTTATAGCCCAAAAACAAAAAAGCCACCTATAAAAGGTGGCTTTGTATAAAAAGTTCAAATGGTCTTAGATAATGTCCAGCGCCAGTACAAAATACGTGCACACAAAAGGAATGATCAGGGTAAGGTATTCCCAATGATAGAAAATCGCTGCTACGAATGCTGCCGTAGAGATCAGGAATAACAACCAGTATAAGCCTTTGGGTCTTTTATTCGCCATGGTACAAAAGAATTTGCGCAAAAATAGGGTGAAAGGGTTAATTATGAAAGTGTAAAGGATATTTTTTATTAAAACCTGACAGGTTTTGGAGTATTGCGGCCAATTATTTTGCTGACTGCCTAAACCTGCCAGGTTTGGGCTGAAAGATAGTGCAGGCAGCCTTTATCCGGTTTCTATATATCGCATTTCGCTAACACGTTTGTAAAACGCCCACAAGAGGGTAGCATAATTTATGCAGTTTGTAATAAATTCGCCCTACCTAACCTGTGTGGGAAGGGCTCTGCATGGAAAATACCTGAATGATGACAATTCACTTTTATGTTCGTTTTCATACCCAGTATGGCCAGTTATTGGCAGTCACCGGCAATATCGAAGCCCTGGGCAATCATGATATAGAAAAGGCTTTTACACTTACCCACCTGAATAATGAATTCTGGCATGGTACCATCCATACCAACGTTCCGGAATCAGGACCGGTCCAGTATAATTATGTCTTGAAAAATGAGGATGGCTTCCGCGTTTTTGAGTGGGGCGACCGGATGATTGACACCGCCAAAATGAAAGGCCCTGAAGTGATCCAGGTGATAGATACCTGGAACCATGCAGGTGAATATGAAAATGTGTTTTATTCTGATCCCTTTCAGCAGGTATTGCTCAGTGACCATGTCCGTACCAAAGCCAAGGCGGTAAAGAAGTTCACCCACCTGTTCAAAGTGAAAGCGCCCCTGCTCACCCGCAATGAAGTGGTATGCCTGCTGGGCAATACCGGGGAAACGGGCAACTGGGATACCAACGCACCCATCCTGCTGAACCAGGAAAATGGCTGGTGGACGGTTAAGCTCACCCTGCTGCGCGAAGGATTTCCCCTCAGCTATAAGTATGGTGTGTACAATACCAAAGAACAAGCCTTTGTGCGCTATGAAGCAGGGGAGAACCGGGTATTGTATGGCCTGCAGCCACCGCCGGGCAATGAGGGCGACCAGGAGATGATCTCCATCCTCCATGATGGTTTTGTACACCTGCCCAATGATACCTGGAAAGGGGCGGGGATTTCTATACCGGTATTCAGTTTACGCAGCAAAGACTCTTTTGGCACCGGCGAATTCACCGATCTTAAGTTATTGACCGACTGGGCCCGGAAAACCGGCCTGAAGCTGATACAGATATTGCCGGTTAATGATACCATTGCCACGCATACCTGGGCAGATACGTATCCCTATGCAGCCATTTCTGCTTTTGCCCTGCATCCCCTGTACCTCAACCTGGAAGAAGTGGCAGGCAAGACGTATGCAGATATTATCAAGCCGCTGAAGAAAAAACAGAAGCAGCTCAATGAACTGCCGGATATGGATTATGAAGCCGTGATGAAACTAAAGCTGGCTGCTATCCGTGAGCTGTACGCCTTGCAGAAGGAAGAGTTATTAAAGGACAAGGATTATTACCTGTTCTTTGAGAACAATAAACACTGGCTGGTGCCCTATGCCGCCTTTTGTTGCCTGCGCGACCGCTACCATACTTCCGACTTTAACCAATGGAAAACGCATAGCAAATACAGCAAGGAATCGATTGAGAAGTTTGTATCGCCCAAAACAAAGCATTATGATGAGGTGGCCCTGCATTATTTCACGCAGTACCACCTGCACCTGCAATTGAAAGACGCGGCGGAATATGCGCATAAGCATGGCATTATCCTGAAAGGGGATATCCCGATCGGTGTATACCGCTATGGCTGCGATGCCTGGATGGAACCCGAACTGTACCACCTCGATGTACAGGCAGGCGCACCGCCGGATGATTTTGCGGTACGCGGACAAAACTGGGGCTTTCCTACGTATAACTGGGAGCGCATGGCCGGGGACGGTTTTGAATGGTGGCACCGGCGCTTTGTGCAGATGAGCAATTATTTCGATGCTTTCCGCATTGACCATATACTGGGTTTCTTCCGCATCTGGAGCATTCCCCTGCATGCGGTGGAAGGCATTATGGGGTATTTTGTGCATGCCATTCCGGTACACCTGCATGAGTTTGGCCAGTACGGGTTATGGTTTGATCATTACCGCTATTGCAAGCCCTGTATCAATGATGCGATCCTTTGGGAATTGTTTGGTCCCAATAATGATAAGTTCAAACCCTTCCTGCATGCCATTGGCGATGGTACGTACGAACTGAAACCTGAGTTTGCCACCCAGCGGCAGGTAGAACACTATTTCGCCACGCAGGAGCCTACCCAGGATAACCTGCACATCAGACAAGGATTGTTTGATCTTATTTCCAATGTCATTTTATTTGAACAGCCAGGTTCCAACGGACAGGAGTTTCACTTCCGCTTTGGTATAGAAAGTACCACTTCCTTCCGCCACCTCGATGGCCATACACAATACCTGCTGAAGCAGTTGTATGTAGATTATTTCTTCCGCCGCCAGGACGGCTACTGGATGAAGGAAGCCATGAAGAAACTGCCTGCGTTGAAACGTTCCACCAATATGCTGATCTGCGGGGAAGACCTGGGCCTGGTGCCGGGCAGTGTACCCTATGTGATGAAGCAACTGGGCATCCTGAGCCTGGAGATACAACGCATGCCCAAAGCAGCCGGTCATGAATTCTTTAGCCCGTCTACAGCGCCCTATCTATCGGTAGTAACACCTTCTACGCATGATATGAGCACCATCCGCGGCTGGTGGGAGGAAGACCGGGAAAAGATCCAGCGTTTCTTTAATGATGAACTGGGACAGTGGGGCGAAGCGCCTCCTTTCTGTGAGCCCTGGATCAATAAAGCCATTGTACTGCAACACCTGCACTCACCTGCCATGTGGGCCATCTTCCAATTGCAGGATATATTGGGCACCAGTGAGGCCATACGCCGGCAAAGCCCGCAGGAAGAACGCATCAATATACCAGCCATTGCACAGCATTACTGGAAATACCGCATGCATATGCCGCTGGAACAACTGATCAAAGAGAAAGATTTTAATGAGGAATTGAAAGAACAGGTGGCTGCCAGTGGCAGGTGATCCCGGATTCAGCATAATTAAAAGCTAACATATTCAATGAAGGTCTCTTATAGAACGTATAACCTACCTTTCCGTCATCCATTCACGATTTCTAAAGGCACCAAAACACACCAGCCTGCGCTGGTAGTGGAATTGGAGCACCGGGGTGTTACCGGTTATGGAGAAGCGCCGGCCATTGCTTATTACAATATACCGGTAGAGAAGATGATCGAAGACCTGGAGCGCAAGAAGATGATGGTGGAGAAGTTTGCTTTTACCGGGCCGGAACGTTACTGGCATTACCTGCATCACCTGTACCCGCAGAATAATTTCCTGGTATGTGCACTGGACATGGCCGCCTGGGATATGTTTGGCAAGTTATCCCGCCAGCCCCTGTACCAACTCTGGCAACTGGACCCCGCAAAAGCGCCCCTGACCGATTATACCATTGGTATTGACACCATTGATAAGATGGTAGCCAAGATGAAAGAAAAGCCCTGGCCCATTTATAAGATCAAGCTGGGCACCCCTGAAGATATTGCCATCGTTACTGCCTTACGCCAACATACCGATGCCATCCTGCGTATAGATGCCAATGCCGGCTGGACAGTGGAAGAAGCCCTGGAAAAGATACCGCAACTGGCGGCGCTGGGGGTAGAGTTCATCGAACAGCCGCTGGCCAAAGACAACTGGGAGGGGATGAAGATCTTATTTGAAAGATCACCCTTGCCGCTGATTGCCGATGAAGCTTGTGTGGTGCAGGAAGACGTAGAGAAATGCTACCAGCATTTTCATGGCATCAACATCAAGCTTACCAAATGCAGCGGTATTACGCCCGCCCGTTTTATGATTGAGAAAGCCCGTTCACTGGGTATGAAAGTGATGGTGGGCAGCATGAATGAAAGCACCATCGGTACAGCCGCCATTGCCCATTTAACGCCCTTGCTGGATTATGTGGATATGGATGGCCCACTGTTGTTGAAAGAAGATATTGCCAAAGGCATTGAGTTTGATAACGGCAAAGTCGTTTTCTCCGGTCAGCCGGGCCTGGGTATTGAGTTCACCGATGTATATGAAAAACTAACGGTGTAGGTTTACGATCCCCTGACCAGGCTCCTATTATATTTATACATAAGTCATTATACTTAGCCAGTTTATTATCAACTTGACGGAAGTCATTATGTTGAGGATAATATTAGTAAAAGCTTGCATGGAAAAATAAAGCTATATAGTTTTACAGTATCTAATCATCTACAGATCCACTGATCTTATCTGCACGAGCATATTCCGGAAAAAGCATGCTTTCTTTCTTCCACGCAATGTCCAATCTCCCGTGACACATTCTTTGTCCATTTCCTCCTGAGAAACGATTGCTATATCGTAAACCCTAAAATCGTACCGTATGAAGAAGTTATACCCTTCCTTCGTATTCATCTGCATTATCATTCTCTTTACTGTTATGCATTGCTGGGGTGCCCAGGACACCATCAAAGCCGGTTCTTTCCTTATCAGAATGGGCGTTACGCCTCAAACTATTAATAATTCTTTAAAACCGTATGGGTTGGTCTACGACCTCGTAAAAAATCATAAAGTACCTGTAAAGTGGGTGATCAATACCGGTAAAACAAAGGATGGCGCTGATTTTACGCACAATGGTATTGACTACCATGGAGGCACCTTCATTGTTCCTTTTGAATTCAGGACAACCACGGTCAATAATGTGATCAGTTCATGGCAGGCACAGGGTGTGGTAGTAGAAACTTCGGTGAGCCAAATGGTGTTGGATGTTTTTAAGACTATTTATTATGCGCCCAACTGGACCATGGATAAGCAAAACGGCATTATTGCCGCCAATTATTTCATGAATGCTGGTATTCCTGCGTCTGCCTATGGTGGTGATACTGCCAACTGGAAAACGCCTGCCCAGTTGAATGCCTGCGACGATATTTTTGTAATGCCTCATGCCGATCCGGCCTGGAGCACACACAATAATCTTTATTACTGGAACAGGGACTATAAAGGTAATATCTGGGCGGCCTGTCATGCGGTAAGCGAATTGGAAAATATGACCAGTCCGGATAATACTATACAAATGAATTTTCTAAGTACGGCGGGATTGGTGGATTGGAGCCTGCATAAAAAAGATGCTTCTCCTCCTTACCAGTACCAGGACCATGGCCATCCTGTGATGCAGTTCATGGGCACCCTGGACGAAGCCACCAATATTGGTTCAGAAAAAACTTATTTGCCTGTATTGGGAGGCGCCTGGCGCAATACGACCAGCTTGGGCGTATATGATATCAGCAACGAAAAAGTGCCTTCCTTGTCGGCAGGGCCTGCTGCTATTGTTGCCTATGGCCGTGCGTATGGTGATGAGGACCGCGGCTATGTAATGTATGAGGCCGGCCATGATCATAATTCCAATGGAACAGAGGCAGAACGCGTGGCAGCACAACGGGCCTTTTTTAATTATTCCTTTTATGTTGCAGTGGATCGTTTTGCAGAATTCAATACGCAGGTAAGCGGGCTTCCCGAGGTGATCATGCCTAATCAACCCTATCAGCTTTCCTTTGCTGTACCTCCCGGAATAGACCTCAGCAATTATACCATTCAATGGTCGGCTACCTGCGGAGGAACTTTTTCCAGCACCAATAACCAGTCAGTAACCTATACAGCGCCACAGGGTGGCGGCGCCTGTATCGTTACGGTTACCCTGACCGATGGTTGCGGACGGGACGTGTTCTCCAGCAAAGGCACTTTCATCGCTGCTTTACTGGCGACCTCATCTGCTACCTTATCGGGCAGTTATCATGCAACGGCTCAACAGGTGCAACTTGCCTGGACCGATGCCAATAGCAGCGCTGCGGACCATTATGAAATTCAGCGCAGCGAAGCAGGGTCAGCGTTTACAACACAGGCTTTGTTCTTCCCCGAGCGGCAGACTGTTCAGGGAGGTTTTGCTTACAAGGATCAATATGCTGTTCAGGGTGCTGTATTGTACCGCTTGAAAATAGTCAGTACTGCCGGAGCAGTGCGGTATTCCAATATTGTAAAGATCGTAAACGAGGATGCTGCGCCGCAACTGGCGTTGCTGTCCAATCCTGCCAGGGGCAGTATCGTTTTTAAATACCAGTCGCCGGTATCCGGACCTGTTACTGCTGTTTTGGTGGATATGAACGGAAGGGAGGTAGGTAAAAAGATCATACCGGTTCAGAAAGGGATATCAACAGTACAAATGGGTACTGATGGTTCCTGTCCGGCAGGCATGTATGTATTGCGGGTGGTAGCAACCAATAATAGCTGTACACAAAAAGTACAGTTGGTTAAGTAGGTTTTTCAGTATTTGTACACAATGCAGGGGGGCAAGCAATTGATTCCCCTGCATTTTTTTAATTGGCCACGAATGCTGTAACCGGTAAACTCCTGAGCGCCGGTTACTGACTTGTTTTTAATAGGTGTACTCCGGTGGTTCTATTTCCTGCACATGCAGGTGGAGTACTGCCTGCCCGCGGTGATGGGTGATATGGTCAATGGTGGCATGAAAGCCCTGTACGGCATCTGCTGATAGTTTTCCCTGTTCCAGGGTTTGCTGCAACCCATCATAGGCTTCGTTGAGGTAGGCCATGATCTCTTTCTTGTTCTTTTTGGTAGCAGGTGGTTGCCAATCGGTTTTATTCCCCTTCATGTAATTGTTTTCCCACCACTGTATACCATAAGCAATATGGTGTAGCTGTTCCCTGAAGTTCCAACCGGCGCCTGCCGGTTTGGAATCGTACAATTTTTCGGGCATGGCCTCTGCTACCTGCAGCGTGTAATTCCGGGAGTTTTGTAACGTCTTGATCAATGGTGCTTGCATAGCTATTTTGTTTTTTACAAAGCTATTGAGCGTGCTTCCGGATGACTTAAGGAATCTTGCTTTTGTCTGAACTGGGATTAAGTGGATTTATGGGATTGGTGGGAGAGGTCGTTTGCTTTGATAGCGGAAAGACAACTTCAATGAATAGCAGGTTGCTGAGTACGGTATTTCGCGGGCGGGCATTTGTATTTTTGGCGGAAGGCGGCGGTGAAGTGTTCTATGCTGTTAAAGCCGGAAGAGAAGGCGATATCGCCTACGGGCAGCAGCGTGTCTTTCAGGAGCAGCTCTGCCTGCTTCAGCCGTATATTCAGCAGGAACTGGTGGGGAGAGCAGTGGGTAAATGTTTTAAAGATGCGGCTGAAGTGGAAAGGGCTCACATGGCAGTGCGTGGCTATCTCCTGCAGGGAAATATCATCGGTAAAATGTTCAGTGATATAAGTCTTGGCCAGCTCTATCGTGGTGAGGTGTTGTTGTTTGAGCCGTGGATGTATCCGGTTGTCCGGCGCATAATCCGTAATATTCCCCAATACTTTATGGAGCATTTCCATCACCAGGTTATCTACCTGCAGCTTACTGCCTGTTTTGGTAAGTATGAGCCGGACAATGTAGAAGTGCAGGAACTCTGTTTCCGGATTGGTTTTATACAAGGTGGAGTGCAGGTCGTTGCTGGCAAAAAACTTTGTGCGGCCATAGTGCTCCAGTAATGCTGCATAAAAGGAGGCGGTGAACTCAAAAATGGTACATTCATCAGGTACCGTATGGGTATGTGTCACCGTTCGTTCATAACCCGGTTTGGTGATCAGCACGCAACCGGTATAAGAATCCAGGGAGTGGCGGAATATATTGAACAGGAAATTGCCTTTGCGTACAAAACTGATGCAGAATGCCTCGTTGTATTCCGGTTTGGAAGTGCGGCAGTCCACACACCGGCATTTGAAATCCAGTATCTGGTAGAAGCCGGAGGTATACAGGCTATGAATGTCGGCATCCATGCCGCTAAGGTACGAAAAAGCCGAAGTCTGAAGTCTGAAGCCGGAGGTCTGAAAGCAACCAATCAGACTTCCGACTTCAAACTTCAGGCTTCATCTCTTACCAGATCCTTACCCTCAAGCTATCGGGCCGGTACAGTTTATCACCTGGTTTAATGTTGAAGGTTTCATAGAATGCATCTACATCGGCCATGGGGCCATTCACCCGGTATTGCGCGGGAGAATGTACATCCGTGAGCAATTGATTGGCCAGCGATTCCTTGCGGGTATGTCCCAGCCAGCCCAGTGCATAGCCCAGGAAATAACGTTGGGCAGGTGTATAACCGGCTAGTTTTTCTGCTTTCTTATATTGATCGGTCTTTTGAAAAGCGTCCCACCCGAGGAGTATACCGCCCAGGTCGGCAATATTTTCTCCCAGTGTTGCCTTGCCGTTGATGCGCAAGGTATCTACCACCACATATCCGTTGAACTGCTCTACCATTACCTGCGCTTTCTTCATGAACTTGTGCTCATCTTCTTTTGTCCACCAGCTTACCAGGTTGCCGTTGGCATCAAACTGCCGGCCTTCATCATCAAAGCCATGGGTGATCTCGTGGCCAATGGTAGAGGCGGCGGCATAACCATATACGACCGCATCATCCAGTTCTTCATCGCGGTAGCCGGGCACGGTGAAGATGCCTGCGGGTAATACAATCTCATTGTTGGACGGATTGTAATAAGCGTTGTATTCCTGTGGCGGCATATCCCATTCTGTACGGTCCACAGGTTTGCCCAGTTTATTGATATTGTATTGGTGCCACCAGGCATTGGCGTGTTGCATATTAATGACATAAGGTCCGCGGACAATCTGCATAGCAGAAAAATCTTTCCATTTGTCGGGATAGCCTACCTTCTTCTTCATGGTAGCCAGCTTGTGTAAGGCTTTCTGCCTGGTGCTGTCGCTCATCCAGTCCAGCTTATTGATGCGGTCTTTTAAAGCGGTGCGGATGGCCTCCACCATGTCTTCATAGCGCTTCCTGGCCGTTTCATTAAAATACTCTTTCACAAATAGCTGACCTACCAGTTCGCCCATAATGCCTTTTTGGGTATCGAGCACCCGCTTCCAGCGTGGGCGTTGTTTCTTGACACCGCGGATGGTTTTAGAATAGAATTCAAAATCCTGGTCGGCAAAAGGCTTGCTGATAAACTCGGCCGAATTGTTGACAAGGTTCCAGCGCAGGTACACTTTCCAGTCGGCCAGCGGGATAGTGGTGAGCGCTGCCTGCAGTTCCTTAAAGAACTCCGGTTGTCCTATAATGACAGAGTCTACCGCGCCGGCGCCATAATTGGTGGCCCATGTTTTCCAGTCAACAGCCGGCGTTAATTTTTTGATATCTGTTACGGCAAACTTATTATAATTGGCATAGGGATCGCGCAGGGCTTCCAGTTTACGGGAAGCTTTGGCCAGCCTCGTTTCCAGTTTCATGATCATTGCCGCGTTTCCGGCGGCTGTTGTTGTATCATCGCCCAGCAGGCGCAGCATTTTGGCCACATGCTTCACGTATTCATTGCGTATCATGGTGGTGCGCTCATCGGTATTGAAATAATAATCCCGGTTGGGAAGACCCAGTCCGCCCTGGTACAGGTAGAGCGCCATCTGTTCACTGTTCTTGCTGTCCTGGAAAATGAACTGGCTGAAGGCAGGGGAGATGCCTTGTGTTTGCCAGCGGGCAATCAGTTGCATCAGGGAAGGAATATCCGTAATGGCATTGATCTTGTCCAGTTCAGGTTGCAGGGGCGTGATGCCGGCTTGTTCAATGGCTACGGTGTCCATTGCGCTCAGCCAGAAATCGGCCAGCTTTCTGGAGGCGCCGCCGGCTGCAGAATCGGCTACAGCTTTTTCATTAATGGTGAGCACCCGCTTGTAGATCTCTTCATTCACCATATTGCCAATGCCCCACCTGCTTTCTTCATCGGGTATAGGATTTTGTTTAATCCATCCGCCATTGGCATACAGGAAAAAGTCATTGCCGGGTTGTACGGTGGTATCCATGTTGGCGGCTACCACATCGGGCCGGGTAGTTTTGGTATCGCTGTTCTGACAAGCCAGGAAGCAGCCGGTAGAAACAGCCATAAGCAACACATACAATTTCATAGATGATAAATTTGAATTTGATGTGTTATAAAGATACCGGTTGCCGTGATGGCAAATCAATATTCTATATGAGTGGTTACTTCTTCTTTTTAGGTTTAGCCGCTTTGGCTATTTTGTTATAGTCCAGCGCCAGTTTGATCCACCCCGAAAGTTGTTTTTTTGTGGTCAATACTTCCTGGTCTACGAAGACATATCCTTTCATGACCTTACCGGTAAAGTCCATCGGTATGCAGCCCTCTTTTTCCAGCGCTTCTTCATATACATCGGGACCGATACGCAGCATGAGCCTTTCCTGTTCAACGCCCACGCACATCTTATCATTAACCATAAAGCAGAGGCCGCCAAACATTCTCTTTTCTTCCACCTTCTTTTCTGTGGCGGCAATGAGCTCTCTCACCCTGTCGGCGAGTTGTTCGTTGAATGGCATATACGATCAATTGTAAGATTATTTGCGGATCGTTGACTCACTAAAAATAGGAAAAATACAGCAGGCCGGGCAATAAATGCCCCGCTCGGGGGATGACACAGCAACCTCCTGACGGGCATGTATTTTTTGTGCTTCCCGGTATGGACTTACAGGAGATCATCATCGACCGCATCAAAGAAGAAGGGCCTATTTCGTTTCATGATTTTATGGAAATGGCGCTTTATTATCCGGGCCTGGGTTATTATACTTCCGACCGGGATAAATTCGGCAAGCGGGGCGACTATTTTACCAGTTCCTGCCTCAGTCCGGTAATGGGCATGGTGCTGGGCAAACAGATCGAAGAAATGTGGCGCCAGTTGGGCGCAGCAGACTTTACGATCGTTGAGTACGGTGCGGGGAACGGTTTTCTTTGTCATGATATCCTTGGTTACCTGTGTGAGAATAAGCAGTTGTACAGCAGGTTGCGGTATTGTATCATTGAGAAAAGTCCGGTCATGCGCAACCGGCAACGGGCGCACCTGCCCGATAAGGTAGCCTGGTATGATTCCATTGAAGCCATTGGCCGTCTCACGGGCTGCATTATCTCCAATGAGTTGGTGGATAATTTTGCGGTGCACCGGGTGGTGATGCAGGATACATTGCAGGAAGTGTTCCTGGATTACCAGGATGGGTTTGTGGAAACCCTGCGCCCCGCCAGTGCGGCCCTGACCGGTTATTTCCGGGAGTTGGACGTAGCGCTGCCGCGCGGTTTTCAGACCGAGATCAACCTGGAAGCCACGCAATGGATCGGATCTATTGGCGCTGCTTTACAAAAAGGCTATGTCATTACCATTGATTACGGTTATGCTTCTGCTGAATTATACCGCAATAGCCGGCGTGCAGGTACTTTGCTTTGCTATCACCAGCACCAGGTCAATGATGATCCCTATCGGGCGATTGGCCGGCAGGATATTACCACACATATCAATTTTTCCGCGTTGAGTCATTGGGGCTTTAAAAACGGTCTGGCCCCGTTGGGGCTGGTGAGCCAGGCGGCCTTCCTGCTGGCCCTCGACTTTAAAGCCTGTCTCCGGAAAACCCTGGCGGCGGGGGAAAATAAACTCAAGGCAGCGTTACAAGAAGCGCAGCTTACCCGGACGCTTTTGCTGGATATGGGCCTGCGGTTCAAGGTGCTGGTCCAGCATAAGGGAATGGCCGGCCGGCCATTGTCGGGACTGGCCTTTGCTTCGTTTGGTTCCTGAAATTTACCTCCTGGTGATGGGTAGGGTGGGGGATGCTCAGGGAATGACCTACGTATTGCCTGAACCTTGCACTGGTACACTATAGAACTGCATATATTTAGAGCACTCCAGTGCGCTTTTCAAGGCATTCCCTCGCCTTGTTTAGAGCACTTGCCTACCCCTATGTCCCAATCCGGGACGAAATCGTATGTAATCGGGGGAATGCTGCCGGTGATTATGCTGCCGTTTAAGCGCATTGTAAAGCCCTTTTACGGCTGGATCAGCTTTTGATTAGGAAGAGCATGTTGGCTGATCAGGAAAGCCCGCCAGGAGGCTGTAATGCGTTACGCGGTTGCTGATGCTTCCGGGAGGTTTTAATGTGGTGATGTTTTGTGTGGCCTATGCCCGAAAACAGCCAGGTTTTGACCGCTTCCGGGTATAAACTTTGCCCAAAATACTCATATACGGTCATTTCTTCGCTTGTTCTTCGCTTCCGCTTCGCTATTGCTTCGGTACATGTTCGCTCCTGAGCGAAGCCGGAGCGAAGGAATAGCGAACATGTACCGAAGCATTTAATAAGGAAAAGCGAATTGGGACAAACTGTCCCTGAATGTCCCTTGCTAAAATAACTATACAGTTTTCCGGAGTTATCTAAATTGGTTATACAGTGAATAACCCTATCTACAGTAGTTATACAAGGACAGAATACAGATATAGCTTTACAGCTTGCTTCACCCAAAAGCGCCATTTTTTTGATAAAATGCTGGCTGACTATTACTTTTGCAGTCCCGCGTTTCCCTTGTATTTCAGATCGGGACGTAGCGCAGCCCGGTAGCGCACTACGTTCGGGACGTAGGGGTCGCTGGTTCGAATCCAGTCGTCCCGACAGAGAAAAGGAGCACATTATGTGTTCCTTTTTGCTTTTTATACAATCCATCTAAAAATTATGGCTGGCCAGTTACTTTTGCCCGTTATATTTTGGGTCAAATTCCACAATCCATTCAATACCGTATTTATCTCTAAAACAACCAAAATATGAATTCCAAGGACTATCACCAATAGGCCCTTCTATTTGTCCTCCCACTGAAAGCCCATTAAATAATTTGTCTGCTTCTTCTTTACTTTCTGCACTTATTACAATTTTACTTCTGTTCTCATTTTCGTTTGTTTTTCCCATAATTTCCGGAACATCGTTTGCCATCAACATACTACTCTTACCAATAGGCAAAGCAATATGCATAATTTTATTTTCTTCTTTTTCCGCAACGCTGAATTCAGGACTTGCAAGGTCTTTGAAACGAATAACCTTTGCAAACTCTCCGCCAAATACTGATTTGTAAAAGGTAAATGCTTCTTCGGCATTTCCGTTGAAATTAATGTGAGGATTGATAAGTGCCATAATTCTTATTTTTTAGGTTGTTAAATTCGTTACTTTCTTACTTGTTTTGACTGCCATTTTTGAAAACGAAAATCATTTTTGCGATAAACGCGCCAACAGATTTTCCAAATTGTTCATTGACGCCTTAAATCCTTCTGTGAAGCCCATTTCAATCATCTTCTCCATGCGGGCAAGGGATTCATTATAAATAGTAATACGCACTGTTGTCTTTCCGTCTTGTTCGCTAAAAGTGTAATCCCAATCTGAACCTGGCAATTCAGGGTTTTCATCTTTATCTGCAAAAGCATTGAACATTTTGAAATTGGTTTTTGGGCTAATTGAAGTGTATTTCTGAATTGCCCAACGCTCTTGTCCTTCGGGGCTTACCATCGCATAAAATCTTCTTCCACCAACCTTGAAGTCCATAAATTTTGTTTTTGAAGTCCAGGGTTTAGGTGCTACCCATTGGTCAAGGATTTCTGCTTTGGTAAAAGCATCCCATACCAGCGAAAGTTCGGCATCAAATTCTCTGGTTATGAACACTGTTTTTGTTGTTTTGTCAACGGTAAAATCAAATAGCAAATTGGTTGTCATTTTTTTTGTTTTTTAATTGTTGCTAATACTTTGTCAAGTTGATTAAATTGGGTTTCCCATAGCCTTCTGAATTGGTCTAACCATTTATCAATCTCTTTCATTTTTTGAATTTGAAGCGAGTAGTAAATTTCCCTGCCTTGTTGTTCCTGTTTTATCAGTTCGCACTCTGTCAATATTTTAATATGTTTTGACACAGCCTGTCTGCTTGTATTAAAATGTTCGGCAAGGGCATTGGGTGTCATTGCCTGCAATGCAATCAGGGCGATGATTGCCCGCCTGGTCGGGTCGGCAATTGCTTGAAAAATGTCTCTTCTTATTTCCATCCTGGGATTATTTGCAACTATGTGGTTGCAAATATAAGTGCAATTATTTGGTTGCGCAAATTTTTTTTCCAGGTTGAAGAAAAACAACAATGATGCTATAAGTGTTTAGCCAGAGGTATTCAGGGGAATAGTATTCTTTTCATCAGCGACCTATCATTTGTATACCCGGTAGCAGATAGAAGCAGTGGACACCAAGGTTTCGGTGGCTCTTTGTCAATCAGCAAACATTTTTTTATTTTTCCTGGATGGATGTCAATATCACGGGATGTGCAGCCCAAAGTTCTTCGGGATTGGTTTGCTTGACTGAACCGCTAAATATTACTTTCATACCTGCTTTCTGCAGAGGAGCTGGAAGATTCAACGGAAGCAATAACCTGTTGCTATCGTTTTTGCACTGAATGCCAAAGTTGGTGGCATCAATAACCACAATTTCCCCTTCCTGATTTTCCAGCGTATCAGTTGTTTGGCGGCTGGTAAGAGGATGTTGTTGTTCCAGCTCACCGGATGAAGCGGAAAACTTTTTATCTGAGTTTGCCATATCGCAAGCATTAAATAAAATAAAAGATATGATAATTGCCAATGGGAATTTCATAATGAAAATGATGAAAGAGCAACGTATCAGCCTGAGAGACCTTTAAATAGATGCAGGATTCCGTTATGTGCCGGAAATAAAGAGACTATCCCGCCCTTCAAAGGGATAGCCTCTTTATTGTAATCCGGCACTTGCTATTGCTATTCTTTGGTAAACAATGTGGCGCTTTGTCTGCGTATCTTCTCTTTCACATGCTCTTTAATAGGAAGGCTGCTGAAATAGTTGATCATATCACCGGCCACTGCGTTTGCTGCTTCTTTGTTGCCTTCGCGATAATAGGTCTTAGCCAATATCTGCATAGCCTGGTTGAGGCTGATATTATCCAGCCCTTTATCCCCTTTTGATTTTTCGATGGCCTCTCTCAGCATATCCTCGCCTGACTGGTAGTTGGCTTCTCTGACATACAACTTCTTATCAGCGGTAATAGTCTTAAAAGCGCGTTGTGCATTCACGCCCCTTACAAATTGTGCATAGATTGTGAGGGGGTGGTCTCTATACTTATCAACCAGCAGTTGCAAAGCATCATTCCCCTTCTGCAGGTATTCGGCATCTGAACCCATAAAGCTCATCAGGTAACCTACCTGGTCTTCAAATAATAATTCTGCGGCTGCATCATCCTGGGCGGTTACCGGACTCTTGATGCGGATGTTGAGTGTATTGGAAACGATGCGAGAACCATCGGTATGATAGTAAACCGCTTTCACCTGGTAATTGCCAATTTCATCGAAAATGAATCCCTCTTTGCTATAGCCTATATAGGAACTTTCATAGATAGCAGGGTTGCTGGCATTCAGTACTGTATAGGTAGGCTCAGCACACATTTCAGTTACCGGTTTATAAATCATTATTTTACCTCCCGGCTTCTTGATGCCAATAGTTACAAATCCGAAATCGGCATGCAGGTTGCTCATTACTTGTGTGCTCAGGTTGCTGGAAGTTTTCAGTTGGGTTTCCAGGCAAACCGGTTCGCCCAGCAGGTATGACTTTTTAGCTTCCAGTTCCATGTAAAGGGAAGTGTGATTCTCGATATTGTCTTCAAATATATTTCCTGTTTCTTCCAACGATGCGCCTACCCTGAAAGGATTGCCACCCATCAAAACATTGTTCCGGAACCCATGGCGGATATGTGCCACTTCTACGGCATCAAACTGGAATGGGAATGCACTCCAGAATGCAGCGGCTCCACCCGGATAGAACTGGGGATAATTCATCCATGACAGAGAATTGGGAATGTTCGGTTTGGGAGGTATCGCCAGGTTTTTCTGGAAGGAGTGCAGCAGGTTAAAGCAGTGGCCCAGTTCATGTATGCAGGTATAAAGCTGCAAGCGTTTTTGTTCGGCTGTTAACCCGCCAATGCCCCTGTAAAACACGGCACAACCCTGGCGCTGCAAGCCTTCCTGGTCGAACATGATGCCATACAAACCCGGTCCGTATTCATGCTCGTAGGCATGCAGTAACCAAACATTCCATTGTGGTACTGGCCTGTACAGGCTGAAATGTTGTATCATAGCCCTGTGCAATTCTGCATTGGACCACCTGTCGGCAGGAGGAGTAATGTTGACCATCGGTACTACACTTCCAAGCCCTGCGTTAATCATGTCAACGCCGGCTTCCTTAAAGGCATCGGTTACGGATAATATCCTGGCAGGCCCGCCGGAGGGAAGTGACCCGGTATTGTAAGAGACAAAAGGAGTAACACCCGCGGTGCAATCCTGCTCCAGCCTCACCGTTCTGAAAGCCCTGTGAATATGGTTACATACATATAAAGCTCCGGGGGCATTGGTCGTAGCATGGAACCATTGCAGTAAAGCCGGCGCCAGTGGTTGAAAAATCGGGCTTTGCTTAATGGACACTTTCAGTTTTTTAAATGAGGTGGCCCATGTGGTATTGGCAATACCAGTGAGGGTGATAACACCATTGGCAATGTTTTTGGTAAGGCTGTCAACAATAAAAGAACCAAAATAGGATTTCGTTTGCCCAATGATCTGGTAATAATCCCCACTCACCTTTTGAAGTGGGCCCGGGCCATCTGTATCAATACGTAATTCCAGTTCAAAAGCGCCTAAAAGGGCGCGGTAACGACCGTATACCCTGTTTTTGGGGAAAGGAATAATTGGGGTGGGAATAGCTGCAGGAATAGGCACTTCAGTAATGCCTTCTTCCATTTCCGTGATTGCTTCGGTGGTGGCCTCACCTATCTCCATCGTTGCAATTAACGCGTCTATGTCATCGGTTTCGGTTTCCTTAATAACAGTTTTTGCTTTTTTTGAAACAGGCGTTACTTCAGATAATGCTGGCCCGTTGGGTTCAGTCAGCATAGTTGAATGCCCATTGTGATCATAATAACTCATAAGGATGAAATTTTAATGTTAATGGATAGAGTACCGTTAAGGCAGGTACTGTTAACCAGTTAATTCACAAGGCGTGGGGGGAGGGGAAATGAAGATGCTATTTGTGAAAGAACAAAATGGGATACCTAAGTAATTCTTTAATAAAAAGGAAGGCGTATGAATAGAATACTATTAAGGCAGGCATTGGTAGGCCGCTAATTTACAAGGCACACAAGAGAAAGGATGATGAGGTTTTGAAAGAATGTAATGAGCTAATAAGTAATCCTTTGATAAATGCTAGTGAATTTTCATTATGCTAAAGTGCCCAATTACTATAAGATTAATTCCACTTATACGAATGGAGGTCAAAGGTAAACCATGAAGAACCCTGATACGCAATTTGTTAACAATTTGTGCATAAATGGCTGAATATTCAATGGCCCGCCTTTAAACCAGCCTAATTTCAGAAAGGCCATATATAAAGAATTGCAAGGCCGGTTAAAATGGCAATGCCACACAAAAATGCTATTGTTTTACCAAACTCTTTACCTCCTATAATCATGGCGATTCCCCCTTTAAACACAAGGTTTGACAAAAATGCAACAAGAATTAATCTCCATCCTAAGGAAGCATCTATGTTTTTTTGCTCCGTCATTTTAGCTGTAGATAAAGTGATGGCATCCATATCAGTCAACCCGGATAAAATTGAAACAACATATAACCCTTCACTCCCAAACTTATCATTAGCCGCCGCTGAAAGAAAACTTATAACCGCGTATAACAAGCCAAACATTATGGCATTTTTCAATTCGGCAGGGTTTTTTTGATCCTGCATTTTAAAGACCCCTTTCTTCTGTTTAAAAGACAGTATTCCTGTAAGAACGATCATGACAGCCAATTCCGCCACAAGGGGAAATGCCAAATTTATAAAAGATGAAGGCGACACTATTCTTATTTCAATTAAGACCCTCACTAGAGAAATGGTTGAAGCTGTTATAATTACAAAGGCGGCAAGTTTACCTGCAGTAATGTTCCGGGCTGCCATTTTAGAGTAAGAAACAGTTGTAGCTGTACTCGATATAAGACCGCCTAAAACTCCACCCAATAAAGCTCCAACCTTGTCGCCAAATAATTTATAAGCAAAGTATCCGCAAAGACTGATAGCCACAATTAGAACAACCATTAGCCATATATCCCTTGGATTTAAAACTTTATACAGATCATAAGTGGTATTCGGAAGAACGGGTAGGATTACCATTGAAATCAATACGAATTGCATCACAGCTCTCAGGTCCTGTTCTCCAATCTTATTAACCAGGCCATGCAGAGAAGTTTTAAAATGTAATAACACGGTAATAACTCCTGTAAGAACAACGGCCACAATTGGTTCACCAAAAACCAGGTAAGCGCCCAGTGAAAACATGAGTAATACGGCTGCTTCAGTTGTAATGCCCCCGCCTTCTTGTTTATTTTTTATTTGTTGAATGCTCCCTATAACCAGTAAAGAAATGACTCCCAAAAAACCAGCCACTAATATCCATACATCCAATTCTTTTGCCAGCAATCCACAAATGGTGCCAGTAAGTGTTATTAAAGGGAAAGTACGGATACCGGCAATTTTTGAACTGGCGTACTCCCGCTGAAGCCCTACTAACAAACCTAATCCCAGGGATAGGCCCAATAACAAATAGAGATTGTTTTCCACACCATAAATTTATCAATAATAAAACCAAAGATATACGCCTTGCCCGGCAGGGCTGACATAGCACGAAGGGTGATTTGCGGATCGCCAGGTGACCCCTTCTGCGAATTGGGTTGGAAGTCGTTGGGAGTGTTTGATTTTGCGCTGCATCCGCAGCTGGATCATGAGTGGTTTCCGGAGAATTCCCTGACCAACCTGGAAAAGTTGGCCGCCACGATACCCGTACCGTCATAGGCGATTGATGATCACACCACTATAAAAATGACCGACGGTATCGTCGAGGTCGTCTCCGAGGGACACTGGAAGCTGTTTACCCCTACTATCACTTAAAGGAGATGGTTTAGAAACATGTTCCCGCTCCTAATCATCCTTTGGTTCCCAAAGCTCAATGATATTACCTTCCGGATCGAGTATATGGATGAATTTGCCATAATCATATTCCGAAATTTCATCAACAATGGTCACATTGTTCTTTTTTAGTTCATCCACCAGCGCAACAAGGTTTTCCACCCGGTAATTGATCATAAATGGCTTAGCCGACGGATTGAAGTATTTCGTGTCCTGCGGAAACGCACACCAGCTTGTAGATCCTTTTTTCGACGGATCATCAGCCTGCCGCCACTCAAAAGTTGTTCCGTATTCGCTGGTAGGCAATCCCAGGTTTTGGGTATACCAATCGTTCATACCTTTCGGGTCATTGCATTTAAAAAACACGCCGCCCAGGCCCGTTACTTTTTTCATATTAGTCAGAATTTATTATTATCTATGTGCGCGCTGTATTTGACTTAGGATTATTTTTAAGTATAAGCGCGGCAATTAGCGATATTACGAAATTCATTGAACCATTCATCATGATTTTCCCTAATAGCTATTAAATATTTTATTTCAGGTAGCCCGTCCAGACATTCATAAAAAAATGGTATAATTAAGCCAGGCAATATTGTTCCAGCATATGATGCGTGGTGAGATCAAGGAAGTTATTGGTAGCAGTTTTATTTTTTCTTTTTATAGACAAGTACTTTGTGCCACATTTCTTTTGATATTGGGTTTTCTGTATCCCATTCTATATAAAGATACTTATCATCAGTCCACGTTCCTTTTTTAGTAGGATTTTCAGTTGCATTTTTCAAAATCAACTTGTTGTTTTCTTTGCTTAAGGTTGATACAATTAATACCAGGTCGTAGTATTCGTTATTGTTTTTGTCGCCTAGTGGTTTTGTATAAACAAAGCCTTTTGTTTTGGCAAACAATGCTTGCGATGCCGTGTCAAAATCAGTTGTCAAACCAACAGATTTGGCGTAAGTAATAAATTCATTCTTGTCTGCTGTAACCAGTTTAAAGTAAGTTGTAGTGTCGAAGGTTTGAGCCTGCAGTATTTGTCCAAAGGCAAGGAGCAAAATGGACAATAAAAAATTTTTTGTCATATGGGTGTTGTCGTTAAAAATACAACAATTATAAAGTCTCTGTATTTATTATAAAGCTCAAAGTTTGCATGTCAACCCACCTGACGCAAGACCCTAATAAAATCCAGGTCCCCATGATATTTGTCCAGCTACCCCAGCAGCTAATAATGAACCCTTCAGATCGTTGATTTTGAATGGTTTAATTTAAGTCGTAGTCTGTATTTATGCTTTTCAGTGGGACCTTGTTTAGTAAGATATTTAGTACCTTTATTATTCTATATTTCTCAATTGGAACCTCTTCCATAGTTATCTCCCCCAAACCTTCCTTTTATCTCATCATATTGCTTCAGATTATCTGCCCGAATGAAACAATCCAATAACCAGGTAATTATTATTTCATCTTAAAATCAAAGGAGGCCTGTTATGAAACGCTTTGGCAAGTTTGCATTCATTATGATTTTCGCGGCATGCTTTTTTGTTCAAAAATCAGCTATCGCCCAGGATCCACTCAAAGTAGCGCCGAAAGCATTCAAAGAAAAGCTCAATAACGCGCATGTCAATGTTCTTGAATATGCGAGTAAGCCTGGCGAAAAAGAAGCCATGCATTCTCATCCTGCTATTCTGATCTATGTTATTAAAGGGGGAAAATTGAAATCGACCACACCCGATGGGAAATCGCAGATGATTGAATACAAGGACGGTGATATAGCCTGGCGGGAGCCCATTACACATACCATTGAAAATGTAGGCACTACAGAAATAAAGGCCCTGCTTATTGAAACGAAAAAGTAATATGCTTTAAGTTCCATTGAAATACATTAAAAAGCCTTCAATTCAACGAATTGAAGGCTTTTTAGTCTGTGTTGGTATAAAAGCGAAAGATGTAAGACCTCATCCGTTTTATTTTACCCTGACTACGACCTTTCCTTTTGCACGTCCTTTTTCAATATAAGTAAGAGCATCATTTGTTGCTTCGAATGGAAATACCTTATCCACAACTGGTCGTATGATACCAGCGTTGATAAGAGAAGTAATCTCGTTCAATTGACTTCCGTTTGCTCTCATGAAAAGAAATGCATAGCTGACTTGAAGACGTTTTGCTTTTTTCCTGATCCGATAACTCAAAAGGCGCATTATTAATCTTACGTACCACGGCGATCCAATTTCTATGGAAAAACCGGGATCAGGTGGGCCAGAGATTGAGATCAGCTTTCCACCAGGTTTTAATACCCGTAAGGATTTTTCCAGGGTCTTTGCGTCCTGACTATTCAAAACAACATCATAGTCTTTCAGCATTTTTTCGAAATCATCTTTCTTGTAGTCGATCACAATATCTGCGCCGAGGCGCTGAACCAAGTCAATATTGGCTGTGCTGGTTGTTGTGGCTACGGTTGCACCCATATGTTTCGCCAACTGAATAGCAAATGTTCCTACGCCGCCGGAACCTGCCTGGATGAAAACTTTTTGTCCTTTCTTCAGATTCGCCTTTTCGATGAGCGCTTGCCAGGCAGTCAAGCCAACCAATGGTATGGAAGCCGCTTCTTCCATGGTGAGTCTTTGGGGCTTGATAGCCACGTCTTTTTCATTGATTGCAATGAACTCTGCAAAGGTGCCAATTCGATGGTCTGCTGGTCGTGCATAAACCTCATCGCCAACTTTAAATTGTTGTACACGAGGCCCCACTTTAACCACAACTCCCGCCACGTCATGTCCTAACACAAACGGTGTTTTATAAGGCAAAATGAGTTTGAACTCTCCGTTTCTGATTTTGGAATCCAACAGATTTACACCGGCAGCGTAGACCTGAATCAATACATCATTGTCATGTAATACTGGTTCTGGCATTTCGGCAAGTTGTAACCTGTCTTTTTTACTATACTGATTTACTATAAAGGCTTTCATTGTAATTGTTTTATATTCTTATCTGAGTTAACCAAACCGAAAGCCATTTTAGGAAAAAGCCTGTTGACAAGGTAGAGCAACTTCGTATCGCCAACACGAATGGTAAATTGCTGCTTCTTAAGACCTGCAATAAGCGTTTTTACCACTTTCTCAGGGGTTATTTTCTTATCATTCCTGCCTGCGGTCATGTTTGTTGCAACCACCGGAGGTAAAAGTTCGAACACTTTTATATGGCTGTTTATAATCTCTAAATGTTTCCTGAGCGTTTCCGTATAGAAATGCAGTGCCACTTTGGAAGCGGAATAGGTTGCTTCAAGTGCAGAAGGAACATAACTAAGAATGGAAGTTGTGTTGATAATTGCACTTTCTTTTCTTGATTTCAGCATCTCCATAAAAAGATTATTCAGGCGGATTACACCGAAATAATTGACATTCATTTCATGTTCTGCTTCTTTTGAATGTCTGTCATTTGCCACTCCCATATTAGTTGACATACTTAAAACACCAGCGTTATTATATAGAATATCGATTCCTCCGAGTTCTTTAATTTGATTGAAAAGCAATTGGGCATCATCTGCATTTCCAGCATCACTTTTTATAGCAATCAAGGCTGGATATAATTGTTTCGCTTTGTCCAGTTTTGATTGATCTCTTCCTGTGATAATCACTTTTGCACTATTAGCCAAAAATTGCTTTGCTGCTTCGAGGCCAATACCTGCTGTACCGCCTGTTATCAATATTGTTTTTCCTTGTATTTCCATGTTTTTTGAGTTATGTATATTATTCAATGTTGCCAGGTTGTTTGTTTTTTTTCGTGTTGTTCTGTAACTTTACTTGCAATTTGCAAGTGCAAATGTATATATTACTTGCAAATTGCAAGTGAATTAAAGAAAATATTTTTATGAATAAGTCTAAAAAGAGGTCTGATTGCCCTGTTAGCTGTTCCCTTGATATATGGGGAGATAAGTGGTCGCTGTTGATTATCAGGGATCTAATGTTTGCAAAAGAGTGTACTTATGGTGATTTGTTAAAATCACCGGAGGGAATCGCCACCAATATTTTAGCATCGAGGTTACAGGCATTGGAAGAAAACAAGCTCATTGAAAAATCAGCGCACCCGGACAGTAAGATAAAAGTGCTCTATCGGTTAACCCGGAAAGGGATTGACTTACTTCCCATTATGATTGAAATAAATTTATGGGCTGAAAAATATTTTCCATTACCAGAAGATAGAAAGGCTATGTTGAAAGAGGTAAAAAAGGACAAGGCTGGATTTATAAAAAGAACGACGAAAGAATTACAATCATATCGCTAAGATAGGGCTGCTGCCAATGCTGCTTATTAGTTGGCTAATCGGACGAATACAGCGGGCAGCATTGCTGTTTATCTTGACTGTGCATTGCTTTTTTTCAATTATTCTTTAATTATTAAACCGATTTTTTTATGAAAGTTGTATTGCCAGTCCAATCCGCCCGTTTTAATGTATTGTTCAGACATCTGCTGAAAGCTGCTTTTATTATTGCCATCAGCCTGGTAGCCACTTCCCCGGCTTCGGCGCAACAGTGTGAAGGTTGTAATGTTCTTATCCTGGGCGAAGAGTTAGTACGAGTGGGCGATACCAAAACCTATTACGTGACACCCCGGTATCCTGATGCAGAACCCTACACGCCTATATGGGATTATAATGGCTATCTGTCGCCTTTCGCAACTATTGTTGACCAGGGACAAGATGCGTGGGGCAATGAGTACATTGTCCTGTATTTTTATGCGCCGGGATATACGTGGCTGACCTATGACGGACTGTATGACGGTATGACGCAGGATTTTAGCGAGATAACCCTTCATATATTGCCCTGATCATAACTGAAAGCGCATCCCGGCCCTGGCCGGAGGATCGCAGGTTTGAATCCTGGCTTCCCGACTTCACCCGCCATAGCTTTAGCGACGGCGGGCCTAATAATGAACCCTTCAGATTGCTGAATCTGAAGGGTTTTTAGTTTAAAGGAATTTCTTCAAGTCCGCCAATAAGGAGATATCGCTTTTAAAAAAACTTCTCTTCTGTTGTGGGGTTGGGGTTCTCCCGCGTGCCTTACAATATATAAACCGATGTAATGACCCAAAATGACATCATCGCCCTGGCCGATAAGATCGCCACAGGTATTGCCACGGATGATGAAATTGCTGTCTGGAATAATATGTATGAAGGTATGCAGGATGTGCAGGAGCTGCAGCCGGAGCAACGGCAGGCGCTACAGGAGCAGTTGCGTGAGCGTATCCTGCAACGGACGAGTCGTCCGGCGCCCCGCAGGATCCCCTGGGGGAGGTGGGCCGCCGCTGCTGCCGTTCTCTTTATGATAGCAGGGGCTGGCTACTGGTATTTTTTCCGCCCGGAAGAGGCGCCTGTGCAAAGCGTTGTAGTCAAGGCCAAGCCAGGTACTGCCGATATAAAGCCCGGAACGCAGCAGGCGGTGCTAACCCTGGCCGATGGAAGCACGGTGGTGCTGGACAGTCAGGCGAATGGCACACTGGCGCACCAGGGTAATATGGAAGTGACGCGACAAAACGGGCGGCTGCAATATGTTACAGCCGGCGAGGTGACACCCGGGCAAACGATGGTGTATAATACGATAACGACACCGCGCGGCGGCCAATACGAGGTGGTGCTGGGCGATGGCACCAGGGTGTGGCTCAATGCAGCTTCCTCGCTGCGCTTTCCTGCCCGCTTTGGCAGCGCCACACGTGAGGTGGAGGTGAGGGGAGAGGCCTATTTCGAGGTGGCGAAAGATGCGGCGCACCCTTTCAGGGTGCATGTACCGGGAGGTGCAACGGTACAGGTATTGGGAACACATTTCAATATCAACGCCTACGATGACGAAAGCATGATGGCGACCACCCTGCTGGAAGGAAGCGTGCAGGTAAGCAAGGGGGGCACAGATCAGCTACTGAAACCGGGCGACCAGGCACAACTGGATAATAATGGCCACCTCAATGTGCTGCACAACGTGAACACGCAGCAGGTGGTGGCCTGGAAGAATGGCTATTTTCAGTTTGACAAGGCCAATATCAAAACGGTCATGCGCCAGTTGAGCCGCTGGTATGATGTGGAGGTGGAATACCGTGGCGCTACTGATCCCTCGATGACGTTTGAAGGCAAGCTCGGGAGGGATCTGAAGCTGCAGCAGGTATTGAAAATATTGCAACGAAGCGAAGTTCATTTTGCCATAGAAGACAGGAATATCATAGTGGTTCCATAAAACCAAGGATCAGTTTCCATACGAAAAATCGTTGCCGGCCGGCGACGTGTAAAGCTATGTCCTAAGCAAATAGCCTTAAACCTTATTGAAATGGGTAAAACGAAAAACCAGGAATGGTAACGACATTCCTGGTCATGATTTGTTTTGCCCAATTGCTCAAACATGTTGTGACTGCTTGTATCAATTGTTAACCAAAACACATCGAATGTATGCTTTTTAAGGCTCTTTACAAAGCATGCCCTGTGCAGGGCATGCCACACCAAACATGGCTCGTTATGAGACTGACCATTTTTTTACTGACTGCTGCATTCCTCAATGTACAGGCCCGTACCTTCTCGCAGGAAGTGACCTTTTCCGGCAGGGATGTGCCGTTGCAAAAGGTATTCAACGCCATTGAAAAACAAACAGGGTATGTATTTTTTTATAACACCGGTTTACTGCGGCTGGCAAACCCTGTGACGCTCGAGGTAAAAAAGAAGCCGCTGATGGAAGTGCTGAAGGCCTGCATGGCCAGTCAGCCGCTTGATTTTGAGATCGAGAATACTACGATCGTCATTCTTAAAAAAGCAGCACCGCCGATGCTGGCCGGACCGGATGCGGCGGAGCCCATCAGGATCACCGGCGTTGTTATAGACCAGGAAACCAAACAACCGCTGGCAGGCGCCAGCATACAGGTAAAGGAAACAAGGGCCCGCGCCATCACCAACGAAGAAGGCTTTTTTGAGATCATGGCCAGTCCGGGCAATACGCTGCTCATCAGCTATATCGGCTTTGATAATAAGACCCTGAAGGTGGAAGAGGCTGCTCAGGGTATACTGACCGTGCCGCTGGCCCGGCGCATATCGAGCCTGCAGGAAGTGAATGTAAAGGTATCCACCGGCTACCAAACCATTTCGAAGGAAAGGGCCACCGGCTCGTATGGAACGGTGAGCAGGGAACAGTTGTCGAAGCCGGCCACCAATATCGCGCAACGCCTTATCGGTACTATAGCCGGCGTGCAGGCAAAAAGCCTGGACGTAGACGGCACGCCTGTTTTTGAGATACGCGGGCAGACCAGTCTTTATGGCAATGCCCGGCCGCTGATCGTAGTGGATGGATTCCCTGTGCAGGGCGATTTTACTTCTATTAATCCCAACGACGTGGAGAGTATCACCGTGCTGAAAGACGCTGCTGCCGCTTCGATCTGGGGCGCCCGCTCGGCCAATGGTGTGGTGGTGATCGTTACCAAGAGTGCCAGGAAAGGCCATCCATTTAAAATGGAGTTCTCGGCTTTCACCCGAATAGGGCAGAAGGCGGACCTCGATTATGTAAACCCCCTGGCTTCCTCCACCCAGACGGTGGATTACGAGCAGAAGGCATTCAATAACTGGAGCGCCCAGATCAATTCCGGCGCGCTGGCTACCAATTATGGGAAAGCATGGTCGCCGGCCACGGTAGCGATGAGCGAGCATTACCTGGGGTATATCACCACGGCCCAACGCGACGCTATACTGGCTCAACTGGCTACGCAGGACAACCGGCAGCAAATCAAAGACAACCTGCTCTCCAATCCTATCAACCAGCAGTATAACCTGACGCTGTCGGGCTCTTCGGGCAAGATGAGCAATATATTGTCGCTGATGTTTGCCAACAATCAATCCAATTTCAAAGAGACTGGCGATAAGCAGTATATGGTCAATTACAGGACGGTGGCCAGCCCCTTCTCTTGGCTCGATATCAATTTGTCGGCCATGCTGCAATATACCAGGGCCAATAACAGTGGGGTAGCCTTATCAGATATCCAGAATATTTCTCCTTATGAAATGCTGGTGAATGACGACGGTTCACTGACCAATATCAGCCAATATTACTGGCCCATCCTGCAGCGCTTTGTGCCCATGAACCTGTTTCCCTATTCCGACTGGACCTATAACCCCCTACAGGAGATCAACAACCGTAAGCTTACCACCACGCAACTGAATGCACGTGTGCAGGCCGGCCTGACGTTTAAGATTATCCGGGGCCTCAGCTTCGACTCCAAAATACAATATGAATTGTTCAATGTCTTTAACAAGGGATTGTACAACGAGAATACTTTTTATGTAAGAAACACGGTCAATACCGCCGCTACCTGGGACCAGGCGACCAATAAGATCACCCTGAACCTGCCCAAAGGATCTATCCTGACCCAGAGCCGCACCAAGGCGGAATCCTATAATTTCAGGAACCAGTTTAACTTTAACCGCGTCTTTACGCGGAGGCATGAGATCAATTTTGTGGCCGGCACCGAAGTAAATAATATCGTAACCGAAAGTTTCGGTTCGCCCATCACTTACGGGTACAATGACAAGACACTGACCCTGGGTACTTTCCCCAACGGACCGGGCGGCACTTTCTTTCCGATCAAAAACTGGATGGGCACGAACCAGACGTTCAGCTATACTAATTCTTTTACTTATGCCACTGAACGGTACTTCTCCTATTTTGGCAATGCGGCTTATACATTTGATGGCAAATACACAATTTCGGGCAGTTACCGTACAGATGCTTCCAACCTGATCACCGACGATCCCCAATACCGCTATGCGCCATTCTGGTCGGTGGGTGGTGGCTGGCAGGTTTACAAGGAGTCGTTCATGAACAAGGTATCATGGGTAGACCGGCTGAATGTACGGCTGACCTATGGCTATAATGGCAATGTGGACAAGACGACGGCCTTCAGGCCGCTGATTGCAACCACGGCCATACCGAATGTATATACGGGCGATTATACCGCCACCGTTTCCAGCTATGGCAACCCCACGCTTCGTTGGGAGAGGACGGGTAGCTGGAACCTGGGCGTAGACTACTCCCTGTTTGGCGGGCGGCTGTTTGGCAAGGTGGATGCCTATCATAAAAGCGGTAAGGACCTGATAGCCCTTATATCCATCCCCGCGGTTAACGGCACCACTTCACAGCGGCTCAACAACGCTGCCATGACGAATAAAGGCATCGAGCTGGAACTGGGGAGCGCGTTGCGCATCAGGGGGAACGATATTTCCTGGCGGGGCAACCTTAGCTTCTCCTATAATAAAAACACTATCACCAGGCTGTTTGTAGCCCAGTATGCTGCCTCTACGTTGACGGGCGGGGGCTCTGCCGCCTTCGTAGTAGGCGAGAATGCCAATACACTCTGGCGTTACCAGTATGCGGGCGTATATAATAAACAGCCAATGGTACAGGGACCCAAGGGTACGATGTATGATTTCGGCGCCTTTACGCCCGGCGATGGCCGCGACTACCTACTGAATATGGGTACTACCGTGGCGCCATATACGCTGGGCTTTATGAACAGTTTTAAGATCTACGACTTTGATGTATCATTTATCGTGACCGGCAAGTTTGGCCATGTGTTCCAGCGCAAAGGTTTCAACTACCCGCCCACCTGGACCAGCCGGGTATTGCCCAACAACAAGCTATCGGAAGTAGTGAATGGCGACATGATGAAGATCGTGCCGCTTCCTCAAAACCTGGTAGAGCCACGCTATTATTTCTGGGACCGGTTTCATCAGAACCTGAGCTATCTAATCGAAAACGCGTCGCATATCAGGATGCAGGAAGTGAATATAACGTATAACCTGCCCCAGCGGCTGTTTAAAAAAGCGGGCATGAACCTGCTGCAGGTATATGCGCAGGGCAATAACCTGTTTACCATCCTGGCCAATAATTCGGGAGAAGACCCTGAGTATCCGCTGGGCACCATGAAGCCCCAGCCGAAACTGACCCTTGGTATCAAGTGCGAATTCTAAAAACACGACTATTATGAAACTTCGTTATAAGCATAGCATCAATATTGTTTTACTCCTGTCGGCGGTTGCTGTTTTGAGCTCCTGCGACAAATACCTGGGCGAGCCGCCTTCCAAAACCTCTTCGCTGGTGGTAACTACTACGGATCAACTGAACGCTTTGCTGAACAATACCAGTACTTTCTACACGGAAGGCAACCGGACGGCTATCTACAGCACAGACGATTATTATATGGGTACCGATCTGTATAATGCCGGTCCGGGCACCTTTACGATCGCCGGGATAGAATTTGCGATGTGGGACATCAATTACCTGCCCGATGATACGCGTGAAATATTCTGGAGCAATGAGTACAAGAAGATATTCACGGCTAACCTGGCGCTGGAATATGCAGACAAAGTATCGGGCCCCGATGCCGACAAGGCTACGATCAAGGCCGATGCGCATTTTGTAAGGGCCTATAGCTATTGGGAACTGGCCAATACTTATTGCCTGCCTTATACCGACGCCAATAAGAATGAAGCGGGCCTGCCCATTAAAAATTCCGTGTCGTTCGACGAACCGGTAGCCCGTCAGCCTTTATCGAAGGTATATGAGCAGATAGAATCCGATCTCAACGAAGCGCTCAGGATAACGCTGCCGCTAGTGCAGAATGGTAAGCCCCGTCACTGGAGAGCCAGTACGGCCGCTGTGCGCGGCTTTGCTGCGCGCTATTGGCTGAGCCGCAACAATTATACCCTGGCGCTGAAATATGCCGACAGTGCGCTGACGGAATACAGCACGCTGGTGGACTATAACACCAATATGCGCTATGGCCGGGATGTAAGCCTGACTATCAATCCAGGCACGCCCAATGCGCAGACCGTGACACTGAAGTTTCCGTACACGCACGACAACCAAACTGATCTGACCGATATGATCGGCTGGAAGGAGTTCTTGTATTTCCGGATGCTGACCCATGAATCCTGGTGGTATATTCCCAGCCAGGCCCTGCTGAACCTGTACGACCAGACACATGACCTGCGCTACAAATACCATATGGTGCAGAACTACTCGTATGACCGCGGCCTGATCAAGCCCGCCTACAGTTATCCCGGTTATATCTTCTTTTTCAAAGACAGGATACCTTCCGGACCTACTGTAGCAGAAATGCTGCTCATCAAGGCCGAATGCCAGGCCCGCACGGGCGATTATAATAGTGCGATGAATACATTGAACATCCTGCGGGCCAAACGCATGACGCCCGGCGCCTGGGTAGATCTTACCGCTTCCTCCACCGACGACGGGATCAAAAAGGTGCTGGAAGAAAGAAGACGGGAGATGCCCTTTTCCCAGCGCTGGTTCGATATCCGGCGGTTCAATAACAACGACGACCCCAACGACGACGTAAGCCTGTCGAGAACATTTTACCCCTACAATATTTCAACGGTGATGACAACGCAGGCGCCTGTAGAGTACAGTCTACCGAAAAATTCAAGAAGGTTCGCCGCCCCGCTGCCGCGCACTGAAATGATATCGAGCAATGGATTGATACAGCAAAACAGTTATTGATCCGTCTATAAAAAGGAATATAAAAAAGCATTTAACCATTTTCAATAAAGCTATATGACAAACAAGATCTTAAATGGTATGATGGCCTTGTTAGGCGGCTGCCTGCTGGCGTCGCCTGCTGCGCATGCGCAGAGCAGCAACAAGCAATCTACCCTCGACTCACTGAAAACAGTGATAGAAACACAAAGCAATAACCTGGCTGCGATGCAACAGTATATTGCAGTTGCAGGCTTTCCCAATGACGATGTGACTGCGCAGTTCGATACCTGGATGAAGCAGTTCCCCAAATCGGCCGAGCTACCCTTTGCGCTGGGTGAAGCTTTTTATAAAGCACGGGATGCACGCAAGACGATGAATTACCTGATCAAATCCATACAACTTCAAAACGGTAAAAACGAGCGCCTTTCGGATATGCTCAGTATTGCCCGCGAGGAGGATTGGGAACTGGACGTGCCCCGCACTGCCAATACGGTGGATTCGCTGAAAAAGATCATAGAGCGCCTGCCCGACAGCAGCCTGCCGGTAAGGCAATACCTGTTTGTTATGGGCAAGGACAATGAGGCTACCGTGGCGCAGGTGGATGCCTGGATGAAACAGTTTCCGCGTTCCGTGGCCATTCCTTATGCGCTGGGTGAAAAATATTACAACGCTGAAAGCCCGAAAGCAACGCCTTACCTGAAAAGGGTGGTGGAGCTGCAACCCAATAATGCCAAGGTATGGCAGATGCTTTCCATTGATGCAGAGCGCTGGGGCGACGAACATGCTGCACGCGGGTATATGGGCAAGGCCGCTGCTGCTGCACCGGACGACCCTTCCTATGCGTTTTACTATGCTATGGACTTTGAGCATGTGGACCCCGCACGCTGGCGCAGCGCCATCTATGAGCTGGCCAAACGTTTTCCCAATAGCGAGCGTGGCGCGCAGGGGCTGTACTGGCTGGCGGCCCGCTCTTCCGACCCCGCAGAGAGGATAAAAGTATTTGAACAGCTACGTACCCAATACCCGCCCACCAAATTTAGCTGGTCGGAAAGTGGTATGTCGGGCCTGTACGATGCCTATCTCTTACACGGTCAGGCACAGAAAGCCCGGGAGCTGGCAACCGCCATGGGCACAGCCAGTGGCTGGCCCGATAAAGCCGCGTTGGCTGTTAACATCGCCAAAGTGCAGGAGCTGGTAAAGGAGAAGAAATACAAGGATGCTTACCAACTGCTCGATAAGCTGAAAACGCCCCGCTATTCGAGACTGGGCAGCGAGGTGGCATTGCTGCGTTCTGGTGTGCTGGATGCTTCGGGCGATACAAAAACTGCCTATGACAGCCTGGTATCACTGGAAGCCAAAACACCGAACGACGAAGTGATGAAGACTTTGCTGAAATACGGCGGCAAGTTGGGTAAGGATGCCAAGGAAACAGACAAGGACGTTTGGGCCGCACGGGAGAAAACGATCCGGACTGCACCGGCCTTCAACCTGGGCCTGTATACATCTGATAAAAAGGCTTCCCTATCGGATTATAAGGGCAAGGTGGTGCTGCTGACTTTCTGGTTCCCTGGTTGTGGGCCCTGTCGCGGTGAATTTCCTCATTTTGAAAACGTGGTCAGGAAGTTCAAGGGGAAGCACCTCGCTTACCTGGGAATTAATGTATTTCCCGAACAGGACGACTATGTGTTGCCTTTTATGCAGGGCACGAAGTATTCCTTTATTCCCCTGCGGGGCACTGCCGACTGGGCATTGAAAACTTATAATGTGCGGGGTGAGCCTACCAACTTTTTGATTGATGGCGAGGGACGTATCGTATTTTCCAATTTTATGATCAACGGCGACAATGAACGCATGCTGGAACTGATGATCAGCTCCATGCTGGCGAAGGGAGATCAAAAAGGAGCGTCGCTGCCCGGCACGCCGGCAAGGTAAAGCGGCTGGCTAGTGCGTACACAAAGAGCTTTTGTCGTTTCCTGCAGGATGGTTGTGTTTTTTCACCTGGTCAATTCTTTACAGGGAAGCAATGCATTTAAGATTCTTTTGATTAATTTTATTGATTAAAATGCTATTGCTTCTTTGTTGACCCATTCTGATCAGGAACTGCTGCAAGGCCTTGCAGCGGGCGACCGTATTGCTTTTGACGCTATTTATACACGCTATTGGTATGAACTGTACCAATCGGCCTATAGCATTTTTCGCGACACAGAGGCTTGTATGGACATTGTACAGGATGTATTTGTATGGCTTTGGGAGAAACGCGCCGAAGTGCATATACAAACATCCCTGGCTGCTTATCTCAGGGCTGCCGTCAAGTTTAAGACTGCCAATTATATCCGGTCTGGCAAAACACGCCAGGATGTTTTGGAGCGAGCCCGTCGAATTGCTACCGCTAGTGCCGCTGCGCCAGCCAATGAAGTAGAGATAAGGGAGTTAAAAAACATTATCCGGCACGTAACAGAAAGCCTGCCGGACAAATGCCGCGAAATATTTTACCTGAGCCGGTCCGAGCATCTGAGCAACCAGCAGATTGCCGACCGGCTCAATATTTCTGTTAAAGCCGTGGAAAGGCAGATGACCATTGCCCTACGCCGGATAAGAACGGCCGTGGAGCAATATATGCTGTACCTGCTGATGGTTGTAATTTTACCCGTTTACCTTTAACCGGTGTTATCTGAAACGATTTTGGATTATGTTATCCATTTGCTGATTGCCTGCATCCTGCTGTTCCGCTATTTTTAATGCTTCTCTGATCCAGTCTGTACCTTCTGCCAGGCGATACTTTGGGGCGATCCCTATATTGTCTATACCCTGGTGAATATCTAAACGCCGGCTGCGGGTGGTGGCATATACCAATGTATAAGGGTAGCAGGAAAACGGGATTGTTACAATGTTTGAATAGTCGAGATTGCCAACGGTATTTTCTCCGGCTAAAATAACCTTTGAACTTTGCCGGGCTGCCAATAATAATTCCTCTGTTGAACTGCCACACCATTTGTTAATGAGAATCACAATCTTTTGGGGAAATGGTTTTGGCCGGAAGGAGGAATCTGTATGATCATCATTTTTCTTTATCCATTGCCCTTTTGATTTTTCCATGCTGGCAACCTGGCGACTGATGTTATCAACCATTTCCTTTGGTAAGCTCTTGTCCTCCACCCATTTTTTATAGCGGGAAATGGTGGTTTCTGTCGCCCATATATCAGCTCCAATCGTTTTGATGGGTTGGGTGTAGAACCAGGGAATCAACAGCTCCCAGCAGGCATCGGCGCCTCCGCCATTGTCGCGTAGGTCCAGTACCAGGTTGGGTGTTGAATTTAATAAACCCTCATTGGCTTTCAGTATGGAATCTATGACTGGTTTATAACGGGGATTAAAACTGGCCATTCTAATGTAAAATGTAGTTGGCGTAAGGCTTTTTGCCTCTATGGTGGGAGATTGTTCACGCGTGGAAGCAGACCGGCTGTATTCCTTTACAGGCGCACCCTCACGACGCC
>NZ_JAARML010000004.1:600000-855357 GCF_011759375.1 Paraflavitalea devenefica | reverse complement strand
GAAAAAAATCAAAAGCCAATCAATAACCCTTTGTATTTTTAACACGCATCAAGCTCTTTCTTTTATTGCCTACCATCAGGGGTGGGTCAACATCGAGGAATGATGGGTCAACATGCCAAGAATTTACACTTAGGGCTACACACAACCTAATGGTGATCAGTTGTCATCTACCAGGGGTTGTGATTTGCTTTCAAATTATCAGTAGCTTAGGGCTACACACAACCATAAAATCAGCCTGGGCAGGGTGTGGACGGTTGTGATTTGCTTTCAAATTATCAGTAGCTTAGGGCTACACACAACTATATTCTATTTCTTTCCGCAATTATCCCTGTTGTGATTTGCTTTCAAATTATCAGTAGCTTAGGGCTACACACAACCCTAATAAGTGAGCAGATGTCGCTTGACCAGTTGTGATTTGCTTTCAAATTATCAGTAGCTTAGGGCTACACACAACTCAAGGGTCAGAGCTTGTCCACCTCCTGATGTTGTGATTTGCTTTCAAATTATCAGTAGCTTAGGGCTACACACAACGTGACGGCCTGGGGAGCCAAAGGCAGATCAGTTGTGATTTGCTTTCAAATTATCAGTAGCTTAGGGCTACACACAACCCGATCACTGTTGGCACCAGCGTGCCTTGTGGTTGTGATTTGCTTTCAAATTATCAGTAGCTTAGGGCTACACACAACTTCTTTTGCAGGAGTTATAATACTCTTCGTGTTGTGATTTGCTTTCAAATTATCAGTAGCTTAGGGCTACACACAACTGACATACCGATTTATGTAGGGCGTGCCGTGTTGTGATTTGCTTTCAAATTATCAGTAGCTTAGGGCTACACACAACGCCATTCATCGTAAAACAGGAGATAGTCAGGTTGTGATTTGCTTTCAAATTATCAGTAGCTTAGGGCTACACACAACCTGCTCGGATATTACCGTAGGAAGCGCATAGTTGTGATTTGCTTTCAAATTATCAGTAGCTTAGGGCTACACACAACAGGATTGGCTAAAACCCAGTCCTGTTGTGATTTTGAGCCGTTTTATAGGATTGAAAATCCCGTTTGGCCGGGTATTTTTTGAATTCTATTATCCCGCTTTTGGCTGCCGCGGCATTCCGGAGCGGATTCCGGAGATTTTTGTCTATCAGGCTACTAACTTATTGGATGCCTGCATGATGCGCCATCGTTCCTCTTGTTCTTTCCATCGTCCTTTGAGCCTTTGTTCTTCAATCCATTCCAGGTGCGCCTGGCGGGCGAGGCGTTTTCTTTCCTGCTGCAGTCGGTCGGCTGTATGGTCGTAGCTGCTCTTCCAGTGGTTTTTGCCCAGTATTTTCAGGTAGCGCCGGCATTTTGAGTTCTCGGTGAGGTGTTTTAAACGGGTTTTGTAGGTTTTCCCGCGCCTGAATGGTTTGTCCTTCCTGCCGGTTCTTAGCTGAATGCCAGTTTTCTGTTGATAAAGGACCCAGTACTCAACATAAGTCTCCCACAGGTAATCATAGGCGTCCTGGGCTGTGAAGCATTCATGTAGCATGGTGAGCGCTTCACCGGTAAAACCGCGGAACATCCAGAACTGCCGCCAGTGAAGGGGCAGGTCTTTGTAAATGGAAGAAGCAATTTTTGAGGCGCAGGCCAACAGGGTAGCATAATGCCTGGTCTTCGCAAAACGGGGATGTTTCAGCACCTTTTCGCGGGTGAGGCGGCTCTTTTTACGGGCATAATATTTCCCATCCATTTTGTAGAAGGTAAGGTCGTCCCAGGTGCATTCGAGGAATATGGGTCCGACTTGCTTTGCCATGTTATCAGATTTACCGGTAAAGTTAGGGAGGCTTATACTGTAAACAGTATAAGCATGACCGAAATGTCAGGAAATGACAGGTAATGACAGGTCTAATTTGTCTGGACCGGGATTTATTGGATTTTTGGGATTGAAGGGAAAGGCACAAGCACGCTCTCGCACATTGCCTGAACTGCATGCTTCTCGCGGAACAGGACAGGTCGCGCCAGCACTAAGGGTTGGAGTGATTTTGGTGGGTGGGATGGTCGGCTTCAGCCGGTTGTCCGTTTGATTTACAATAGATTATTGAGGGCGGACATTTTATGTGTAAAGCATTTTTATGAAAGTGCGCCTTTAATACGGTTGATCCCCGGCTTATCCCCGGCTCATGTACGGGTGATCCCCCGATAAAGTACGGCTGCTGTTTTTGATGTCTTGTTATTTCAGAATAGCTCCAACTGCTGTACTGTGTCCGGGTTTTGTACCAATTCATGCCCCCGGAATATTTCCATCATGCCGAATTGCTTGTCGGTCACACACATAATGCCTACATGCCCTTTGGGCGGAAGGATGCTTTTTACCCGTTTGATATGCACGTCGGCGTTTTCCCTGCTGCTGCAGTGCCGCAGGTATATGCTGAACTGGAACATCTGGAAGCCATCGGCCTGTATCTTTTTACGGAACAGGGCATAGTTCTTCCTGTCTTTCTTGGTGTCGGTAGGCAGGTCGAAAAATACTAAAACCCACATGATGCGGTAGGCATTTAGGCGTTCAAAGCCTCCTCCCGCTCCTCCTATGGGTGAGCGTAAGAAGCGTATATTCATTGTAATACAGGATACAATAGCTTGCGTGCTTTTCCTTCAAAACATTTCACCAGGCTGGCCGTAGTGCGTTGTACGGCATTCATGAGCGGACTTTTCTGTTCATCAATGATCACATCCATGGCCGGAATGGCTAAGAGATCCTTTTTCATCGTGGGCGTCATTTCCAGGAACCGGCCATTGCCGCGGATAATATGGCATACTACCTTATCTACATAGGGCCGGTAAGGTTCCATAATATCATCGGCCAGGCAATAAGCGTTATATTGATTACGGTGATGGATGCCGAAAGTGGGCAATAAACCGGATGCAACAAGGTTACGAGCTACCAACGCCCGGAGAATGGCATAACCATAATTCAGCAGGTTATTGGGCGGCGGACCATGCCGTTCCCGCCTGAATTCTAGGAAGTCCGGGAAGATCCGTTTCCAGTAATAGGCGGCTGCTTGGGCTTCATGGTTTTCACTGTCACCACTTTTTACGTTGGCAGCATAGTTTAGCAGCAGCTTATTTTCTTCTCTTTGTATAGCCAGTATAGCTGCCTGGTTCTGTATTTTGGCAGCCACGGTTTGTTGCCAAAGCTGTTTTTTAAGAGGGGCAGATGCTTCCAGTTGTGCCTGGAAATGCTGGCTTTGCAAAGTATTGCCGTCGAGGTTCAGCATCAAGCCGGTAGGGTGGTGGGTATGGTCGCAGGTAATAACGGCTGTATTGTTGGCTAATAGTTTGGCTAGTAATGCTTGGGTAATGGTTATCTGTTGGTGGTCAAGTATCAAAATACCAATATCTTCTATAGGCGCTGCTTTGGTCTCTCCGCTATCGTGCATCTCAATTACCAACTGTTCATTGGCTGTTTTGAGGTATGCAGGATTACCGAAATAAAGCGTTCGCTTTATCATGGGTATTGGTTTAGAACATATATAAACAAAAAGGTCTGCGATTTATTGTGTAACTCTTTATTTAAAAAGGATGCGGCAAAGATTGATTTTAAAAAAGCCATTCTATTTTACCATCTCCTTTTATTTTAAAGTCATAGTTTTCCACAACACAATTAAGTTTGTTTACCTTAAGTTTTAGTCTTGATTGGTATTTAGTCATGTTAAAAATTACTTCCTCCTCCTCTAATTCGCTATCTGGCCTGGCTTCCAAATGATTCTGCACATATAGGTAAGCGGTACCTTGCTCATTGAATTTATTAACCTTAAATATTCTGGAATTAATTTCAATAGTCGATAAATCTTTTAATTCATTTTTAGTTTCGTTAAAAAAAATTATCCTGTCTCCAACTCGTATAATGTATTTTAATGTAAGTTCATCTTTGCCTTTCAGGAGTATATTAAATTCTTTCTCTTTATAAATGTCGAGGTGGGAGTTTAAATTAACAAATGACTTAAGCGAAGCTATCTCGAATAAATTGATAATTCTGTCTGCACGCATCAGTTTATTGCCTTTTTGTAACTCGTAAACTAGATATAGGTAATTTGAATCATTTTTTGCAAGTATTGACTGTTTATGCAGATGCTTTGAAGGATGCGAATGCTTTTTTAGTTCAATAGCTTTTTCTTTTGACATAAAACCTACTCCAACCTTGACCCGGCATCGGATATGCCTAATTATTTTGTTGTTAAAATCCGTAATTTCATTTATCCTTATTCCGTTTTCGATTTGCTTTTTTATATATTTTTGTAAGAGCTCATCTACAATTATATCTTTTTCAATATTTATTTTTTCAATAGCTTTCCTGGCCACTATCCAAATTTCATCCTGATCATTTTTTTGTTTTAACAAATAATGCCCATTTTCTTTAAGAGCAAAACCGTCCTTGTTTCTTTCAGGGACCTTAATAGCGCCGAGAAATGTTTCTTCGTGTAGCTGACCTCTTATGCTATCCCCCTGGGCAACCATCGTTATTTTTTTACCATTTTTGTCTTTCGTAAGAATTATTTTTCCTCTTTGCCTGACATTCTTTATGGTTTTTGTGAGTGCCTGGTCTTTTGTAACATGATTAATCAAAATAGCTTGTTCTATTTTTTGCACATGGCTCATCTCATAATTTGGATATGGCTTTTCTTGATATTGTACTCTTTTTTCAATTGCTGAATAATATCTTTTTAAAATATCTTCTTTTTTGGCAGAACCGGGTATTAACGTAAGTACGGCAGCGTCTTTTGCATGGTGGCTATGTTTGCTTCTGTCCTTCTTTTCTTCACCCATGATACCGTATATTTTTCTAAATTCTGCGGTGATGATTCCTTTTTGTACCTCTACTTTATAAAACAAACTCTTTAAATAGGCCCTTGCATATTTTGAAATGATTTGAGTATCTACTAATTGGCTGTTCTTCCACCAATTTGGCATTTCCGTTAGGGTGAATGTTTTTACTTTCTTATCCCAATAGTCATGATCAAATTGTAATAAATGTCTTTTTTTAACCAAATCGTTTTTATATTCGATATTGCCTGCCCTTATCGCTTTTTTTGTATCGGATTTATTTTTCTCAATTCTTTCCTTAAGTGAGTCCACTTTTTTGATCCAGCTTTCAATCATGGGTGCAATTGCTTTATATCCGTTGCTATCAACTTCATAGTTGGGTAATTGAGTGGGCATCCTATTTTTCTTTACCTTCCTATTATATTCGGCATCGCATATTGTGAGGTTTGCTAAAGAATTATCGAATGATTGGCTCAAAGGTAAAGTATGTTCAAAATCATACGAAGTTCCATCAAACAGATCTGTTAACCTTATGATCTTTCCAGTATAAAGACATTGACAACCTTGTTCTTTCCAAAGACGATATTTTTCTACATCCTCCTTTAGTGTTTTAATCGTTTTATAAACTTCCTCGCCATTGTCCAACTGTTCCCACCATAACCTTACTTTATCAATATTAGTTGCATCATTTTCATTCAGATTAGGATACTTGTCTTTGGCTACTCCAATAATCGCTTTAGCAAATTCTTTGTTTTCTTCTTCTCTGTATCGTTGATGGGTTTGTATTGCCCAGCGCTTGTTTGCATCATTTAGTTCCCGCGACATTTCTATTACAATCTTTGTTTCACTACTTATCTTGCCCGCTTCTAAAAGATAATTAACGAGTTTGCGTAATTCATACATCGTACGCATTGCCATTGGATTTTTCCAACCCTTACTTGGAGGATTGGGATCCCCTAAACGGTTACCCTTTGCTTTTGGATAGATATCAATGTCAGATGGATGGTACATTTTTTTTAACCCAATTTCAGTTGCATTAAACTTTTCCCGGAGTACTTGTTTGATAGCTTCATCTAAACGTGGGATTTTGTAATAATCAATTTCGGGATTCTTATTTATTCCGGCTGAGGCCTTTTCGTCTTTTATTTGATTTCCATCGAGGAAGGTTAAATATTTATTCAAAATGAAATCAAAATATTCTTTCTTTTCATCCTCTGTTTTATCATTCCAGTTACTTTTACCAAAATAGTTACTTAATTTTTTCTCTACTTCCTCATAAGCCATTTCCTTTATGTGATCATCTACGCCTTTTGCTCTGGTTGAATTATTATCTGCGAAGTATTCCTGTATTAAACTGTTTACAATATTCAATTTTTCTTTAATGGTATCTGCCTTTTTAATTGTCGCTGCAACCTTTGATGTAATATCTGTTTGGTTGGCCTGAAAGAATTCTTTACCCAATACTTTTGAGAGATTGGCAAATGATACTGCTTCTGAGTAAATAAAACCCTGTTGTAGGAACGGAATTATTTTATCAATCGAGTTCTTACTAAGGGAGCTATAGCCTTGTTCAACAGTTATTTCAATAAAATTACTTGATCTTTCTTCGTCCCAGCCTAGAACCCCTTTGCAGAAATCGGCTAACCCTTTTTCATCATCTTTTGTTTGTATGAAGTCATAAAGCAGGTGCCATATTCCCTCATAGTTTAACTTTCTTTCTTTTACAATTTCACCATTATATTTTAGATTATAAGCCAATGACAAACCGCTCCAATCAATGCCGAACCTGTCTTCATCTGTAATGAACTTGGTTTTCCATTCGTTGTCGAATAGATTCATCAGACCCGCAATAAAAGGACAGGTTGAGATAATAGGCTTATTTTTAAAATTAAATTCCCATTTGCCATTTCCCGAAAAAGCGTTAATAATGTCATCAAAAGATAAAGTGCCACTTTCGCTTACCTTACCTTTATTCTTGCCTTTCTCCAATCTTCTAAAGAATAGTTGCTCTAAAATTTGTTTCTTTACGCTAATGGGAATAGGCTCAAAGTGTTTTCTTGTATGTGCTTCCCGCCAATGCAGGTTATTGATGAAAGCCAATGCTCTGAACTCCTCAAAAGCAGGATGGCTTAGGGGAATCCGAGTTTTATCTTTCTCCAGGGTACATTTGCCCACCAATCCTTTTTGAGAACGTAATGGCCGTACAAAATAAATTGCTTTATGTATTTTGTTGGCTAAGTCCTGACCGATATTTTGTTTTTTGCAAATGCTAAAGAACTCATCTTCATTTAGACCTCTTTGAATAACTGCATTGTTCCGGATCCTGTTCTTTCTTAATTCGGGATCGGGATCTTTTCCTGATTGAATATATAAATAGATTTGAGATGGTTTCCAATCAGACTTATCAGGATATGTTTCTTTGAATTTCTTAAACAACTCATTATTGGCATAAGAAGTGGTCCCACTTTTCCTACTGGTTTTAAATCCTCTTCGCTGAACCAAATGATAAAAGGAGCGCCCGATTTTATATAATCTTAAGGGATCAGATTCATTGACATTCTCTATTAAATCTGATCGTAACATATAGGTGTTAGCATATGCTGGCTTAAGTTTTACATCTGGATCAATATTTTTTCCAATTCGTTCAAAATCCATTGCCAGCCAAGCGGTAAAATCCGGAGAAGTTGGATAGATTCTTCCCTTGTTTTTTCCATTCTGCCAGTTGCCAATACTCCAAAGCCTTAATTCTTCTTCAGTAATAGGACACATTCCATTTCTTAACAATTCCAATAAAGTGGCCCACTTACGATATCTTTTAGCATTATATAGCCTGCGTTTGCTCCTGTTAACCCTTCTTTCTGCTGCTAAAGAAAATTCTCCCGATTTTCCTTCCCCAACTCCTTTTTTGAAAACGATGACACCATAATCTACGATTTGATCATCAGTATCGCTATTTAAGTCTCTTATTGCCCAACCAATTGAGTTTGTTCCTAAATCTATCCCTAAAATATTTGTCATCTTATTTGGGGAGTTAAGTATTAAATTATATTATTGTATCGCAAATCACAACAAGGCTATAAGCCGAAGAATTTCTTAAGCCCCGCGCACAACGTGGGGCTTTTTATTGCTCACTCCAGCACTGCCTCCTGTCCATTATTAACACCCCCCGGCACCTCCACCAATGGCTCCTCAACCACTGCTGCCACTTTCTTACCTTTCCGATCGGGTTTACCACTCCGGTGCACCTTAATCAGTGCTGGATCAATCTTTTCCAGGACGATCCTGTTCAGCGACTTGATAATATCAGCCTCTTCGCACTTCTCGCCATACTTATTCCGGATGAGTTTCTTCAGCACACCCACCACTTCCTTACTATAAATAATGCCAGCCACATTCAGCGGGTCAAGCGCTTCACATTTATTCCATAACTGCTTCAGGCCCTTCTTCATAATCGCTTCCTTATGCAGGTACTGCAGGTGCTCAATATCATGTTTCAGGGTGGAAGCATCGGTCAGGTCTACGGAAAATATCTTCCTGGACTCAATCGGTTTATTAAAAAGGATCTTATAAAAGTCGAAATGCTTACCATTGGTCAGCAAGGCCCATTCAATACCTTCATTAGCGCCATAATTAATGGTCTGACGCAGGTGCTTTTCCGATAACTGTAAAGACAAAGCCTTTACCTCCACCAGGAAATGACGGATACCGCCTATCTGGATCACATAATCTGCATAGGTGCCTTTGATCATGTACTCGGTCTTAATCTCTTCAATAGGGAGGTAGCCCAGCACATCACAAAGGAAGCTGTTGATCATTAAACGGGTACCGGATTCATCTAATTCAGTAAGGTCGCGGTTAAGAAATTGTTTTTTGTAGGATTTCAAAGCAAGCAGCATCCTGCTTTTCTTAGCAAGCGTTAGCATAAGCAGTCGTTAAGGGTTAAAAATGTGAGACTACATAAAATAATAAATAATACACCAGACTTCCAACAACACTGTACATTTTGACCGGATACGGGTATTCCCCACTTATAGGAACGGATTTAAAGGCCATTTGTCCCGGCCAGTCTTTAAATTTTTTTAATGAGGCGAGACGATTTCTTTGATAATGTCATTGAATGGCAAGAAAAATGGCCACCCACCTCTTTTGACACTTCAAAAATAGCCCCCCTCCAACCGGCTTTTTTACGGGAACCCGTATCGTCAACTTGTTAACAACTTGCAAAAATAACATCCCTCCAACCTCCTGGTAGTCAATGATAAAGTGGCCCTTCCTACATACCGCACGTCACTATTGGCACGGGCATTGAATAGTGTCTTTTCGAGAGAACAGCATTATTAACCAAAAGCATGGCTATGAACCAATCATTTAGGATTAACTTTAAGTATCCGTTCAAAGGGAAAAGTTTCTCTATTGAACTCACAGGAGATGCAACCCTTCATCAATCTTCCCCTTACTATACCGTCAGCAACATACGCTTCACCACTCATTCCGATCAACCACGGGATGCACTGCCTGAAATAAAAATTCAGCAACGTGAAATGCAGGGTGAAAAAGTATGGGTTCACATGGATACACAAAAAGAAAGTGAATTAAGCCGCATCGTGGGACAAGCCATCGATGACCATCTGGCCGGTTCCCGCTCTTAAAAGCGGTACACAATACTCCTATGAACAACGCCGGTGATAATACGCCGGGTTACAGGAACCGGGAGCCGCTAAGCATGGCTTCCGGTTTTTTTTAATGTATAAAATATCCCCTCCACAGTGTGGAAAATTATCCTATGCCACAAAGCGCATAAACAGAAGCGTTTCCTGGCATCGTTTTTTAGCCATTTATCGATAGATGAAAAAACAACCTGCTACACAGCAGCGCAATCAAAAACGCAGGGAAGACAACCAGGATTTTGATGATTAACAAATAAAATAATATTGAAAAACCACTATAATTGGGGTGAGCAACCTGTGCAGACCAATAGCAGTAGGTTGCTCATCCTTTTGTTATCCGGCTCCGGCTTCCACACACATAAAGAATAAACTTCAGGTATACTACTACGGAAGAACAGTAAATCTCGACAACATACCTATAATAAACTTCTTTTTCCTCCGGGCAACCCTTTCGTCGTGGATTGCATTTATATTCGTAAGCCACGCCTAAACATGGAACTGGAAACACTGCTCAGGAAATGCCAACAGAATAACCGTACTGCCCAGCAGGCCCTGTACGAGCAATATGCCGCACGGCTTTTCCTGGTATGCAGGCGTTATGTAAAGACCGACGAACTGGCCGAGGAAATGCTCATGAACGGTTTTCTGAAATTCTTCCGGTCGCTACACCAGTTTACCTATGTGAATGAAAGGGCCACCTTTGCCTGGCTTAAAAAGATTGTGATCAATGAATGCCTGATGGAACTGCGTAGCGCCAATAGCTTTTTGCAGGTGACCATGGATGAAATACCCGAGATAGCCGGCGATGATAACATGCTGGATCGCCTGGAGGCCGCAGAGATCATACAATTGATAACAGAACTACCGGTGGGCTATCGAACAGTGTTTAACCTGTTCGTACTGGAAGAGATGACACACCGCGAAATTGCCGCACTACTGGGCATCAGCGAGGGAACTTCCAAATCACAGTTGAGCAAGGCCAGGTTAGTATTACAACAATTGCTTATTAAAAACAATGCCGCTTATGGAACCCGGAAAGCAAGATAGCAGTATACGGGAGCAGCTCGATAAATTGTGCCAGGTGCCCGATAGCTTCCGGTTCCGCCAGGCCCTCGTATGGGAGCAGGTAGAAACCCGTTTAAAGGAAAAGCAAAAGAAACGCAAGCCCATGGGCTGGCTGTATGGGGCTGCTGCGGCTGTATTATTACTCTTGGCTGGCTGGTGGTGGCTGAATGATAAAAAAGTGGAACCCCCGGTATCAGAGAAAAAGATGCCTGTTTCGAACCAAAGTAGCACAACAATAGGTCGCGATACCACGCAAAAAGCCATCCTGCCAGAAACTCCGGTACAGCAGTCTGCAAACACTGTTGTAAAACGGCCCGGTGCTGCTCATACCACAACCGGTAATCCGGTGAAGCAGGACAGTATGGTGGTAGAGCTTATTAGCGCCAACAAGGCTATGGCTGCTGTAACGGATAGCAATAACCAACAGCTTACTGCTATGCCACTGGCTGTAGACAGTTTGCTGGTGACAAAAACAGTAAGGAAGCCGAGGTTTGGTATTGCGCATATCAATGAACTGGATAATAACAGGAATGATGCCATAACAGCGCAACAGGTGGTGAAGAAAAAGCCACTGCTGTCTTCCTTCCGGTTTTCGCCCAAAAATGCTGCAAACGATATAATACTCAACGAAAACACACTTTTCGTAGGAGCTCCGCCACGAAGTTTTTTAAAATCCGTTCAAATCACCAAAGAGTAAATATGAAACAAATTGTATGGATCATGGTGCTTGCACTGGCAAGCGCCACACAGGATCTCTATGCCCAGACCACTAAATCAAACATGGAAGCACACTTCAACACGCCTCCCCCAGGTGAACTGCCCCTGCGTGCTGTAATTGACCTGAAAGCGGGGAACAAGATCATATTTGAGTTTACCAATCTTGCACAGGTGGCTGCTGTGCCCAACACCGATTCGCTCGTAAAAGCTATTTGGACCGCGTTGGCTCCCTTCCGCGACAGTCTTTCCAAACCACTGGTAAGCCGCCGGGTAGACTATTACACCACCGGGTTAGATGAGCGGATAAGAATAACCGAATATCATCAAAACGGAAGCATGTACAGCATAACAGGCAATGAAATTCTGCAACTCAAAACGGCACAGGACACTTTACGGATTAAGCAGCTAACCCCGCCACCGGCCAGGCGCAGGAAAGGAGATACTACAGCCATACCTTATTTTATTATGCTGGTATTGAATAACATTACAGATATAGAATCCCTGCCGGATGGTGAGTTGCAGGCAGCTACCAGCCTCGTGTGGGAGGATGTGCGGAAGTCTGGCTATGCAAAAAATACCAATCCTGCCCTGCGCATGGATGCCTGGTATAATCTGAAAGAGCAGAAACGGGTTGCTCCTCAGAAGAAGGAGGGCCTGCTAACAGGGAATGGCACCTTCCTTTCGCTTTATTCTACTTTTGGCCTTCAATATGTGTATGATAGCTGGATACCTTCTGTTGCAGGTGGGGTGGAGATGAGGCGAATGATGAATCAACGGAAATGGTGGTCCGTAGCACTGTATGTGGATGCCTATCCTTTGTACACGCGGAACGTTGCCACCGGTAAGGGGTTGATAGAGAGCAACACCTTTATTTGTGGGCGGTATACATTTGGGACTTCGTCGAAGACGGATCCTTCACGCCTGGCCATTTCAAACAGTGTAGCCATTGGATACCTGGTGCAAAGAAACAGTGAATTCTTTGACAAAGTTACCTTTAAGATAACCCTGCCGGGGTTGCGCTTCCATAACGTGGCGCTTGAGCCGGAGTTGATTAACGGAGCTACTTCTTTAAAGCTAAATTTGTTTATTCAATAAGATAGGTGGCGCTCAGCAGAAGATCCCATTACTCACCATACAAATAATCATCAATATTTTCCAGGGCATCATCAGTCAGGAACTCCTTACACGTGCAGTATTCGCCCATGGGGCAGGAGGGAGGATCATAACTGCATAGCTCAAAAGTGGTCAGACTACTATTGTTAATATCCGTTTTAATATCCAGTGTACTTACCAGCAGTTGATATTTTTTGCTGACCGGCACATCATCCGGGATATCTGTATCCAGGTTCCAGGTGAACATCATCTTGCCGAAAGCGTCGCACAGCTTTTCCATTTGCTGGCTGGACAATAAATGAGCAGGAGGGAATTGCTCCGGCGATAATCCGCAATAATATCCAAAAGTATAAACAGGATCACTCTCCGGCCATCGCTCAGCATCTTCCGCATAATCTTCTACCACCTCCGGGTAAATAGAAGGGGAGGCGGGTTGCCCCTGACGTTCGGCTTCCAGGATGTCTGCCAAAAGGTAAGTAATATACGCTTCCATGCCGCTGAGCATTTTTATAGCCCTATAAGGATATACGGGAAAATGCAATAAAGGATTTCCTGTATAACCACTTAGGTAAAATAAAGTTGCACAAGCTTTCCGGTCCGGCAATATTACTTTTCAGATATAATAATTTAGTAAATACAGCATGGCGTCCTTTCCCGCTCCTCCGCCTGGGATAGTAAGGGGATACTAAATGGGTACTAAATAGCAAAGCTATACCAACCTTAACCCAACGATATATTAAAGGCGCATTTTACTAAAATCGCAACCTCGTCACATCTCCCGCATAAACATCTGGGTAAACGTTCAACTGTTTTACAATCAATTACTTTACTATTCTTCAAACTGGCGCAAGTAGGCCGCCTGGCGCTGTGCGGAAGAGTACTTGTGCCCTCCAAACCCTTAGTGCCGCAGCTCTTCGAGGCTTTTAGCCTCGAAGGCCTATTACGGGGCTTTTAGCCCCAAAACCGCGCCCGGTCTCTCCTCCCAATCCCATAAATCCCATTAATCCCCCAAATCTTGGTTCGGACAATAAATATGCATAAATTTATACATATAATCCAAATCTATGGCAAAACAAATCGCCGGACTCTGCCGCTTTGAAGGCACCATGCATGGCATCACCTTCTATAAAATGGACGGGCAGTATTACGCCCGTGCCCAAAGCTCCCTCACCAGTGAGCGGGTCAAAACCAGTGATGAATTCAAGTGGACGATGGCCTATGCCAGCCTGCTGGCCCGCGCCTCAAAGATCGGCTCACAGATCTACAAAGCCCTGCCACCCGGCTGGCGCCAGTTCTGGATGTACCGCTCCTTTACCGGTGAAGCATTTACACTCTTGAAAAAGAATCCTTATACGGATGAACAGGTAAAACAGATACTTTGGAAATGTTACGTGGAATACTGGGAACAAATAAAAGCAGTTGATCCCAACAATCCCATCTTCCAGCCCAAACCAAAAAAGATCAGGAAGAGAAGGGTAGTATCCCTCGAAGCCATGATGCGCAAGCGTGATAAATACGGCAAACCCAAATATCCGGAACTCATCAAAGCAGAAAAAGAACGCAAAGCCTGTGAAGCAAAAGAAGCCTGGATCAAAAAGCTCGAAGAAAAGAAAAGATTAGCAACCGAACTCTCCTCCTGCTCTTCGGAGAAGCCTGCTGACAGTATTACTGTTGCACGGGAAGAACCGGGAATCAATCACGCCGTTACACCTAAAGAACCAGCAACCAGTAACCTGAAACCAGCAACCCTCAGCACCTGGCACATAACCGCTGAAGGAACGCTCTATACTGGAGAAAACTTTGCTGTCATTCATCACGCTGCTGCACTTGGAGAAACAGGAATCCATTCCCCTCCCATTTTACCCAAATACCTGTAATTTTTACAATTAATGCTTGATAAGTTTAAATTCTCGCAAAGAACATTGTACATTTAAAATACGATCACATTCACTATTATCTTTAACCCTTGAATACTGCTGCTAAACTTTCGGCACAATAATCTTTACAGGTATTATTGAACAACCAACCAAAACCAACACACATGCCTTGTCCTGCAAGCCTTGTCCGCTTTACTTGTGGACCTCCATCAGTCAGTACTATATTTCCCCCAAAGCTTATTGTATATTGATCAATGCATGATCAATACAGGATGATATAACAGGGGTTATATCATAACGCTTTCTTTTTCGGAGCCATACCGCTCCGCAGGGATTCGTTTGCCTATGCCTGCCTGCGTTTATGAGCAATAACAATAAGAACAGGGCGTAATATTTTCTTAACACCCATAAGATGGTACTATCCATCACCATCCGTGTCAATAACATAAAGTGACCAACCAAAACTAACTGTGAACACCAAAGCCTATTACATAGCTTGTTTGCTGCTCTTATGCTTCACGGCAACGTATGCACAGGAAAGCCAGCCATCGGTATACGATCGCGTGTACCGCCTGCCGGGTAAACTCCTCGATGGGTTGACGGGCCGCGTAAATAAAGTGCAGCAAAACATACTGAAGCAAACAGAAAAATATTGCCGGCAACTCGCCCGTAGCGAAAAGGCCCTGAAAAAGAAATTGGCCCGCAAAGATAGTGCCGCTGCCAATAAGATATTTGGTAACACAGACAGTATATACCAACAGTTCAGCAACAGGATACAGCAAAGCGCTGGTAATAACAACAACGCATTCACAAATAACTATAGCCCGCGGCTCGACTCCTTAACAACAGCCGTACAATTCCTGGACAAGACCGGCGTCATTGGCCAGTCTGCCCAAAGCGCACAGCAGGTAAAAGAGCTGCTTACCAAATACAGCGAATTGCAAGGGGTGCTTAACAATGCAGATGTTGTTAAGCAACTGCTCGCCGAAAGACAGCAAATGCTGCAGCAACAATTACAGCAATGGCAATTGCCCGGTTTACAACAACTACGAAAGCACCTATACTATTACCAGGCGCAGATGGACGCCTGCAAGCAACTATGGGAAGATCCTTCCGTCCTTGAGCAAAAACTGGCCAGCCTCCTTTGTAAAATACCACAGTTCAGGCAGTTCTTTGATCAGTACTCCGGCCTCGGCGCCGTATTCCAGTTGCCCGGCAATACCAATCCCATGGCGGCCAACAGCAGCCTGCAAACAAGAGACGCCTTAAACCAATTCCTCCAGGCCAACAACAGCGGCAACCTCAACCTGCAGGCACAGTTGCAAAATAACCTGCCTGCTCCGACCCAGTTAAATTCATTGAATGAAAGTCTGCTTAATTCCCCCTCCACCGGAGAGCTTGTCCCGCAACAGCGGGAGGGTGGGGGGGAGGCCCTACCCGGCTTCAAACCCAATCACCAGAAAGTAAAGTCATTCCTGAAAAGAATAGAACTCGGTACCAACATACAAACTACAAAATCCAGCTACCTCTTTCCGGCCACCTCTGATATAGCGTTGAGTGCAGGCTATCGCCTCAATGATAAAAGCATCGTTGGCATCGGCGCTGGTGGTAAAATAGGCTGGGGTAAGGGTTGGAACAATATAGACGTAACAGGGCAGGGTATCTCCTTGCGCTCCTTCCTCGATTATAAAATAAAAGGCAACTGGTGGCTGTCCGGCGGCTGGGAATACCATTACCAGCAACCTGTCGTAGTTGTCAGGGAACTACAAAAAATAGATCACTGGAAACAGGCTGGCCTCCTGGGCCTCACTAAGATTGTTCCTGTTAAAATGAAAACCTTTAAAAAATACCGCCTGCAAGTATACTATGACTTCCTGTATCAATATAAACTCCCCGCTACGGAGCCGGTTAAGTTCCGCATGGGGTACACCTTTTAAACAATCAACCATTAACATGAGATCCTTGTTTTGCCTCTTACTGCTATGCCTTGCCCATATCCTGCAGGCGCAGTATGTTAAATCCTACATTCCCCCTTCTCCCAATGCCGCCAGCCTTGGCCAGTATGGCCAGGTGCCGGTAAGTGAGTACAGCGGTATTCCCGAAATAAAAATTCCGCTTGATAGCATCGATGTAAACGGGTTTACCCTTCCACTTTCATTATCCTACCATGCCGGTGGTTTCAGGCGGTCGGATGAGGCCTCCTGGACAGGCCTGGGATGGTCGCTCCAAACGGGTGGTGTAATTACCCGCAGCAAACGGCATAAAGACGACTTTGGTAACGATGGCTTTTTCAGTACCACTTCCAGCCGCCCCTGCGGGGAAGACGTAGACCAGGAGCCCGATATGTTTTACTACAACTTCAACGGTAAAGCCGGTAAATTCATCATCCTCGGTCCATCGGCCACTTACAAAGTGCGCACCTTTACGAGAGACAACCTGAAAATAGAATACAACAACCTCCGGGCAACCTTTACCATCACCACCGGTGAAGGCATCATCTACCGTTTTGAAACCGTTGAGCGTACCACGGAAACGACGGTAGCTACAGCCAAACCAACGGAAACAGAAACCTTCATATCTACCTGGTTCCTCAGCAGCATTGAACTGGTCAATGGTACCCGGATCAACTTTACTTACCTGGCAAATAACAATACTAAGATCAGCAAGTCCATTGTATCGGGTGATGATGAAAAAACGTTGTCCTATTCACCCACGCAATTGAACCAGAGTTGCTGCGCTGCAGGTTACGACGCCGTACTCCCCGATTCCAACAGGAGTACCACTACGCTCCAAACCAATGAGGTCATCCTTTCAAGGATTGATTTTCCCAATGGGGCCGTACAGTTCTATACCTCTTCACGTACCGACCTGAAAATAGTAGCAGGTACCTCCCCGGCAAAAAAACTGGATAGCGTACAGCTCTATGCCGGTGTGGGTGACAACCTGAGCCTGCTGAACACATTTGCCCTTACCTACGATTACTATTCTTCCGGCAGTGGTAACACAGCCGATCTGTCAACCCGGTTAAGGCTATTAAGCATACGCGAAAAAACACCGCAGGCGGCTTTCAAACCTTTTACCATCAGTTATCCGGGCAATTACCTGCCAGATAAAACCAGTGGCTTTAGCAACTACCTCGGAACGGCCGGCCTCTTACAATCCATTGTATATCCAACCGGGGGCTCTGTGGTATTCCTCTTTGAGCCTCATTCGGTGGCAGGCCCGCTGGCCGGTGCAAGGATCCAGAAAATCTACGCCAGAGATCCCACTGATAGCCTTGATGTAAGACGCTTTGAATACATCGGTGGAAAGGTGATGGGCAAGATCATGCAGGGCTTATACTTTACCTATACCCAGCGGATGCTCATTACAGATTGTTGCGGCTCTACAGCCAATGCTACCATTGAAAGGGAACAAAAGCTCTATACCGATTTTTCCTCCCTGTCCGAAACCATCAATGGCTACATTGTAGGCTACGACCAGGTGATCACCTGGCTGGGAGAAAACGGGGAGAACGGTAAAATAGAATCCTTCTTTGAGAACACCGCCCCCGCCGATCCTGATTACCACCAGGGGCGATATCCGGTTCCCGTTCCCCTTAATACCTCCGTTAAGAACGGATTGCTGAAAGAACAATACCAATACAGGAATAACAATGGCGCATTCGTGCCCGTACATTTCCTCCGGTACATCTACAACTCAACCGACGCCATGAACACTACGGCCAGGCGTTATGCTTTTGACAAATGCGATTGGACTTATACCATTACCACCGAATGGGTGCGTCCAACCTCGCAGGTAGTATACAATTATGAGCTCAATGGCGCCAACCCGGTTTCCTATACCACCCAGTTCTATTATGATGATGCCGGCAATGCTTTACCCACCCGCACCTTGCTCACTACCGATAGTAAGGGCAAGCCGGTGCTTACTACCAACACCTATGTGAAGCAAAAATCCACGCAGCAGGGCGGCATATACACCACCATGCTCAATAAAAATATGATCAGCATACTGGTTGACCAGGAAAAAACCAGGGATGGCCTCCCGGTCTCCAAAAGCACTACCCAATACAGGGATTGGTACAACAATGGCAAAATACTCCTGCCCGAAACCATACAGTTGCAAAAAGGAAGTGATAGCCCGTACATCAGTGTGCGCTACCATGCCTATAATGAAAGCGGGGACGTAGTGGCGCAATCCAAAGAGGCCGGTAGTGCATTATCCTATATATGGGCTTATGGCGATCAGTATCCCATTGCAGAGATCACCAATGCCGATCCGTTGCCTGTAACAGAGATTACCACCAATCCGCACAATGTGGGCCAGTTCCTGAACCTGGGGTCTTCCGCCTTCCAGGATTTTGAATCCTTCAGCACCAACTATGCACAAACCTACAGCTTCTCTGTGCGCGTAGTGCCGTTGGTGGCGAACAATGGCTCCTTCAACGGCCGTATCACCCTGCGCTTAATGAAGGTAGGTAGCCAGCTTCCACTCTTTGAAGGATATTACTATAGCAACAATACCTTTGCCGAATCTGTAACCCTGCCCAGCGGAACAGGTACCTACTACTTCAGTGTAGCCGTACCACAGGCAGGTACCAATACCACCAATATCCGCCTTGATATCACTTCTTCTTACAAGAAAACATACAGCTACTACAGCTATTTCCACACCAGCTTTGAAGAACTGACGACCAACTTTGTTATGGATGGCCGTACCGGTAAAAAATGCTACAAGGGTGTTTACTTGCTTTCTAACAGAAGGCCTCCGGGCGAATACATCGTATCATGGTGGGAAAAACCAGGTACCGGTGGAAATTGGGTATACAATGAACAACTGCTTACGATAGCTGCCAATGATAATACCAACTTTGGTATGGGCACAGGGGGCGATGTACTCATTGATGAAGTACGTCTTTATCCCAGGTATGCCAAAATGACCACCTACACCTGGCAGCCGGGTGTAGGCATGATTTCCCGCTGCGATGAACGGAACCAGGTGACCACGTATGAATATGATGAACTGAACCGGCTGAGGGTTATCCGGGACCATAATAATAATATCCTCAAAACCATTGAATACAACTATAAAAATTAGTGATGAAAACGATAAAACTCTTGCTCACCCTCCTCACTGTTTTCATCCTGCAAAACAGTTATGGCCAGGCCGGTATTTATGGCGAATCCTGCGTAATACGCGGCTCGGTCCAGTCTTATAGTATTACCGGCAACTGGACGCCTTCCACTAATATGGAATGGTGTATTACCGGCGGTACCATTGTGGGTACATCCGGTTCCTGCAAATCAGGAACGCCTGTTCATTCCATCTCGGTCGTCTGGGGCAATGGCGCCGGCGGTACCGTATCACTCTGGAGCTCCATAGGCAGCGCCAGCCTGGATATTGACTTTACCAACAGCCTGAACGGTGGCGCCACAGCGCCTGCTGCACAGCAGGTAACCTATAATAGCATACCGGCCACCATTACCTGTTCGGCGCCTTCCGGTGGTAGCTGTACTTCTACCAACTACAGGTTCCAGTGGCAACAATCAGCAGATACAACCACCTGGACGGATATTGCTGCAGACACCGGCGTCAGTCATTCCTTTTCCGTTGGTCTCACACAAACCATGTATTACCGTAGAAAAGTGACCATTGGCACTAAATACGCTTATTCCACCAGGGCTGCTGTATACATTATTTCCACGCTCCAACCGGGAAACATTGAACCTGCTGCCCAAAGCATCTACACCAATACAGTACCTGTTGCCTTCACCGGTACCGGGGCCTCTGGTGGTAACTGCACAGGTACTTATGCCTACCAGTGGCAATCCGGTACTACTGCAACCACCTTTACCAATATCACCGGCGCTACCAGTGTAACCTATGCACCGCCCGCTTTAACGGCCTCCCGGTATTATCGCCGCCGGGTGATCTGCGGAGCAGATACACTTTACTCCAATACAGCTTACATAGCGGTAGTGCCTCCACTCAATGCCGGCACCCTCCAGGCAGCAGATGATACCATTACCTACAACACCAGTCCCGGCACCATTACAGGCCGTGCAGCTACCGGCGGAAAATGTGGTGGCAACTACTCCTACCAGTGGCAGCACATGAACATTTACTTTTCCTGGGTAGATATTCCCGGCGCCACCGATACCAACTATACACCCGGTAACCTCCTGTACAATACCCACTATCGGCGTAAAGTGACCTGCGGCACAGAAACAAAAACTGCCAATGAAATCTTTATTGCTATCAAAAGCCCCTTACTACCTGGTTCTATCAAAGCTTCTGTACTCAACATCCTGTACAATACAGCGCCCGGTGCTATCACTGTCAATACAGCTCCATCCGGCGGTAACTGTAGCGCTTACAGCTACGAGTGGCAGCGGTCGGCCGATGGTATTACCTTCACCACCATTGCCGGCGCTACCGCCGCCAATTATACCCCCGGCGCCTTAACCGCCAATACGGCCTACCGCCGGAAAATCATTTGCGGTACAGAATCCGGATTCAGTAATGTGGTCACCATCCTCGTACATAACGTGACCGCTGCGGTATTCAATAACAACTATATCCGCACCAGGTCTTTCACAAGACCTGCCATCACTGATAAAGGAGTGGCCGATATCCTGACCGCACCCAACGACGTAAGCCAGGTGACCAGCTATTTTGACGGACTGGCGCGCCTCGTACAAACCGTATCCAGGCAAAAAGGCGCCGGCACTACTCCCAAAGACCTGGTGCAGCCGGTGCAATACGACCGGTTTGGAAGGGAAGCATTCAAGTATATGCCTTATGTGGCTGCCTCCACCGACGGAAACCTTAAACTAAATCCCTTAACTGAACAACAATCCTTTAATACGACCCAGTTCCCGGGAGAATCAGCTTTCTATACACAAACACAGTTTGAAGCGTCTCCATTAAACCGGGATATGAAAACCTCCCCGCCCGGCGCCAATTGGGCTGGCAGCAACAGAGGCGTGGAAACACAATACCTTACCAACAAAGTAACCGATACATTGCGTGTCTGGAATGTGAACACCGATGGTACCTATGCCAGTCCGGGTACCTATTCTATCAACACCGTGTTCAAACTCATTACCACCAATGAAAATGGTAAGCAGATCATTGAATACAAGGACAAGGAAGGAAAACTCATCCTCCGCAAAGTACAACTCGGCAATACACCCGGCGGCGCCCACACCGGCTGGTTGTGCTCCTATTATGTATATGATGTGTACGACAACCTCTGCCTCGTCATACCGCCCAAAGCAGTAGAGCTGCTGCAGGGAAATGCCTGGAACCTGTATTACAATGCAGCCATCATTCCCGAGTATTGCTTTGAATACAAATACGACCGGCGCAACAGGGTCGTTGAAAAAAGAAGCCCTGGCGAAAAAGTAACCTATACAGTCTATGACCGTTGGGACAGGGCAGTGCTGACGCAACATGGTGAGCTGCGCAAACAGAATAAATGGATCTATACGAAGTACGACGCGCAAGACAGATTAATAGTAACCGGCTTTTATGTGGATAACACACGCCTCACCCGTGCACAGATGCAGGCTTTTGTAGATAACATAGTACCGTCCTTAAGCCGGTTTGAAGTCAGGTATAACAATGGCTATACTACCGATCGCAGTTTCCCGTCTACTACAACACCGGAATACCTGTCCATGACCTTTTTTGATGACTATGCCTGGGCGCCCGTGGCCACCACCAAGAACAACAGTTTCGACAGTAAGCTATTGACGCCCTCCAACACAACCTGGCCCTATGCACAGCCCCTTACGCAAAGCACCCGTACAAGAGGACTGGTAACAGGTACAAGGATCTTCCCCGCAAAGGGTGGTTCGGGAGTTTTCAATTCGGTCGTTAACTTCTATGATGAAAACGGACGTATCATCCAGATACAAACACAACATTTTGCCGGAGGTATTGATATCCTTACCACCCAGTATGATTTCGCCGGCAAAGTACTGGCTACCCACCTGCGCCACCAGAAAACATGGCCCAATGCGCAGGAACATGAGGTGCTGACCTTCCATACGTATAATCACGCCGGACTGGTGACCAAAACCGAAAAACAACTCATCAGTACGATGGCCGAAACCAAACCACGGCAAACCATTGCTGTGTATGAGTACAATGACCTGGGACAGCGCAAGACGAAAAAACTGGGAGTGGCCACAAGTCCGGTAGAAACGTTGGATTACCTGTACAACGTACGGGGATGGCTAACCAGTATTAACAAAGATTATGTCAGTGGCGCCACTACTGCCCGTTACTTCGGTCTTGAACATGGTTATGATAAAGCAGCGGCCGCCCCGTCCGGCATCACTTATCAGCGTTTGCAATACAACGGTAACATCAGCGGCACCACCTGGAGAAGCAAAGGCGATGCCATTGCCCGTAAGTTTGATTTCACCTATGATATTTCCGACAGGCTCATCAAAGCCGATTTTATCCAGAACACCAGCGGCACAACGTGGAACAACAGTACCGTAGACTTTAGTGTATATGGCGCGCCCGAACATGGCGGCAACATTGGTTATGATGCCAATGGCAACCTGCTCAGCCTGTTCCAGAATGGCTTATTCCTCACCAGCTCGGCGCCGGTTGATAAACTCCGTTATACCTACCTCAACAGTAACCTGAGCAACAGGTTGTCGGCTGTTACAGAGGATGCCTCCATTGGCCAGACTGCCAACAAGCTCGGCGATTTCACCGATATTAATACTGCCAACAATGACTACAGCTATGATGATAATGGAAACCTGATAGCCGATAAAAACAAGCGCATCAGCAGCATTGTCTATAACTACCTTGATCTTCCCCAAAAGATTACTTTCCTCAACAGTACGGGTGGCACAAAAGGGGTAATTGAATATGAATACGATGCTGCCGGTACAAAAATCCAGAAGTATGTAGCAGAAACAGGCAAGCCACAGAAAATTTGGGTATACATCGGGGGAGTTGTTTATGAAAATGACACCCTGCAGTTCATTACCCATGAGGAAGGCCGCGTGCGGCTTAATAAGTCTCCCACCGCCGCTACCGGTAAATATGAGTATGATTACTTCATACAGGATCACCTTGGCAACACCCGCATGGTGCTTACGGAAGAAGTGCAGGCCGATCCATACACTTTACTCAGCTTTGAAGGAACGGCAGGCACAGCCCCGGTGCAAAACCAGGACGCCCAGTATGAGAACAGAACAGGCGGCTCCATAGCTGTTACCACTGCCAGGACCGCCTGGCCTGCTGCTTACAAAACCTACAATCCTCCTGCTGCCGGCGATACGAACAACTATAGCATGCTGGTGAAGAAAAGCACCGGCGCTATCGGGGCGGCCAAACTGCTCAAAGTAATGAGCGGTGACCGTATCCATGCCCGGGTAGATTACTGGTATGATGTAGTCAATGCCAACAATACCGGCGCCGATGGAAGACAAAGCATCGTATCCAGTCTGCTGGCGGCCTTGGGTCTCAGCAACAAACCATCAGCAATTATCAAAGGCGCTGTAAGTACAGTGACCGGCACACTCAGCAATGATGCCGACTTGCTGTCTTTCCTCAACGCACCTGCTTCCACCAGTGGCAGCAACCAGGCGCCCAAAGCCTATCTCAACATTGTATTCTTTGATGAACAATTTAAGTTTGACAATGTCAACAGCAGGGTATATCCGGTTGCTTACATCGGGGATAAGCTCAGGCGTACCATCGACAGGTTCATGGCCAATGCCATCCCGGTAGTGAAAAACGGATACGCCTACATCTACTTCAGCAATGAGACCAACGAGTCTGTTTACTTTGACAACTTTCAGGTAACACAGGAGCGGGGACGCATACTCGAAGAAACCCACTACTATCCCTTTGGTGGCCGCATGGAAGGTATTTGCAGCAGGGCCTTTGGCAAAACGCCCAACAAATACCAGTTTGGCGGCAAGGAACTACAGAACAAGGAATTCAGCAGTACGGACGGCGAGCCGGACGGATTGGAATGGCTCGACTTTGGCGCCCGTATGTACGATCCACAGATCGGCCGCTGGCATTCACCTGATCCGCAGGGCGAAAAGGGCCGGCGCTGGAGTCCTTATAACTATGCTTTTGATAATCCGATACGTTTCACGGATCCCGACGGCCTCTGGCCCGACGATCCCATCTTTAATGGGCTGCTAAGTGTCTTCACAAGAGCTGCCCAAAATCCCGAAGTACAAAAGAACATGGCAGCTACCAAAACAAGCGCCGGAAAGGTTTTTTCTGGTAGTATTGAGGTGAAGCTGGAAGGCGGGGTAGGTGGTGCCATCCGGTTCACAGCAGGCCCTGCCACCATTAAGGCGGAAGTAAGTGCCGCCAGCATAAAAGGCGATGTCAAGAAAGAAGGAGGCGATACGAAAGGGTCAGTAACAGGCACTCTAGGAGAAGTTAAAGTGGAAGCTGCTGTAAAAGATACCAAAGTAAGCGGGTCTGTAAAAGCGCTCACTGGCGGCCTGAGTTATTCAAAACAAAATGGGTTGGATGGTGATGTAAAGGCGTTGGACAGAAATTCTTCCTGGTCTGAGGGAACAACGGGAATGACGATTACAGAGGATGATATAAAGATAGGAGCAGATGTCAAGTTCTTTAAAGCCGTTAAGGGTGGATTCGATTTCAACTTTGCACACGCCTACCGTACTTTCGAGAATGCCTTGAAAACCGTTAGTTCATTAGGCAAGGCTGCACTGGCGGAATTTAAGAAAGATGCTACTTACAATAATAGAAGTACCCCTAATAGTGGTAGTAGCCCTAACAGTGATCCCAATTATCCGGCTACCAACAGCCCTATATATGGTCGTCATTAACAAGACTGGTTAAACATACCACCAATAAAAATGAGGAGCATAAAAAAGCCCCGCTTGTAAAAGCGGGGCGCTCCCATTCATATGCGTTAACCATTAAACCTTATCCTTAATAAATCTACGGACTATTATGATATAAAGATTTCAGAAATGTATAAAATATGCAGTTTGTGCATTAATTGTGTATTCGACTATAGTAATCCACATCTTTTTTAGGGTTCTGATCCTATTCGGGTATCGCTGGATGTTTATGGGTTATGTGCCTAAATAAAGAACCCCTCTGCTTACGCAGAAGGGCTCCTTTGCTTGTCATGTCAGTGTACCAGCCTCCTCCAACCCCTCCTTCTGAGAGAAAAGAGAAAGGTGGCTGATGAGACATTATCTAAGAAACAACATTTCACGGTACTTAGGCAGTGCCCAATACTCATCGGCTACCAGCAGTTCCAGCTTATCAACACTGTAACGGATAGCATCGAAGAAAGCATCCTTCACCTGGCTTTGGTAAGCGATGGCTTTCGTACGTGTATCAGTCATAGCATTAACTACCTTACGTGCCTCGATCATCTTTTCTACCAGCTCACTCACCTTGCTGATGTGCTCGGAGATCTTCTCTACGATCTGTTTTTGATTGGCATAAGACCCTTCTTTCAGGCCAATTTCTTTCAGACCCTTGATATTGTCGATCAGGATATTCTGATACTTGACAGCGGCAGGCAATACATGGCTCGTGCAAAGCTCACCCATAATGCGGGCTTCAATTTGTACGTGCTTAATGTACTTTTCCAGCTCAATTTCATGACGGGCTTCCAGCTCTACATGGCTCAGTACATTGTTGTGCTCAAACAGGTGCTTGGCCTTTTCAGTCACCATAGCATCCAGCGCCAGCGGAGTAGTGGGGATATTAGGTAAGCCACGTTTTGCAGCTTCCTGGTGCCATTCGTCGCTGTAACCATCGCCTTCGAACAGTACTTTTTCGCTGGCAACGATATACTCGCGGATAACGTGCATGATAGCGATCTCTTTCTTCTCACCTTTTTCGATCAGCGTATCTACATCCTTCTTGAATTGCTTCAGGGTTTCGGCCATGATGCTGTTCAGCGCAGTCATTGCATTGGCGCAATTGGCGCCGGAACCTACCGCACGGAACTCAAACTTGTTACCGGTGAAGGCAAAAGGAGAAGTACGGTTACGGTCAGTATTGTCCAGCAACAGTTCAGGAATGCTGCGGTGCAGGTCCAGCTTCAGGATGGCTTCATCCTGCTCGTCGAACTTGCCGCCTACTCTTTCCTTCACATCAGCCAGCACCTTGCTCAGGTATTGACCAATAAATACAGAGATAATAGCAGGAGGAGCTTCATTGGCACCCAGGCGGTGATCATTACCCGCAGAAGCGATAGAAGACCTTAAAACATCAGAATAATCATGTACTGCCTTAATGGTATTTACAAAGAAGGTCAGGAACATCAGGTTCGTCTTCGGCGTTTTACCGGGAGCCAGCAGGTTTACACCTGTATCAGTAGCCATGCTCCAGTTATTGTGCTTACCGCTACCGTTGATGCCAGCAAATGGTTTCTCATGCAACAGGGCGCGCAGTTTATGACGGCGGGCAACACGGTCCATGATGTCCATCAGCAGGGTGTTGTGGTCAACCGCAACGCTCACTTCTTCAAAGATAGGAGCGCACTCAAACTGTGAAGGCGCTACCTCATTGTGACGCGTGCGTAAAGGAATACCCAGCTTGTAAGATTCTGTTTCGTAATCACGCATAAAAGCGTACACTCTTTCAGGAATAGAACCGAAATAGTGATCTTCCAACTGTTGGCCTTTCGCAGGAGCGTGACCAAATACGGTACGGCCGCTCATCACCAGGTCAGGACGGGCATTGAACATAGCTTCGTCAACTACGAAGTACTCTTGCTCCCAACCCAAAGTAGCTGTTACCTTATTTACATTCTTATCGAAATAGTTGCACACTTCTACAGCCGCTTTGTTCAGGGCTTCCAGTGATTTCAGCAACGGTGCTTTATAGTCCAGTGTTTCACCGGTATAGGAAACGAAGATCGTAGGGATACACAGTGTTTTACCTTCGCCGATCTCCATGATGAAGGGAGGAGAAGAAGGGTCCCAGGCTGTATAACCACGGGCTTCGAAAGTAGCGCGGATACCGCCGCTGGGGAAAGAGGAAGCATCGGGCTCTTGTTGTATAAGTGCATCACCATCAAAAGTTTCGAGGGCACTGCCATCGCTTTTCAGGGTGAAGAAAGAATCATGTTTTTCAGCAGTGGTGCCAGTCAGTGGTTGGAACCAGTGTGTATAGTGTGTAACACCTTTTGTTTCAGCCCATTGACGCAAACCGGCAGATATCTGGTTCGCCATCGCCCTGTCAATCTTCTTGCCGCCTTTAATAGAGGTCAGCAGGCTCTTATAAGCCTCATCACTTAAAAATTCACGGGCCGTCTTAAGTGTAAATACATTCTCCCCGAAGATACCGGTAATTTTGGGTGACCCTTCCACGGCAGTACCGTTGGAATGCGTCAGGTCATTGATAGCTTTAAAGCGTAATGATTCCATTTCTTAATTTTTTGCGTGTTGTGCAAATAAACAATAAATGGAGTGGATAAAAAACTTTTTGGGTCCAATGTGCGTTTTTTTAAACAAAATGTGGGAAAAGCTGCCGTGTTATTGAATGAAATGATAGAATCCTGATTAAAAACGGCAGGAAATTAAATATTTTTCTTTTTATTAATTTAACTGTTTAACCACCGGTTAACAATTGCATAACGGGCCACCCGGCGCCCGGAAATGCTAAACCCGTAATTGCCTTCCCACTACAATCAACAAAAACAACTCAGGTATAACCTTATACCGCACAATAGCTCCCGGAAAAGGGATCACGTAACCAATAAAAATATACAGGCTAACGCCGAAGAACAGCAGGAGCCATAACAGGGGAGGTACGCCGGAAGAGTTGTCCTTTTTACGCCACACAACAGCCAGTGCCACCAGTAACCAGAACAGCAGCATATCCAGTGCTGTCATCACCTGCAGCAGGCCTCTTGCTTCCCACAAAAAGGGGCGCAGGAAAGTGTTACTGATCGCCTGGGGGAGTATGCGCAAAAAGCTGCCGGCAGTGGGCTCCAGGTTATCCAGGGGTAAGCGCGTATTACCATGCAGGGCTAAGAACTCCTGTTGCCGGGCTACAATAAACGAGGGGAAATTGAAGGCGCCCGGAAACAGGGTGCTGCCAAAAAATAACAGGACCGATACGCCGTACGCAATAAGGAAAACTGGCAGCGGGCGGCGATCATACCGCACCGCAATAAACCAGGCTGCCAGGGCAGGCGCCAGTAACAAGATCACCACATCCCTGAAAATAATGACACCAGCTATTCCCAATAGTAGGTACAACAGGGAGCTTTTTTTATGGTCCTGTATCCAGCGGCAGGCATGCAACAGCAATAACGACACGAACAGGAACAACAACCCATCCGACCGCATACCGCTTAACCAGAAGATCACCGGAGGATAAAAGAAGATCAGTAAAAACCACAACCTTCTCTTGTGAGGAAAAGCGCCGGTTACCAGTTTAAACAACCAGTAATGCCCCCAGAAAGTAAGGAAGCTGAAAAAAACAGCATTGGCATAATAATTTCCCCGGCTGATCACATTGAAAATACCCAGTGCTTTGGCCGGCAGGTGCAGCTCCAGCTTGTCCAGGTAATGACGAAGGGCGAACCCGGTATCTCCCTGTGCCACCTGCCAGGCATGTGCGGGCGTTAAATCCCCAAAAAATTGCCCGGGGTCATTAAACAATAATTGCCATTCCTGCAGTGACACCTTATGCAGCGCCCAGGTATCATCCCCGCCATAATAATGCAGGAAAACATAACCATAGGCGCAAGCCATCAACACCTTGAAACCAAAGGCAGCCACCAGCTCCGGGATGGTAAGCCGGGTATCCGGGTGGCGCGTCATCAACCGTAGGAGGAAAGCAAACAATACAAACAAAAAAAGTGTAATCACCATGGTAACCATTGCCTGGTTATTGCAATTGCGATCAAATCTATACATTTGATGCAATATTTGCCAATGTCCGGTATTGTTGCCTCACATAAAACTTCCATCGCTTTCGTATCCAACAGCGCCTGGTCGGTATACAACTTCCGCCTGGATGTCATCAATAACCTTATAAGGCAAGGATATCAAGTGATCGTGCTGGCGCCGGATGATCCCTACTCTCCGTTGCTCCGGGAAAATGGTTGTCATTTCATTCCTATCAGCTTTGATAACAAAACGAAAAACCCTTTCCGGGACATCTCCTTTTATTGGCAGTTAAAGCGGTTATACCGTACCCACAAGCCCGATTTTATCTTTCATTATGTAGCCAAACCCAACATCTATGGTACGCTGGCGGCGGCGGCCAATGGCATCCCTTCTGTGGCTGTCATTACAGGGCTGGGATATGCATTTGACAAAAAGAACTGGCTATACCAGGTCATCAGGCTGCTGTACAAAAGGTCACTGCGTGTGGCAAAAGAAGTATGGTTCCTCAACAATGAAGATGCCCGGGTTTTCATTGATGAAAAAATAGTCAACATTGAAAAAGTAAAAGTATTGCCGGGAGAGGGGATCAATACCAGTCACTTCTCCCCTTATAAGCCTGCGCAGGAAGTACACCATACCTTCACCTTCCTCATGAGCACCCGCCTGCTCAAAAGCAAAGGCATTGGTCTCTACGCCGATGCAGCCCGTATCCTCAAAAAGAAAAACTACGACGTACGCTTTGAATTAATAGGCTTCTTTGAAAACCATCACCCGGATTCTATTACGCAGGAAGAGCTGGCCCGCTGGGAGCGGGAGGGACTTATACACTATGGCGGATTTGCCAATGATGTACGTCCCTTTCTTACAAAAGCCGATTGTTTTGTATTCCCTTCCTTCTACAATGAAGGCATTCCCCGTTGCCTCATGGAGGCGGCAGCCATGGAGCTGCCCATCATCACTTCGCTCAACCGGGGCTGTAAAGAAGTGGTGCTCAACAATTCGACCGGTTACATTTGCAACCGTCATGATCCTTTTGACCTGGCCGATAAAATGGAGAAAATGATCAACCTCTCCGCAGAAGAGCGTGCCCGCATGGGCAAGAACGGCCGCGCCCTCGTGGTACGCAAATTCAACATCACCACTGTTATTGATGAATATACAGATACCCTGCAAAACGACCTGCCTGATTGAGGTCGAGAGTGGTGAGTTGTCAGTTGTGAGTAAATGGCTGTATTGCTCACAAGGCCTGTTGACGATTTACCTAAACGCTTCGGGAAATTTTTCCTGCAGGAACGCTACTACCCCCGACCCCCGTATTTGTTTCTCCCACATCCACTCCGTCAGATCCGGAAAAGAATAATCAAACGCCTGCACCTTTTCCCAGGTGAAATTGGACAAGTCAGGCTCCAGGTAAAAATAATGGCCGCCCGACCGGGCCTGGAAATCCCGCATCCAGGCAAAATGCGTGGTAACAATGGGGGTGCGGCAGGCCGCGTATTCCAGCAGCTTGGTAGAAGTTTGCCGGTTATGGGGCGCTATATCCGGTTTATAATTAATCGCGAAGCGGGCCTGTTGTATCAGTTCCAGCACGGAAGATTGAGCTACCGGCCCCTTGAAAACTATATTGGCCGATGAGCTGTACTTGCTGCGCAGGTGTTCATACTCCCGGCTCACCACCAGCAGGGAACGGCCCGCCAGCGGGGCGCGGGCTGCAAAATGGTCCAGCAGTCTTTCAATTTGAGTGTCCCGCCTTACCGATCCTACATAAATAAAATCATACAGCTTCTCTGTAGAGGGAGGGGCAGTGGATAGCTGTTCGGGCCATAAGCCCATATCCCGGAATCCGTAGGGCACATTGTCCCGGAAAGAAAAAATATCCTTCACATAAGCATTCAGGAAAAGCCGGTAATGCGGACGGGTGTTCAAAAAACGTTTGGCCAGGTCCTTCCATTGCCTTGCCGGCGGTACGGAGCCCGAGGCATACTCATGGATGCGGTAAATACCCGGCTGGGGCTTATAGAGATCGGTACCCATCAGCCACCAGTCTACATCCCTGTCTCCACCCAGCTTAGCCGGGGTGGTGGTAATACAGGTAATACCATAGCCCGCAAAAAAACGCTGGTAAGCGTCGAGCTCTGGCAGGAAAGCCTTGTTGTTATGTACGAATGCGATGATCATCCAATTATATAAAACAGCGATAAATGTACTTCTTTCTCTTCACTCATCACTGTTCAAAACTTGTATAAAACAAAAGCAAGTAGCCTGTCAATCAGTTCCTTGTACTTTAGTTAAGCTAATTTTTTATCAGCCCTCTGCACAAAAGAATCCTAAATCCGGAAGGCTGAATCCGAAATCAATAGTACTTTTGCGGCACCATGGAAATAACAGTAAAAACGGCGCAGCAGTTACGCCTTACTCCCGAAGAATTTGAGCTGATCAAACAGAAACTTGGACGTACACCCAACTTCAACGAACTCTGTGCCTTCAGTGGCATGTGGAGCGAACACTGTAGTTACAAGAACTCCATCAAATGGTTAAAAACACTGCCCCGTGAAGGCAAAAAAATGCTCGTAAAGGCCGGTGAAGAAAATGCCGGTCTTATGGACATTGGCGACGGCTACGGCGTAGTATTTAAAATAGAATCCCACAATCACCCCTCTGCCATCGAACCCTTCCAGGGTGCGGCTACCGGGGTGGGAGGTATTCACCGCGATATCTTTACCATGGGCGCCCGTCCTGTGGCATCTCTCAACTCCCTCCGTTTTGGCAACCTGAAAGATGCCAAAACCCAACACCTGCTCAGTGGCGTAGTACATGGCATTGGCCATTATGGCAACTGCTTTGGCGTACCTACTGTAGGCGGCGAGATCTACTTTGAAGGCCGCTACCATACCAATCCGCTCGTGAATGCCATGAGCGTAGGTATTGTAAAGAACGGTGAAACCATCTCCGCTACTGCTGAAGGCATTGGTAACCCCGTATTCTTTGTAGGTTCAGCCACCGGTAAAGACGGTATCGGAGGCGCTTCCTTCGCTTCTGCCGATATTACTGCGGAGAGTACCCAGGAACTGCCAGCCGTGCAGGTGGGCGATCCCTTCCAGGAAAAGAAACTGCTGGAAGCCTGTCTCGAAGTAATACAAACCGGCGCTGTAGTAGGTATGCAGGACATGGGTGCTGCCGGCATCATCTGTTCTACGGCCGAAATGAGCGCCAAGGGTGGTGTAGGTATGCGCATTGACCTTGATAAAGTGCCTACCCGTCAGGCCAACATGAAAACATGGGAGCTGCTCCTGAGCGAAAGCCAGGAACGCATGCTCATGGTGGTGGAAAAAGGAAAAGAAGAGCTGGTAAAGAAAGTATTTGAAAAGTGGGACCTTCCCTGCTCCAACATCGGTGAAGTGACCGGCGACGGTATCCTGAAATTCTACATGCATGGTGAACTGGAAGCAGAACTGCCGGCTGAAGAACTCGTACTCGGTGGCGGCGCTCCCCAATACACCCGCGAATACAAAGAACCTGCTTACCTCGAAAAGATCAAAGCATTTGATGCAGCAGCCATCGAAGTGCCTGCAGATCTTAAAGCGGTGGCAGAAGAACTCGTTACCATTCCCAACATCGCTTCCAAGCGTTGGGTATATGTACAATACGATAGCATGGTAGGCGCCGGCAATGCTTCTACCAACCAGCCAAGCGATGCGGCCATTGTTATTGGTAAACCTACCGGTAAAGGATTGGCCTTAACCACCGATTGTAACAGCCGGTATGTATTTGCCGATCCTTACAAAGGGGCTATGATCGCTGTGGCCGAAGCTTCCCGGAACATCGTATGCAGTGGCGGTCAGCCATTGGGTGTTACCAACTGTCTCAACTTCGGTAATCCTTACGATCCGGAGATATACTACCAGTTCGTACATGCCATCAAAGGTATGGGCGAAGCCTGCCGCAAATTCGATACACCGGTAACAGGTGGTAACGTAAGCTTCTACAACCAGAACCCTGATGGCGCGGTATATCCTACACCAACCATTGGTATGGTGGGACTGTTAGATAGCGTAAATGATAAAATGACCATGTACTTCAAAGAGGAAGGCGATGTCATCTTCCTGGTAGGCGAGGCGCGTGGCGACATCAACTCTTCTGAATACCTGCATAAAATAAAAGGAGTAGAATTCAGCCCTGCTCCGCACTTTGACCTGGAAGAAGAATTTGCCCTGCAGCAAAAAATAGCTGCCCTCATCAAGGCCGGCATCCTGCAATCGGCCCACGATGTCAGTGAAGGTGGTTTATTCATCACCTTGCTCGAATCCTGCTTCCACAGCAACCTGGGGGTAGATGTAGTGGCCACTGATAGCGATATCCGTAAAGACGGTTACTGGTTTGGCGAGGCCCAGAGCAGGGTAGTGGTGAGTGTAAAACCGGCACAGGTAGCAGCCTTGCGTAAATTGCTGGGCGATTATCCTTTCCAGGAATTGGGTTTTGTAACCAATGGTTCCATTGAAATAGATGGTATGAACTGGGGCAACATCATCACCTGGAAAGAAAAATACGATACCGCCATCGAAAACCTGCTGGCAGACACTGAATCTGAACAGGCGCTGAGCGCGTTATAATTACTAAACATGGATCACTCAAGTAAAAAGATAGTAGTAACGGGTGCGGCAGGATTCATCGGCAGTTGCCTGGTAGGTTTTCTCAACGAAAAAGGGTTCAACAACCTCATCGTAGTAGACGAATTTGAGCGGCAGGATAAATATCCGAACCTGCAAGGCAAGCAGTTTACAGAGAAGGTAGACCGGGACCAGTTCTTCCAATGGCTGGACAAACAATCCCAACCGGTTGACTTCATCTTTCACATAGGCGCCCGTACAGATACCACGGAGTTTGATTATTCCGTACATGAGCGCCTCAATGTGGAATATTCCAAAAAAGTATGGAACTACTGCGTGCAGCACCAGGTGCCACTGGTATATGCATCTTCTGCAGCGACCTATGGCGCCGGTGAACTGGGATACAATGATGACCATGAAGTACCGTACAAGCTCAAGCCACTGAACCCTTATGGGGTATCAAAAAATGAGTTTGACAAATGGGCTTTGCAGCAGCCCGCACAACCGCCCTGCTGGGCCGGGCTCAAATTCTTTAATGTATACGGCCCCAATGAATACCACAAGGCACGTATGGCCAGCGTAATCTGGCATTCATTCAACCAGATCGGGAAAGATGGTGTAGTGAAACTGTTCAAGTCCCATCGTCCCGATTTCAAAGACGGCCAGCAATTACGTGATTTTGTGTATGTGAAGGATGTGCTCAAAGTATGTTACTGGTTAATGGGACAAGCCATCAATAACAACTGGAAGCCAGGCGCCAATGGTTTATACAACCTCGGTACCGGTAAAGCCCGGAGTTTTGAAGACCTCGTGAAAGCTACTTTTGCAGGGCTGGACAAAGCATCCAATATCCAGTACATCGACATGCCGGAGGACATCCGTGATAAATACCAATACTTCACAGAGGCCAATATGAGCAAACTCATTAATGCCGGCTATTCCGAACATTTCTATTCACTGGAACAAGGCGTGGACGACTATGTACGCAATTACCTGGCGCCCAGAAAGTATTACTGAGATTTGTCTGGCATTATTTGATACACTATTTCCCGGATGCCGGCTTCTTGTAACGCTGTATTTATACTGGATTCTGTATGCTGAATTCTGAATTCTTAAATGTATTTCCATGAGCAAAAAGATCGCCATCATTGGCGGAGGCAACTTAGGCACTGCGATCGCAGAAGGATTGATCAACAGCGGGTTCTCCAAACCTGAACATATACTCATTACCAAGCGTAATGTAAAAACACTGCAACCCTTGCAGCAGAAAGGCGTATTCATCAGTGATGATAATGCAGAAGCTGTCCGCTTTGCCGACCTGATCATACTGGCTGTAAAGCCCTTCCAGGTAGATGATGTGGTAGGCAAACTGAAAGATATCCTCGACCCCGCAAAGCATGTACTGATCTCTGTGGTAACGGGTATTACCATTCAGCACCTGCTCAAGGCTGCCGGAAAGAAAGTGCCGGTCATCCGGGCTATGCCCAATACGGCCATTGCGATTCAGGAAAGCATGACCTGCATGGCAGCGCATGAAGTGAGCAGCGAGCTGGTGAATTATACCGAAGACCTGTTCAATCAACTGGGCAGGGTAGTGTGGATAGATGAAAAGCTGATGGATGCGGCTACCGTATTAGGCGCTTGTGGTACAGCCTATGCCATGCGTTATATCCGTGCCAACATACAGGGGGGGATAGAAATTGGCTTTGATGCTGCTACTGCTACGCTCATTGCTGCACAAACCGTTAAAGGCGCTGCAGAACTATTATTGAAAAAAGGATCGCACCCCGAGCAGGAAATTGATAAAGTAACCACGCCGAAGGGATGCACCATTGCTGGTCTCAATGAAATGGAACACCAGGGATTCAGCTCTTCGCTCATCAAGGGCATCGTTGCCAGCTACGATAAGATCGCTAAGGATTAAGCGGTCGGAATTTCTATCATGGCGCGGGTACCTTTTCCGGGAGCGGAGGTAAGGGTCAGCTTTCCGCCGATCATCTTCACCCGGTTTTGTATATTGAGCAGGCCGATCCCTTTGGTAGTACCGGCCGGCATACTTTCCATATCAAAGCCCTTACCATTATCGGATACAGCGATCGTCAAAAGCGCCTCTTCATACTGCATGTGAATGGCTACGGTGGTAGCTTCCGCATGTTTCAACGTATTATTCAGCAGTTCCTGCACCACCCGCAGCAAGACCAGCTCTTTTTGTGAAGGCTGCTTTTCCGGGTAGCCTGCCAGCTCAAAGGACGTTGTATAACTGTTTGTTTTCTCCAGTTGTTCCAGTTGTTGCTTAATGGCGCCCGGCAATCCTATATGATCAAGAAAATCGGGGTTGAGGCTATGTGCCAGGTTTCGCACATCTTTAATAGCATTGCTCACCATTTGTTTGCAACTGTCAATGGACTGGGTTACCTGCTCAGGGTTTTGCGGGTCTACCGTAACAATCGTAAGCTTCAGGAGGGTGAGGTTTTGCCCGATATTATCATGGATCTCCTGGCTGATCGTGCGGAAAGTCTCTTCCTGTATTTCCAGCTTTGTTTTAAGAAGCTCTTCTGTATAGGCGGACTCCAGGCGCTTTTTTTCGGCCAGCATGGTCCGTTTCCTATTATTAAAATACAGGAGCGCCAGTAAAAACATGACGCCCATGAACAATAAGATAATGATCACGGAGGCGATTACTATGATAATTTCCTGCTGCATTGAAAAAAGCCGTAGCCCCAGGCGGTATATAAGATCACATTTAATATCGGCGATAGGGCACGGTAAAGGGATTTATGGTCGATCTGAATATTATTGCTGATGATATACCGGTGAAGGCCAAAAAGTACGATCGTGCCCAGGCTGAAAAACAGCGTGCCCGCATTGATCCAGAAAAAGGGCTCCTTAAAAAGGATCCTGCTGTCGTCATCGCTGTACACCAACTGGAACAGCACAATACAACTGATCACAACATTGATCAGTTGGGTAAGGATCAGCGAATAAGTATTGAACTTCCAGAACCCTTCCAGCAAAGTAATATTCAGCAACAGGAAGGCGATTACCAGGAAGCCAATGATCTGGTACACTTCCCGCATCCTTTTGTCCATCACCAGCATGCGGTAAAAAAAGTACAGCAGGAAGATTTCATTTACCAATAAATAAATATTGTACAGAAAGTAATTATTACGCCATCCAAACAGCTTATAATTGACGCCGGTTATCTCAATAACATTAATAATCACCAGCAGCGGAATAAATCCCCTGATATGCCATGCCATAAGCCCCCTGCTGCTAACAATAGCCAGCAGGAGGCTGAGCAGTTGAAAATATTGAAACCATTCGATAGTCATACTATGGTTGCATTCCTCCGAGGTTATAGCCGCCTATGGGGTCTTCTTTATCCTTGTTCTTGCTGATCTTATAAGCAACTAATATAGTAGTCAAACGCCCCACTCTTTTGTCGCGTTCAGGCTTGTTGGCGTCGCCCGTTAAATACTTACCCAAAAATGAATCAGTATACACACCAAATTGAATCCTTAACCTGTTGGCGCCGGCAGCGTCCATTTTTTTCATCCATTCCAATAGGGTCTTTCCATTAAAATCTACTGCCAGTGATAGCCTCGGCTTGGATCTCTCAGTGGTATCTATCTTAAGAAGCGGTTTTGTGTATTTATAGAACTCGCTATTGATACTTTTTATGTCATTGATGTCAGTTATTTCTCTTTCGTAATCAGTGAGCTTATTAAGCGTGTCCTCGCTGGTTAGCCTTTCGAATAAGGGAATAAGGTATTTATCGCAGTCATCGTCCCTTTTCGCACTGGCTGTATCCGGAATGGTATCAGCAACAGTACCAGGAACTGTCTTATCTTGTTGTTGTGTATTTTCTCCGCAGCTAAAAATAAAAAGGCAGACCAGGATTACCCAGCTTGCCCTTACCATAGAAAACTTCATAAGCTTGATTTGGGGTTAAGGTGAAATTGTTTGCGGCACAAAGCAAAGGAAAAGTGCAGGTATCAACAACCGTATATTCACCTGTTTTATGAAACAATCTCGTTGCCCCTATGCCTTGCTGCCCTAATAAAACTTCCCATTCTCCACATCCACCTGGAAGGCGCGCAAATGCACCAGCTTCTTTTCATACTGCGAGAATTCGGCAGCGCCGGCCGTTAATAAGGCCAGTGGCAGGCCAGCACCCAATATCACCGGCATACGGAAGCCGCGGGCTTCCATCACATTGGTGCCATAAAACTCCCAGGTCTTTTCCTGGTTATATAAGGGAAAGTAATTCGCGCCCATCCTGATAAAAACAGTTTCCCCATTGCTGAAGCCCCATACATGTTTCCGGGGATACAGCCTGCCATCGGCATCCTTCACATACACCACATCGGCCAGCGATTCAAACCGTACCTCAAAATCGGTGCAGGAAGGCGTACCATTTTTAAACTCGTTATAAGACAGGTAAACGCCCTTTACAGGTTTGTCTGCGGGAGCGGGTACATACGCATTATTATAAGTATCTATCTGCGCCTGTTGCAGGCTTCTTTTATGGAGCAATTGGGTAAAATCCACGTTGTGCAGTGTATACAGGCTTTCCAATAAAGTGGCCGTAATAAATCCGCCCGAACTATACTGGTTGTTCTTCCGGGCATACACCACAGAGTCGAACCGGTAAATAGGATAATATGCATCCCTGGATTGCAAATACATTTCTGCTTTCAGGTATAACCAGGCATTCCGTATATGGGTGCTGTGCAGGTTCAGTTCGGTAGAGTCAAATTCGGAGAGCCATAACTTTTTTACATAGATCACCAGCCGGTTAGGGGAACCGGGTGTAAGATGGTCCCCGTAATGGTCTTGCAGGAAAGCCGTAAGGGCGGCTGCCGTATTCGTGGCAAAACGGTACTTGTACGAACGCCGGTCTTTGGTAGAGCGGTAAAATCCCAGTTTCGTCGTATCCGGACGGATATCCCGCACCTCAATAGCCGAAAAAGGAAGGGCAGCGCCATCATACGAAGGGGGAGTGCCGGGATAAATAACCTTATACAAGCTCTTATTGGAAGGAGAAAGCTCAACGGAAACTTTGGCCTGCGCCAGGCTGCCTGTTGATGCGAGTACACATCCGGCAAAAAAGAAAAGCCACCTGTTCATCAAAAAAAATTAAGCAGTTAACAAATGAGTACACGGCTCATTCACAGGTTATGATTTTGACGCAATAAAGAAAGGATAAAAGGATCAACAGCAGCGGGTGTAAGCAAACCCTTAAAGCGAAGCGAGCGCCTAAAGTACAAACAAATTAATTAAATGTCAATGCTGGCCGGTGGCACTCAATCGAGGAATGGGCAGGAACGCTTCCCGCCTTTCCGTCTTCCCGGCCAAAACTCAAAAAAATCCTCCCTCAAAGTATTAAATATGATGGTTAGGAATGATATCTGTGGTATACCGCAAAACACGCCCATGACAGCCAGTTGTCATTCGTAAAAAGTAGATTCCCAGCTTAGTATTACTACGAATAGATCAATAAAACTCGCTCCAACCCTTGCATATGAAATAAAAAATACCAACCTTCGTTTTGGATTTACTTTAATCCCCTGATCCAATTTTTTATGAAAAGTGAGAGGTTTACTTTATTCGTCTTACTGGTGGAAATTCTGGCTATAGGCTTCCTGCATAGTGAAAAAACTGGCAGGTCGCAGGCAGCCCCCCCGCAAACCACGGTTACGGCAGTGCAAAAGCCCCTACCGGCTTCAGTCGCAACCCCTGCCACTACCACCTGGCAATGGAATAACAATTTTACCCTTATCCGCCTTAAGTAATTTGCTCCCGGGTTTTCCACATTACCATTTTGTGATTTTATTCAGCCGGAAAATTGCTGTATCTTTGCATGACCTTCAGGAAATATATTCCCCTATCGTGGTTTTCCGCTGGTCAATAACCGGACTGGTTTAATAATCAAAGAAAAAGTAGTACGCCAGATAATGCAGACATCGTAATAACCCCTGTGCGTCAATTTTACAGGGAGCACCGGCGATGTGTGTGTGGCTTATTGTTTTGTACCTGTCCTATAGTGACTGTTAACAATAGCATTGTAAACTGATTAAGACTATATATTATGGCCAAGTACATTTTTGTTACGGGAGGCGTAACTTCTTCATTGGGTAAAGGGATCATTGCCGCATCATTAGCCAAGCTATTGCAGGCAAGAGGATTAAGGGTCACCATTCAGAAATTTGATCCCTACATCAACGTAGACCCCGGTACACTCAATCCCTACGAGCATGGGGAATGTTATGTAACCGAAGATGGGGCAGAAACTGACCTTGACCTGGGTCACTATGAGCGTTTCCTGAACATCTTTACCACACAGGCCAATAACGTTACCACCGGCCGTATTTACCAGACAGTCATCAACAAGGAACGGGAAGGGGCCTTCCTCGGGAAAACCGTGCAGGTCATCCCCCACATTACTGATGAGATCAAACGCAGGATGCTGCTGCTGGGTAAAAACAATGAATACGATGTCATCATCACTGAACTGGGTGGAACGGTAGGGGATATCGAGAGCCTGCCCTTCATAGAGGCCCTGCGTCAGTTACAGTGGGAGCTTCCGGAAGAAGATACGGTAGTGGTACACCTCACCCTCATCCCTTACTTAAAAGCTGCTAAAGAGCTGAAAACCAAGCCAACACAGCACAGCGTGAAAATGCTGAGCCAGGAAGGCGTCCATCCCGATATCATCGTTTGCAGAACAGAAAGGCCCCTCTCGCCCGACCTGCGCCGTAAAATAGCGCTCTTCTGTAATGTGAAGCAGGAAGCCGTGATAGAGGCAGCCGATGCGCCTACCATCTATGAAGTGCCGCTGGCCATGATGCGGGAAAAGCTGGACCTCATCTGTATGAAAAAGCTCAACATCGGCCTGCAGAATGAGCCCGATCTTCACCGCTGGAAAGAATTCCTCGACAAACTGAAATACCCCAAGAGCCAGGTGACCATTGGCCTTATTGGTAAATACATAGAGCTGCAGGATGCCTACAAATCCATCCTTGAAGCATTTGTGCATGCCGGCGCCATCAATGAATGTAAAGTACAGGTTGTCAACGTACACAGTGAGTTTATCACCGATGATAACGTAGCAGAAAAGCTGGCTAACCTGGATGGTTTGCTCGTGGCACCTGGTTTTGGCCACCGGGGTGTGGAAGGTAAGATCATTGCCGTTAAATATGCCCGGGAAAACAACCTGCCTTTCTTCGGTATCTGCCTTGGTATGCAGATGTCGGTGATCGAATATGCCCGCGACGTGCTCGGATTAAAAAATGCCCATTCCACTGAAATGGACCTCCAAACGCCCGATCCGGTCATTGACCTCATGGAAGAACAGAAGAAGATCACCGCCAAAGGAGGCACCATGCGGCTCGGTTCCTATACCTGCCAAACACTCGAAGGCAGCCTTGCCCGCCGTATCTATGGTAAGGAAAACATCACAGAGCGTCACAGGCATCGCTGGGAGTTTAATAACCAATACCTTACGCGCTTTGAAGAGGCCGGTATGGTAGCCAGCGGTAAGAACCCGGAGAGCGGCCTGGTAGAGATCGTTGAACTGCCCAGGCATCCTTTCTTCATTGGGGTTCAATACCATCCTGAATTAAAGAGTACGGTGGAGAATCCGCATCCTTTATTCGTACACTTTATAAAGGCCGCCAAAGAATACGCCGATCAGAAAAATGCAGTCAAAAACCCTTTGCTGCAAAGTGAAATGATATAGCAATTTCGGGTTCCGGGTTTCGGATTCCGGGTTGCTCCGCGCTACAGGCACCTTGAAGAATGGAAATTTACCATTATTCAAGGTGCCTGTAATATTTCATACCTCACAGACGACTTATTACCGGTTTATGAGCCCCTTTGAGGCACAGGACCCCAAACCCGAAACGCTAAACCCGAAACCCGGAACTCAGATTCCCCTATCTTTGCACCTCCTTAAACTTTTGTACTAATGAACATGGATCGCAATACGATCATTGGCTTTGTTTTATTGGCAGGGCTACTATTTGTTTACCTGTTTATCTCTACCAGGAACTCTCATGAGTTGCAGTCTCAGCGGCAACATTATGAAGATTCTGTTGCCAGGGTACAAAGGGGGTTGGATTCTGTGGCTGCCATAGCTAAGAAGGATACTACCATCAAAGCTATTTTTGGTAATGATTCCATTGCCCAGCGCAATCAGGGCGTGGAAAACCTGGTAACTGTAGAGAATGAGGTCATAAAGATCACCTTTACCAATAAAGGCGGCCAACCCGGTAAAGTACAGCTCAAGAACTACAAATCATTCGACAGCAGCCTGGTGGTACTCAATGGTACTTCCTTTGATAAGATCTCCTATCCCGTCAATGCAGGTCCTAATCTCCCTGCGCAGGTATCTGATCTTTATTTCAATGTGGGGCAGGTAGTAAAAAATGCTGATAATAGCCAAACGATAACCTTCCAGTTGCCGCTCCCCACAGGTACATTGGTACATAAATTCACGCTCAGGCCCAACGATTACCTCGTTGACTGGAATGTACAGATCGGCGGTGCCGACAAATTGCTGTCGCAAGGTGCTTTCAACCTTACCTGGCAGTCGCGCCCGATGCGTCATGAGAGTGATGTGAAATATGAGCGCCTGCAAACCAATATCTGTTTTTACAGCGACAATGATTTCGACTACATCATGTCAAAAACAGAAAAGAAATTTGAGAAGCCGGTGCAATGGGTGGGCGTATCCCAGCAGTTCTTTAATACTACGCTGTCTGCTAAGAATGCTAATGCTTTTACAGCAGGAGAGATAAGGTGGTCAAGGCATGGCGATAGCGATACGACTGGTAAAATTGCTGATGTAACCACTACTTTACAGGCAAAGCTGCCATTAGGGGCTGATGCCCTTTTCCCGATGCAACTCTATTTCGGTCCCAATGACTACCGCATCCTGAGAAATCAGCCGGTGCCGGAAATGGATAAGGTCATCAACCTCGGCCGGGACATGTATGCCTTTGTACGCCCCATTAACAAATACATTGTAATGCCGGTGTTCAACTTCTTCAACAGCTTCATAGGCAGCATGGGTATGGTTATCCTGTTACTCACCCTCTTCATCAGGTTGGCTACTTCACCATTAATGTATCCCGGCTACCTTACCAGCGCTAAAATGAAGATCTTAAAGCCTGATATAGCCAAGCTGAAAGAGAAATACCCCGATCAGCAGCAGTTTGCCATGGAGCAAATGAAATTCCTCCGGGAAGCAGGTGTGAACCAGTTTGCCGGCTGCTTACCCAGCTTATTGCAGATCCCCATCTTCTTCGCCTTGTATAGTTTCTTTAACTCCAACATCTCCCTGCGCGGTGAAGAGTTCCTGTGGGCAAAGAACCTGGCTTCTTATGACATATTATTCCAGTTCCCTTTTGAGATATGGGGCTTAGGCAATCACATCAGTTTATTTACGCTGACTGCCTGTATCACCAGCTTCCTGATCTCGTTCTATAACATGTCTTCAACACCCGATCAGGGCAACCCGGCTTTGAAGTACATGCCTTATATCTTCCCTTTCATCCTCTTGTTTGTATTCAATAAGTTGCCGGCGGCCTTAACCTGGTACTATACCGTGTCCAACATCATTACGCTCATCCTGCAGTTTGTGATACAGAACTACATCATTAACCATGATAAACTGGTAGGTAAGATTGAAGCGGCCCGTAAGAAGCCCAAAACAAAGTCCAAATGGGCCGAACGCCTGGAGCAAATGCAGGAACAGCAAAAGAAGATGCAGGAAGCGAAGACCAAGCAACAAGGGAAGAAGTAAGAATCCAGAATCCAGAATTGCGAGTAAAATATTAATAACCGGTTGGAGCGATATTCCAGCCGGTTTTTTTATATCCTGCCTATACAGTTTTCGGCTCCTGGATTCTGGATTCTGAATTCTGGCTTCTTCTTCAACACTATTTCCCCAAGTATTTCGTTAAAAACCAGGCCAATACTATCTTAAATTGGCTGCTTGTTGCTATTTTAGGCAACGGTTTCGATCATCTGTCTCGTCTTTAGGACAACTCATCAACCTGAACAACATGAAAAAGTGCATAGGTCTCTTCACGCTGAACCTGCTCCTGCTGCTTACAGCGGCCGGGCAGAAGAAAGTTTCTGAGCTGACCCTCGTATATGATGCTTCTATATCCTCTGGCAGCAAAGAACCTAAAATGGCCGATGCGCTGGATGGGGCTACTGCCACCGTTTACCTCAAAGGCCCCATGAGCCGGGTGGAAATGGTGAGCGCCCTTTTCTCTTCTACTACGATTCATGATTCAAAAACAAGTACAGCCGTCGTATTGCGGGAAGTAAGCGGGCAGAAATTGTTGATCAGGATGACGGCCGAGAACTGGACCGAAAAGAACAAGCGGTACAACGGCATGACATTTACCGATACCAAGGAGACCAAAGTAATAGCGGGTTATAACTGTACCAAGGCCGAAGCAAAACTGGCCGATGGAACTTCCTTTACCGTATATTATACAACAGATATTATCCCCGAAAATAAGGATTATGACTCCCAGTTCAGGAACCTCAATGGGTTACCCCTGGAATATGAACTGGTGCAGGGCAAGCTTACCATCAAATACACCGTGTCCAAGATCAACCTCAACCCGGTGCCTGCCTCCAAGTTTGACATACCTAAAAGCGGCTATCGTGAGATGACCTACGATGAGAGCAAGAAGATGAACTAGCGTGAATTTTATGACCTTTTAATCAGTAAAGCCTACTTATGAAGCTTTATTTTAAGGTCTAACAGATTGAGATTATTCCTGAACGCCGGTTTCGTGTTCATCCTTACCTGCTGCGGCATAATGTAAACAGTATTGCCTTTCTGGTAGGTAACTACAGTACTGTAGGTGATGAAATTCCGGTTACGTTCAGCACTCAGGATATGGCTTCCTGTGTAGGAAGGACCAGCCTTGAGCGTAAAACCATTAGTGGTTCTGATAGGTGTGTAGATGGGCTTAAGCGGCGCCTCAGACTTCTTTTTACCACCACCGCTGCTGGCTACAGCAGCAAGTGCAACCGCCCCAATCATCGCACAACTGATGAGGGTCTTTTTAAGCATGTGGTTAAATTTAAGAGTAGAGTTTGCCTTCATAATTAACGCAAAAATATTGAAAAAATTTTAGAAACCTTTAACCGATTATCCAAAAAGTTTAAGGTCTCTTTAACTGTTATACGATTAAGGATGCTGAAATGTTACAGAATCCATAAAAAATGACACCACTTTTTTCGGGAATGTTGCACCCTACTGTTAAAATATTCTGAATCACCTCTTTGCAAAACACTTATTAACATCCTGTCAATAAGAAAAAATTGGTATCCATTCCTGAAAAAAGTATTTTACATAAACCTTTACTGAATTACATGAGAGACAATCCATCACGCAATGATAACGAGGAACTTAGGGAATTGGTAAAGCAGTTTCAAAACCTCAAATCGGGCCGCAGCCATTCCTTTCTGGATGAGGAAGCCTTTGAACGTATTATAGATTATTTTGATGACCGGGAAGACCTGCAGCAGGCATTGGAAGCCGCTGAATTAGGTATTGAGCAATATCCTTATTCGGCCATGTTGCTCATCAAAAAGGCCGACCTGCTCATCGCCACCCGGCATTACCATGAAGCATTAAGGATCCTGGAGCATGCCGAGCTGCTGGACAGCAACGATATCAACCTGTACATATTAAAGACCGATGCCTACCTGGCCCTCGATCAGCAGGAAAAAGCCGTGCAATTGCTGGAAAATGCCCTGCAGTTATTCGAAGGGCAGGAGCGTATAGAGCTGCTGTTTGAACTGGCTGATGTATACGACGATTACGAAGAATTCGATAAAATATTTGATTGCCTGAAGCTCATCCTGGAGCAGGAGCCCAATAATGAAGAGGCGCTCTATAAGATCTGTTTCTGGACCGACTTTACCGGCCGCAATGAAGAGAGCATCCGCCTGCACCAGCAGATCATTGAAGAATATCCTTACAGTGAGCTGGCCTGGTTCAACCTCGCTGCTGCCTACCAGGGTCTCAAGCTCTATGAGAAAGCCATAGATGCTTATAAATACGCCATCGTTATAGATGAGAAATTTGATTATGCATACCGCAATATGGGTGATGCATATATCAGGATGCGCAAGTATAAAGATGCCATTGAAGTACTGGAAAAAGTGCTGGAGCTTTCACGTCCGGAAGATGTCATCTACGAAGCCATCGGCCATTGTTACGACCGTATGAAGAACTTTGCACAGGCAAGGTTCTATTACCGTAAGGCATCGCACCTCAACGTAGAAGACAGCAAGCTCCATTATAAAGTAGCCTGCACCTATATCAACGAAGCCCAGTGGACCACCGCCATCAAGCACCTGGAAACAGCCCTGCAGATCCACCGCATGCAGCCGGAATACAATATGGCCATGGGAGAATGCAAAATGCAGATGGGAGAGTTCAGGGAAGCTATACAATATTTTTCCAATGTGGTGCGCCAGCGGCCCCGTAACATATCCAGTTGGGAAGCGCTTATCCGCTGCCTCTATAATGGAGAGTTCTACGAAGAGGCGCTTGAACAGGTGAAAGCGGCCATTAAAATGACAGAAGGTAAACCCATCTTCCTCTTTTACCTCTGCGGTGTTTACTTCGCATTGGGCAAGGTCAAGGAAGCCCTGCTGCAACTGGAAAACGCTATGAACGTAGCGCCCAAGATGGTTAAAAAACTCGTACAGCTCAATCCTGCTATCCTCCAGCACCAGATGGTAGTGGATGTGGTAGCCCGCTACAAGAAAAACAAACCACAGTAATTCCGGGTTTTGCTGATCGCTAATGCTATATCAGTTGTCCTGTCACGGGACCTGTTGGTCTTTCCTGTGCCCTTGTATCCATTTCTTCCCTATTTTTGCGGCTTCAGAAAATCGTAATAGTAAAATCCAGCGAATGAATTTCAACCTCACACAGATTCCTGATAGAAACCTTAAGCCCCGTACCAACGGCATTACCATGGTAATGGATAAAGGCCTCAGTATTCCTGAAGTACATAATTTCCTGAGCGTGTCAGGGCCACATGTAGATATCGTAAAACTGGGATTTGGGACTTCCTTCGTAACGCCCAACCTGCGTGAGAAAATACAAGTTTATCAATCGTATAATATACCCATCTATTTCGGCGGTACCTTATTTGAAGCATTCCTGGTGCGCAACCAGTTCAATGACTACATTGCCGTTTGCAAGGACTATGGCATAGAGTACATGGAAGTAAGTGATGGGTCCATCACCATTCCCCATGCAGAAAAATGTGGCTACATCGAAAAGCTTACCAAGCATGGCACCATCCTCAGTGAAGTAGGCAGCAAAGATGCTGCACACATCATCCCACCTTATAAATGGATCGAGCTCATGCGGGCCGAACTCAATGCCGGTGCTACTTATGTTATTGCCGAAGCCCGTGAGGCCGGTAATGTGGGTATCTACCGTGGCAGTGGTGAAGTGCGGGAAGGCCTTGTACAGGAAATACTCACCCAGATCCCCGGTGAGAAAATACTGTGGGAAGCGCCGCAGAAAGCCCAGCAATTATATTTTATTGAGCTCCTGGGATGCAATGTGAACCTTGGTAACATTGCGCCTACTGAAATGATCTCCCTCGAAGCCATGCGGATTGGCCTCAGGGGCGATACATTCGATTTATTCCTCAACAAAGAAGAAGCCTGATGAGACAGTTCGGGCTAATCGGTTACCCGTTGAGCCACTCTTTTTCCCAGAAATTCTTTATGGATAAATTCAGGGAAGAACATATTGCTGATTGCGTATACCAGAACTTTCCCCTGGAAAATATTGACGGGCTCAGGTCAGTGCTGGAACAAAATCCCAACCTGGCCGGCCTGAACGTTACCATTCCGTATAAAGAAAAGGTCATCCCTTTCCTGCACGACCAGGACGATGTGGTAAAAAAGATCGGCGCCTGCAATTGTATTAAGATCACAGGCGGGCTCCTGCATGGTTACAATACCGATGTAACAGGATTTGAACAATCACTCCGGCCTTTGCTGGAATCGCATCACCGGAAAGCCCTTGTATTGGGAACCGGCGGCGCCGCCAAAGCCATCCATTATGTGTTGGAAAAACTTGGTATCATCTTCCGGGAAGTGTCGCGCAATCCTTTCTCCGGGCGGCAGATCAGCTATGAGCAGGTAACGCCTGAGCTCCTGCAGCAATACACGCTCATTGTGAATACCACCCCGCTGGGCATGTACCCCAAAACAGAAGAATGCCCTCCTTTGCCTTATACAGCGCTTACTCCCCAACACTACCTGTTTGACCTGGTATACAATCCTGCCAAAACATTATTCCTGCAAAAAGGGGAGGAGCAGGGCGCAGTGATCAAGAATGGTGCTGATATGCTGGTGATCCAGGCGGAAGAGAGTTGGAGAATATGGAATAGTTAAGACCGGAATTTCAATCCTTCCGGCACGGCAGTCACCTTCTTTTTATCATAGTCATAACACACCATGCCCGTCTTCGCAGCAGCTACCAATACCGTTTTGCCTTCCATTTCTTTTTCCAGCTTATAACAGAGGTCGAAGGAAACTTTGGTAAAATCGTTGGCGGTAACAGACGCCTTTATCTGATCGGGATAAAAGAGCTCCTGTTTGAATTCAATGGCCACATCACTCATAATAAGGCCAATGCCGGCTATATTCAACTCTTCATAGCCATAATGCTGGAGGAACTGTACCCGCGCTTCATGTATAATAGAGAGCAGGGTGTCATTGCCTACATGCCCGCCATAATTGACGTCGGTAATACGTACAGGGATAATAGTGGAGAAAGAAAAGGTATCAGGTAGCTCTACTTTAATGCGTGCCATGAATAATATTCGTGTATTCGTTTATGCGTGTGCTATCGTAATGTAACTTGTATTTCCTCGTTGCCTTGCTGCCTCTATGCCTCGTTGCCTAATTCTCCTCAATCAGGTCCTTCAATGCCATAATGTCCAGGAAATTGGTTGCGCCCGGAACAAAAGATTCCTGTTGCATCAGCTTATAGCGCCACTGGCTGAAACGGTCCTTCCACACATCGTTCTCCCGGATGATCGCATCAAAATACCCAGCCGGCTCTGTAGCGGCATTCAGGTAAGTCAGCAGGGGAAGGAACTTGGTGGAAAGGCGCGCCTGTTCACCATTGGGACAGGTGATCGTGATATAATTACCATCGCGTGAAGTAATAAGGCTGTAATCCAGGATAATATTGCCATTCGCATCCTTGATAGGGGGGGCCTTAATGCCATTACGGGAAGTGGTGGCTGCTGCTCGCAGGTCCTGCACGCCGGCATAATGAATATCATCCGTTACCTCTTCCGGTACATGCCTGTCAACATAATTGGCAGCGAGCACCGTGGAGGCATTGACCCGGCGTGCCACATTGAAGGTGGTGCGCCTGCGGCGGCCGCCAATGGAAGCGTCAATAGCCGGCAGGGAAGGCTGTACCGTAATATCATTAGTGTTATCAGCAGGATCGTTGGAAGCGGGTGTTGCCTGGTTATGCTGTACTACCGGGTCGCTCATCGTGCTGTTCAGGAAATTCCAGGTAAGGAAGCCTACAATAGCCAGTATGGCTGCAGCAATGGCTACTTTACGAAAAGGGAGACGAACTACTTTGGCAGGTGCTTCGGTGGTTGAAGGGATTACCGGTAAAGCCTGCATAATATTTTCCCAGGCGCCGGGTGGGGGAGGTGTTTCCCAATCGTATAACTTATCGGCGATCTTTATTTCCTGTGCATCAAACTCTGCATCCAGCCGGGCGCTGATAGCGTCCCATACACCGGGAGGTGGTGGGGTTTCGTGGTGGAAGAGAATATTTGGCGCGTTAGAAGACATATTAACGGGTAAAGGACTTTTTAGTATCGTTTAAATACTGGGTTATTTTCTTTTGCAAAATAGACTTGGCCCTGGCCAATTGTGACTTGCTCGTTCCCTCACTGATGCCCAACAGCTGTCCGATCTCTTTATGTGAATACCCTTCTACCACATACAGGTTAAATACAGTGCGGTAGCCGGGTGAAAGTTCCTGTACAATATTAATGATATCCTTTTCTGCCAGGCTGTCCAGTGCTGTTATATCCGCGTCTTCGATCGTGTTCTCTTCCCGTTCGCTGACGCTGGATAACTGGGCCGACTTTTTGCGGAAGTGTTCTATAGAAGTGTTGACAAATACCCTTCTTACCCATCCTTCAAATGACCCCTCTGCGCGGAAACGATGCAGATTCTTATACACCTTGATAAATCCTTCCTGTAACAGGTCCTGGGCATCATTGGTATTATTGGCATAGCGCAGACACACAGCATACATTTTTGGTGCAAACCTGCGATACAGCTCTTCCTGCATACGCCTGTCTCCCGCAATACAGCCCTTTATCAAGTCGGATTCAGAAATGTTATAGTTGCTTTTCGAGTCCAAATTTTTTATTAAATAATATGAATTTTACAGGGCAGATGGTTTAAACCTGTCAGGTTTTAGCTTGTTGCACCATACCCTGCAAAAAGGAAACCAGCTTTGTGGCGGCTTTTTTCCGGTGACTGAATACTCCCTTCTCTTCCAGGCTCATCTCGGCAAAAGTACGGGTACTTCCTTCCGGAACAAAAACCGGGTCATAGCCAAACCCTGCTGTACCCTTTTTCTCCCCAATAATAGTGCCCTCGCAAATACCCTCAAAAAGGTATTCCCGTCCTTCCCAGAATAACGATACCACCGTACGGAATCTTGCCCTGCGGTTGGGATTATTGCCCAGTTTGGTGAGCAGTTTCTCTATATTCTTGTCGAAAGACTTATCTTCTCCTGCATAGCGGGCGCTTTTAACGCCGGGCTCACCCGCTAAGGCGTCTACTTCCAGCCCTGTATCTTCGCTGAAACAGTTTTCGCCTGTCATTTGCCGGATGGTACGTGATTTCTCCGTGGCATTCTCTTCCAGTGTATCATGTGGTTCGGGAATGTCCACATCAATACCGGCTTCCTGCAGGCTGATCACCCTGATCTGGTCGCCAATGGCTGCCTGGATCTCCTGCACTTTATGGGCATTGTTAGTCGCAAATATTAATGTAATCATACGCCAAAGATTTTCTTCAAACATTCCCACAGTCTTCTTTTCAACAATTTCCCTTCCTCTGTTTCCTGATTCAGTTCTTCCAGTGAGGGGGTGTACAGGTACGTTGTGCCGGCATACTCCTGGTCCTTGAAGTAGGGGAAGTTGAGCGGCAGGCCTGTCTCGTCAGGCGCTATACCAAACAGTAACACCCGTTGGGGCGACAATTGTTCCTTCAACGTATTCATGTTCACTGGCAGGGTGGCATCATTTACAATGGCCACATCGCCCAGGTTCAGCTTACAGGCTCCCAGCATCTTGGTCAGCATCTGTAAATGCTGTTCCGGCAAAAAGGCTTCTCCCGCAAACCGCACGATAACCGCAACACGCTGCCGGTTATTGCCCAGGAATTTATAAGCAGGGGAGGCACTTGCTGGTACGGCTTCTTCCTGTACGGCAGGAATTGCTGCCGTATCAGCTTTGCCCGTAACCGGCGATGCAGGCGTCACTGGTTGGGGCGCTTCTTGCACAGCCGCCGGGGCCGCTTTTACCGGCGTTTCATCTACCGGGGGGCGCAGGTTCGAATCCTGCCTTCCCGACGTGGCAGGCGCCGTTTCCACCACTTCTCCCGTACCCTGTATCACCAACCTTTTGTAGAGGCCTGCAATCACAACACCTGGTAACTGAACATTATATGCTGACATAGAGTTATTTATTTCTTTTCGCCGCTGAAGCGCTGACTTCAGACTTCCGACCTCAGACTTCTTCTTTACGCTAACATTTGTTAGTAAAAGATGCCTGGATTTTTTGCAGGCAAAAAGTTTAATTGTTTCTTTGTGGTCCAAAAATACTGGATTATGATCGATGCATATAGCATACCTGTGACAAAAATTGAGCGGAGCAAATTGAATGATATTCCATTGGAAAACATTCCTTTTGGTAAGTATTTTACCGACCACATGCTGGAAGCCGACTATGAGAACGGCGAATGGAAGAACGTGGAGATCAAGCCCTACCAACCCCTGGTATTAAGCCCGGCCCTGGCCTCCCTGCACTACGGACAGGCTATTTTTGAAGGTATTAAGGCTTATCGTAATAAAGATGGAGAGGCTTTTATCTTCCGTCCTTACGACAATTACAAGCGTTTTAACATATCAGCCACCCGCATGCAAATGCCCGAAGTGCCGGAAGAACTGTTCATCGAAGGCATGCGCCAGTTGATCGCTGTGGATAAGAACTGGATCCCGGCCAAAGAAAACCACTCCCTCTACATCCGTCCTTTTATGTTTTCTTCGGATGAGGTGATTGGTGTAAAAGCGTCTGACAGCTATAAGTTTATGATCATCCTCAGTCCCACAGGCCCCTATTATGCGGCTCCTGCGCGGATCTATGTGGAAGAAAAATATACCCGTGCCGCTCCCGGTGGCGTAGGCTTTGCCAAGGTAGCCGGTAACTATGGCGCCAGCATGATGGTGACTGCCGAAGCTAAAAGCAAAGGGTATGACCAGGTGTTGTGGACAGACGCAGCCGAGCACAAATATGTGCAGGAGATAGGCACCATGAACGTATTCTTCATCCTGGGCAATAAGGCGGTTACCCCCGACCTCAGCGCCGGTACCATCCTGGCCGGTATTACCCGCGACAGCGCCATCACCATTTTACGGGAAATGGGACTGACGGTGGAAGAACGGCCTGTTAACATTGAAGAAATGATCGAGGCTTATAAGGCCGGCCAGTTGCAGGAAGTATTCGGCACCGGTACAGCCGCCACCATTTCTCCCATTAAGGAGCTGAAATACAAAGACTTTGTGATGACTTTTAATGTCGATGAGTGGAAAGCAGCCCCTGAAATGAAACGCCGCCTGGACGATATCCGGGAGGGCAAAACGGCCGATACGCATGGCTGGATGTTTAAGATATAAAGGACTTATCCACAGGAAATGGGAGAAATCCTCAAAATCCCTGATTAAGATTTGGTATTTAACCGGCTGAGGTTTACCTTTGCCGTCCCAAAAATAAAAGGTTCAGAATGCCTACAATTCAACAATTGGTTAGAAAAGGAAGAGAGATCATCAAGGCCAAGAGCAAATCAAGGGCTTTGGATAGCTGTCCGTTCCGTCGCGGTGTATGCACCCGTGTATATACAACTACTCCCAAAAAGCCTAACTCGGCTTTGCGTAAAGTAGCCAAGGTACGTTTAACGAATAAAGTAGAGGTGATTGCCTATATACCCGGTGAAGGTCATAACCTGCAGGAGCACTCCATTGTGTTGGTTCGTGGCGGTCGTGTGAAGGACTTACCAGGTGTACGTTACCATATCGTACGCGGTAGCCTGGATACTGCCGGTGTGAAGGATCGTAAGAAGAGCCGTTCCAAATACGGTACTAAACGTGAAAAGGCTAAGAAATAAAGCCGTCACGGTTTACGTAACTCACCGCATTCCGTGGATAACAACTAAAGTAAGATAAAACTGGACCGGCAGGATCGGTCTAACTTAATAACAAGCGATAACAATGAGGAAGACTAAAGCCAAAAAAATTGCCCCGGCGCCAGATGCAAAATACAGTGATGCGCTGGTAACACGTTTTGTGAATAACCTGATGTGGCAGGGTAAAAAGAATACGGCATTCACTATTTTCTATGATGCAATGGATCGTGTATCCAAAGTAACTGGTGAAAATGGCTATGAAATATGGAAAAAAGCTTTATCCAACGTTACTCCGGCCGTTGAAGTACGCAGCCGTCGTATCGGTGGTGCTACTTTCCAGATTCCTGCTGAAGTACGTGCAGACAGGAAGATATCACTGAGCATTAAATGGCTCATCCGCTACAGCCGCGAAAGAAATGGCCGTAGCATGGCAGAGAAACTGGCCAACGAAGTAGTAGCCGCTGCCAAAGGTGAAGGTGGTGCTTTCAAAAAGAAAGAAGATACACACCGTATGGCTGAAGCCAACAAGGCTTTCGCTCACTTCAAAGTATAATCTACAGCTACCTGTAAAGGCATCATATTCGGGACCGTTCACATATACGTGAACGGTCTTTTTTATTTACTACAGTGCCCACACGATACGCTTGCATCAATTTATCCAGATTTATCCGGCTGGTTATCAAAATTTTAATGTGAGGCTTTTTTGACCACCTCAACAGGTTAAACATCGTGTAAATCAGACATATTGAACATCTTAAAAATAAGCATGTGTTTGCGATAACTCAAATGGATATAGGTTTTTGTGATAAGTTATCCAGACAGGCTTGCATTAATGATTAAAACCTGCTTACTTTATTCTCGTATTCATTGGTCCAATATCCTGTAGAGGAAAAATCCGAAATCCGAAATCGTACCCTAATGAAGAGCCTGATGAAACTGACGCGCGCAGGGTTTATCCTGTCCCTGCTTTACCTGCACCCCCTGATAGGGTTGGCCCAGGACTGTACCACGCTTAACTTCACGGTTACTACCAAAGAATCGCGATGTATGGCCACGGGAGGTATCAAAGTGAATATTACCGGTGGCTCAGGTAGCTACAATATTAAAGTCACGGGGCCCATTACTACTGCTTACACTTCTTCCACCAACATCACCGGCCTTGCTGCCGGCTCCTATGTAGTCAGTGTAAAAGACATCAATACGGGTTGTGTTACCGATAAATACGATGTAATTGTTCCCGGCTCTTATGCCGAGCCCCGCTTTGTACTTACCAAGACCGACGTAACCTGTATGAATGGCACTGATGGAACGGTTACGGTATCAAACCAGTTGGGCGGAAGATCTCCCTTTGTTTATTCCATCGTAGCACCTTCTCCTTCCGGGGTAGGTACTACCAATGCTACCGGCTATTTTACCAACCTGGTGGCTGGTGAGTATGCCATCCAGTTGAAAGACTCCTGCGGCGGACAGCAAACCAGGCGCATCACCATCCTCAATTACCAGTGGTGGATAGATGGGGTCACCGTTGCCAAAATAGGTTGCGACAGTGCCCAGGTAACCATCAAGATCAAAGACAGCAAGGGCAATACCAGTAGTTTTCCCGGCTTTCAATATGGCGTGGTTAGAAGTGCAGGCGATACGGTATGGTCTTCCACCAGCCCTTTCCGTTTTTACATCGGCACCAAACGCTTTGTAAAATTAGTGGTGAAAGACCCTTGCGGCACCATGCAGGTTAGCACCTGGGTTGATCCCAACCGTCCTACGGTCAATGCCAATGTCACTACTTCCGATTTTACCTGTAATACGTTCACTGCAACGGTTTCCGGGCAAGGCAACCTCACCAATCCAACCTACGAACTGCTCAACAACAATATTGTCATTGCCACCAATAACACCGGCTCTTTCACCAACCTGGCGTATGGTGGCTATTGCATACGCGTAAAAGATAACTGTTATGATACAACCATTACACGTTGTTTCTCGGCCAGCCAGCCTAAACCGGCTATCAGCAATACAGTAAGCATCAGCAATAAAGCCTGTTCCACTTTTACAGCTTCCATTACCGGGCAAACCAACCTGACCAATCCTGTATATGAACTGTATAATGGCAGCAATACCCTCATCGGTACCAGCACCGATGGCGTGTTCAATAACATTAAGTATGGCTACTATTGCATCAAAGTAAAAGATGGCTGTTATGATACCACCATTACCAAATGCTTTACAGTCAATACCCCGCTGCCTTCGGTAGATGCCAATATCAACCCTTCCGGCATTGGGTGTAACAGTTTTACAGCCAGCATAAGCGGGCAAACGAATCTTACCAATCCGCAGTTCTGTCTGTACAACGGCAGCAATGTGCTCATTGGTTGTAATACTACCGGCAGCTTTGACAACCTGCTATATAATACACCTTATTGCATCCGCATTGAGAATGATGATTGCTATGATACCACCATCGTGCGGTGCTTTAACATCCAAAAACTGGTGCCGGGCCTGGGAACTACTGTGGATATTAATAAAAGCTGTAGTACGTTCACAGCCTCAATAACAGGGCAGCAAAACCTGAATAATCCGACCTATTGTTTATACGATGTGAATGATGTACTGATCACCTGTACCCCTGATGGGATATTTCCCAACCTGCCTTATGGCAGTTACTGTATCCGGGTGACCAACAGTGCGAGCTGTTACGATACGGTGTTCAAAAGGTGCTTTGAAGTGTTAAGGTCCAAACCTTCGCTTTCTTCCTCCGTGAATATCAGCAACAAAGGTTGTTCTACCGTTGTCGCCAAGATATCAGGTTCCAATATTGCCAATGCTAAATATGTATTGTACAACGCCGCTAATGTAGCGATAGACAGTAATACCAATGGTACGTTCAACAACGTGCCGTATGGTTATCATTGTATCAGGGTGCGGCCTCCCTGTTACGATACCCTGATGGAAAGATGTTTTGATGCAAAGCGGAACGTGCCTTCGATAGGCAGTGTGGCGATCAGCAACAAGGCCTGCTCTACCTTTACCGCTAAGGTGAACGGGCAAAACAACCTGCAGAACCCTCAGTACAACATCTATGATACCTTGGGCAACTTCGTAGCTACCGGCAGCAGCAACGGTACCTTCAATAACCTGCTGTACGGCTGGTATGATGTGAAGGTGAAAGATCCCTGCTATGATACTGTCATTACCCGCCGTATCAATGCGGCGCCTGTACCTATTGATATTGCTGTAACAGCGAAGGAGTCCTGCACCTTTGGCACCACCGATGTGAAGGTGACCTTTAACACCGGCAATGCGCCTTACCGCATTGAAGTACTGAACCCGGTAGGCGTATTGGTGACCTCGGTTACATCGGCAACCAGCCCCATTATGGTCAATGCCCTGCAGCCACTGACCGGCGGACAGCAGTATACCGTTATAGGTATAGACAACTGTAACGTGCGGGATACTGCACTGGTAACACCCAGCCCGAGCATCATCAACAAAACGAAATTTGTAAAATCGAAATGCCCTTCCGGTGTATGGGAAAACGGCGCCACCGATATTGATATTGATGTTAGTTCCAACATGGGCGTAGTGACCCCGGTGATCATCAGGAAGAACGGCAATACGGTTACCATCAACTTTACCTCCAATGTGGGTTCTACCTACAAGTTTGTAGACCTTGAACCTTCTACCTACATTGTGCAGTACAGCGTACCGAGCTGTACCGGCAAAATATATGATACCGTCGTTGTGGCGCCCTATGCTTTCCCGGGCCTGCAGCAATCGGCCGCTTACCAGTGTGATAACAACAACTTCAGTGTGGGTGCGGTGGTTACAGGCGGATGCTCGCCCTTCAGTTATGAAGTTATTGGCAGTATCCCTGATTCACCCAGTATCATCTCATCCGGTCAAACCAGCCCGGTATTCAGCATCACCAATGGCGTACAGTATTCACTGATACGTCTGCGTGCGGTGGATGCCTGTGGCAACGCTACCCTGAACGACGTAAACATCCTGCCGCTGGCCAATACGCTCATCTATGCCAGCTCAGATTGCTATTACCAGGATGTAAACCTCCATGTGGATTCTACAGCCAATGCCACTTATAACTGGTACAAGAAAACAAGTGAAACAGATAGTGTCCTGGTGAGTACAACCACCTCTTACAGGATACCTTACCTGTTGCCTTCCGATATTGGTATGTATGTATGCCATATGTCTGTAAACGGCGGATGTCTTACCAAGATCTCCTACTTCGAGGTAACAGGGATGTGTGGTGGCATATTGCCGGGACAGGTTAAACTATCCGGCAAAGCGATCAATGGTGCTGTACAACTCAATTGGGTGGCACAGCAGGACATGGATACCAAAGAATACATTGTTGAGCGCAGTGCAGGCAACGGACAGTACATGGCTATTGGCGCCGTCAATTCCCGTCAGTTGTCAGGACGTAGTATGTATGCCTTTACCGATGAAGCGCCGGTGACAGGTACCAATAATTACCGCCTGCGTATGGTAAGCAAGGATAATAAGATCACTTACAGCAATATCATTCCGGTAAAGATCGCCACGGTAAGTTCCATTACGCTGTATCCCAACCCGGTTAAGCGTACATTGAACATAGCGCTTACAGCGAAGCAGCAGGATAGCTATAAACTGTCACTGTTCACCATTACCGGACAGGTGGTGCATGAGCAGGTAGTACAAAAGGTGCAGCAGGCGAAAATCACCTGGCACCGGGATGCGTCTGTGAAGAGCGGGGTGTACATGCTGCGCATCACGGCGCTCGGCAGCCGGGAAACATTCACCTACAAGGTCATCTTTGAATAATGTTTTTTGAAGGTTTAAGAACAATAAACCCTGCGAAAGCGGGGTTTTTGTTTTAATACACAAGCACACTTACTTTCCCCGCAGTGTCTCCCGGAGGGGACGCTGCGGCCTATAATCAATAGATCAACACACTTCCCGTTTGCTCCTTATTCCCCGCTTTCCGGATAATATAGAAATACAGGCCTTTTTGTAATCCATGCAGCGGTAGTTGCTCATGTACATCTGTCAACTGGCGGTGCAATACCTGCTGGCCGGCTGCATTAAAGAAGGTAATGGTACTGTTGCCGGGATCTGCTGTAAGAATATGAAGTGTTGTTGCTGCACTGACAGGATTCGGGTAAACAATATAACCGGCGTCCTTAAAATTATACACCGTTTCCGGCTGACTGTAAATAATGACGCCATCAGTGCGGTAGATCTTCAGGCGATACGTATTAACGCCCCGGTGCAATGCATTATCTGTAACAACATATTGCAGTGCATTAACCGGCTCTATTGTTTGTATGTCCTTGTAACCGGAAATGTCCAGTTTTTCAACCGTTATCTTTTGTATGGCATACCGCGTTCCTAATTCGATCAATAAGCGGGCAGTAGTAGCATTCACAAAGTCGGCCAGGAAGCTTTTAACATAGCAACCTATTCCCTGTGTGGTATAGTTGAAAGTAAAGGCTTTCATCCCGGTATAACCGTCTGCCAGTACAGGAGCTACGGTATAATGTAAAGCGGGATTGGTGGCCTTGCTCAGCACTAGCATGGTGTCGCCGGTAGTGAGTAAAGGCTGAAGGTATTTTTCACCCAGTACATACACGATACAGGCATCAATGCCAACGGGTTTATGCCAGGTAAGCAAAAAGGAGTCGGCACAGTTGAAACCGGTATTCATATCCAGCCTTGCCGAAACAGTAAAAGTGTCGGACAGAAAAGAATGAGCGCCGGCTGTTATTCGCAGCCGGGCTGTGGTAAAAGTATCAGGCGCCTGCCACGTATAAAAGCCCTGGGCAAGGTTGGCAGTATGGGTGATGGATTGCCAGTGATTGCCATCATCGGTGGAATATTCGATATGGCCGGGATTGTTATCCGTAAAAGAAGAAGCCCAGCGGAGGATATTATTCTGGCCACCCTGCACATCATCTCCTTTGGCAGGATAATACCATTGAAACCGGTCGGCAGTATCCAGCCGCCAGGAAAGATAATAAGCCTGGGCGCCGGATGGAATGGCATAGCCCTTTACCTGTATCGTGTACGTGCCGGGCAAGGGATTGTCCAGCGTGATCTGCTCATTGTTGTTCAGACTATCCCTTTTGCGTACCGGCAGCTTTTGCAGGGAATCTGCATGCGGAAAATGACTCAATACCCAGGGCTGCCAGTGTTCGCCGGTACTGGTATTGATAAGTTCCAGGTCAAGGTCATTCACTAACGCCTTGAGGGCATTGGGAGTGGCTGGTGGGTCATACCAGCAAAGCGTCACCTTTACCTGCCGTATGCCGGCAGGAATGGAGAGGGTGGAGGTTTGTGTTTGTGCCTGGGCAATACTGCCGGCAGCATACAGGCCCTGTTGTACCGTACTAACGGCTTTAAAGGCATTCACACTACCATAGCCGGTTTGGAAATCAATGCCCGGCGCTGCCACATCATCGGCTGTATTCAGGAGGATAGCCTTTACAAGGGCGGCAGGCGGCAGTTGGCCGGTATGCTCCTTATAAGCCTGTTGCACCAACAGGCCAATACCCGAAGTAATGGCCGCGGCGCCGGAACTGCCATCTTCCCCAAAAGCTGCCAGTTCGGGTTTGATGCGCCCATCATAGGCCGGGCCTCTTGAGCTCAGTGCTTCGGGCTGATACAAGCTGTTAATAGCGCCTGTGGTGGTGATGTTCTTGCCCATCTTAAAACTCCCGGTGATATTGGCATAGTTGGGAAGGCCGGTATAAGGGCCCTGCGTGCTGGTTTGATTACCGGAATTACCGGCGGAAAAACTATGCAGCAGGTGGGCGTTGGCGATGCTGCTGGCGTCATAAGCCGCCGCATCAGCCCCGTAATAATTTTCTATACCGGTGCCATAGGAGTGGTTCTGGACCGAAATATTGTATTGCTGGTAGGCGCTGTTGGCATCCGGCAGTAGGGTAGCAAAACTCGAAGAGCTGAGCGTTACGCTCCAGGCGGCTCCCTTACCGGTATAATCACTGTTACCACCTCCTCCGATAATAGTGCCCATAATGCCTGCATGTTGCGTAACAGTGGACGAACTCAATGGAGTAGGAAGATACCTGCCCGTAAAATCAATATCCGTCGTATCGGGCTTATTTTCCTTTACAGATACGACCAGGCCATTGCCATTCAGGGCAGGTAGCAGACTGTGAACGGTATTGACCTGGTTGGCGGTATTGTCAAAACTGCTGATCACCTGTTCTTCCCGGGGTACCCGGGGCGCATCGGCAAATACTACCCAGGGGCTTTTCAATAGATTGTTTAACAATACCTTACGGGTGGTTTTGATAACCAGTAACCGGGTAAGGGCATAGGTCCCCATCACTTCCACCGGTAGTTTATTGGCTGCCACAAAAGATTTAAAACGTTCAATATCAGTAACGGTAATCCACCAGGTGGTGATGGTATTGTTGTCAACCCTGGCTTTGGGCGATAGTAAAAGAGGTGAAAGTTTTTTGCGCAGGGTGGTGCTGTCCGGCTCTTGTGCATTGACAGCCAGGCAATAGCAGCAGTAAAGGAACAGCAGGATACTGTATCTCATGGGACCGAAGGCTAATAGTATTTAAATGTAACCAATTATTGCTTATCCCGGGGCTGCCATTCGTCGGGGTTAAGCCAAGTCCGGCCCCAGGGACAGTAATAGTTGCCCGTACCTGACTATCTAATTATTTTAAATATATAAAACAATTAATGTAGAGATATTTAAGAGATATTCCAGATACAATAGGAGTGACTTATCTCTGGAATATCTCTGGATTATATGTGGATTATCTCTGGATTATCCTGCTCTTTACTGACGGCTTCACAGGTAGTGGCCTCAGCCATAGTATGCCCAGTAACATCCTCAAACCATGGCCCAACGTTCCCTAATTCTGCAATAAGGTTGCTATTCTCTTGATAAGATTTATTAATATTTATAGTACATTAGAAAAAGTTTCTATGTAAAAGGCTGTTGGTTGTAACCATTGCCTTTGTACCCACCTGATTGTTAACTACAAAACGCACATTCGTTTATGAGAAAACTACTATTATCCGTTGCCGGTATTACCGCGCTGGTTTGCCTGGTACCTGCCTGTAAGAAGAATGCTTCCACAGATGCCACGCAGGAGATCTCCCAGACTACGCTGGATAAGATCTATCAGCTTGGTTTCAGTAACAAAAATGTCTCGCTGGATGAAGAAGGTAATTATATCGTGGAGGGTGATATTTTGCTTACGGCGAAGGACCTTACTGCTACACCGGATACACGGTTTTTACGGGTTGGTACGGAAGAACAATACCGCACCAATAACCTCGTAACAGGTTTGCCCCGTACCATTACCGTGAGTCTTGCCTCACAATTGCCTTCCTCTTATGCGGCTGCGCTGGACGAGGCCCTCAGCCGGTATAATGCGCAGGGGCTGCGTATTACCTTTCAGCGTGTATCATCCGGTGCCACCATCAGCATTGTGAGAGGGAATGGCAATTACCTCGCTTCTGCCGGGTTTCCTACCAATGCCGGTAATCCGTATGGACAGGTCAAAGTGAACTCGAGGGCGATCGGCAATCAGCCGCAAAGCACAGTAGCTACTATCCTGGCCCATGAAATAGGGCACTGCATTGGTTTCCGTCACACCGATTATTTGGATCGCAGTTATAGCTGCGGCGGCCAACCGGTTAATGAAGGGGCTTCCACAGTAGGGGCTGTCTACATCCCGGGCACCGCTACCGGTCCCGATCCCAACTCCTGGATGCTGGCCTGTATTGGTTCCGGACAGAACCGCCCTTTCAACAATAATGATAAAACAGCACTGGACTTCCTGTACAAGTAATTGATATACATTGTGCTACTGCACAAAAAGTACGCCTTGTCAGCCGACAGGGCGTACTTTTTTGGTTTTCCACATTTAATCATTTGATCTTGTGGAATCTGCTTTTTGACAGAGATTTTGCTTACCTTTGCGCACTTATTTTCAGGGAGTTCCCTGCACTACAATTAAACAGAAAACAACAACAAAGTCATGGCAGACTTACGATTACAGAGAAACTTTGGTATTGCGGCACACATTGATGCCGGTAAAACCACTACTACGGAGCGTATCCTGCGCTATACCGGTATGATCCATAAAATAGGGGAGGTGCATGATGGTGCAGCTACCACTGACTGGATGGAGCAGGAAAAAGAAAGAGGTATCACCATTACCTCTGCTGCTGTTAGCTGCCAATGGAATTTCCCTACCGTAAAAGGTAAGGCCGATGCTAACACCAAAAAATATTATTTCAACATCATTGATACTCCGGGCCACGTGGACTTTACTGTAGAAGTAGAGCGTTCTATGCGTGTACTGGATGGTCTGATCGCCCTGTTCTCTGCCGTTGACGGCGTAGAGCCTCAGTCTGAGACTGTATGGCGCCAGGCTAACCGTTATAAAGTTCCCCGTATCGGTTTCGTTAACAAAATGGACCGTTCCGGCGCCGACTTCCTGATGGTGGTTAAGCAGGTAAAGGAAATGCTCGGTGCTAAAGCCGTTCCCCTGCAATTACCCATCGGTGCAGAAGATGATTTCAAAGGTGTGGTTGACCTGATCACCATGAAAGGTGTTATCTGGGATATGGCTACTGAAGGTATGACCTTTGAAGAGATCCCTGTTCCTGCTGATATGCAGGCTGAAGCTGAAGAGTGGAGACAAAACCTGATTGAAGCAGTAGCTGAATATGATGACAAACTGTTGGAGAAATTCTTCGACAATCCGGCATCTATCTCTGAAGACGAAGTACATGAAGCTATCCGTAAAGCTACCATCGATCTGAGCATCGTTCCGATGATGTGTGGTTCTTCATTCAAGAACAAAGGTGTACAAACAGCCCTGGATGCCGTTTGTCGTTACCTGCCTTCTCCTATTGATATTGAAGATACAGTAGGTACTGATCCTGATACCGGCGAGCAGATCACGCGCAAGCCCGATCCTAAAGCGCCTTTCGCTGCATTGGCCTTTAAGATCATGACCGATCCTTTCGTAGGTCGTTTGGCGTTCTTCCGTTGCTATAGCGGTCACCTCGATGCCGGTTCTTATGTATTGAACGTAAGAAGTGGTAAGAAAGAGCGTATCAGCCGTATCATGAAGATGTTTGCCAACAAACAAAACCCGATCGATTTCATCGAAGCTGGTGATATCGGCGCGGCAGTTGGTTTTAAGGAAATCAAGACCGGTGATACCCTGTGCGATGAGAACCATCCGATCACCCTGGAAAACATGTTTATTCCAGAGCCTGTAATCGCGATCGCTGTTGAGCCTAAAACACAGGCCGACGTAGATAAAATGGGTATGGCCATTGCCAAGCTGGTAGAAGAAGATCCTACCCTGCGTGTAAATACCGATGAAGATACCGGTCAAACCATCCTGCGTGGTATGGGTGAGCTGCACCTGGAGATCATCATCGACCGTATGAAACGCGAGTTCAAAGTAGAAGTTAACCAGGGTGCTCCCCAGGTGGCTTATAAAGAAGCGTTCCGTAAATCTGTTGAACACCGTGAGATCCTCAAGAAACAAACCGGTGGTCGTGGTAAGTTTGCGGACATCATTTTCGAACTCGGGCCCGCTGATGCAGAGTGGCTGGAAGCAAATCCGAAAGAGAACCTGCAGTTTGTGAATGATATCTTCGGTGGATCTATCCCCCGTGAATTCGTTCCTGCTATCCAGAAAGGATTCCAGAACTCCCTGGGCACTGGTGTATTAGCCAGCTATCCTGTGGAGAATGTGAAGGTCCGCGTATTTGATGGTAGCTTCCACCAGGTTGACTCCGACGCCATGTCTTTCGAGCTTTGCGCCAAGCAAGGTTTCCGTGAGGCAGGCCGTAAAGCGCAGCCTGTATTGCTGGAGCCCATCATGAAAGTAGAAGTAATCACTCCTGACCAATACATGGGTGACGTAACCGGTGACCTTAACCGTCGCCGTGGTATGCTGGAAGGTATGGACAGCCGCGCAGGCGCCCAGGTTATCAAAGCCAAAGTGCCCCTGAGTGAAATGTTTGGTTACGTAACACAATTGCGTAGCTTAAGCTCCGGCCGTGCTACTTCTACCATGGAGTTCAGCCACTATTCTCCTGCCCCCAACAACATCGCTGAAGAAGTGATTGCCAAGGTGAAAGGAAAAATGAAAGTGAGTGACTAAGTTTTAAAGCGCATCCTTATAAAAAAGCCCCGCCAACAAGCGGGGCTTTTTCTTGTAACCATAATAACCAATGCTAATCCTGTATCCTGGGGCATACCAGGAATTCTTTATCTATAAGCCCATCAACATAATTTTCATTAATACTGGTAGCTGTTGTAAGCACTTGCTGCAACGTATAGGTGCCACAGCCGCCCAGTGTTTTATTCGCTTCGGCCAGGAAATCATTGACTGTCCATCCGGCGAAAGTGCCGCTTCCGATCTGCATCTGTCCCAACTGTATGCCTGCCTGCCCGAAATTGGCATCATATACATCAAAGCCGGTGCTTAATGTCAGGGCTACGAGATGCCCTACCAATACATTCTTAATGGCAGCCGGGTTGGTATAGTTTTGTGTGAGCACGGCAGCCTGTCCGCCTGTAGGCAACAGGTCAGTAATGGCCTGGGCGGTGGTCAGCATTACATTATAATCAGGCGTGCATCCTACTGTTAAGCCATTGGGAAATGCGGCTGCAAAATTGGCGTGTAAATAGGTGCCGGCATTATTGCCATTGGGTTCTGCGCCCCAGCCACCGGGTGTTTGAGTCCTTAACTGGCCGCAATCGCCAGGTGGTGGTGGCGGACAATCCTGCCTGCAATACCTGAAGGCGCTTTGCCATTCGGCGCTGCCGATGATCTCACCATCATATGGGTAGGCGAATGCGCAACCCCAGGTACCGTATTCACCGATCAGTTGTATACTGAGGCTCATCCAGATACAATCATCAGACTGGAAATTGCTGACGGGGATCTGAATGGTATCCGTACTTTTTGTCTGCGGTGCATAAGTCTTTTGGCGGTCGAACAGGAAGGGGCCATCGCAGGCTGACCAGTTGATCTGGTTGCTGAGGTAATCCGTTACATGCTGTTGCGATCCGAATACCGCCGTAACCTTGGCCAGGTACATACCCTGAATACCACTGTTTAATTGTACAATGATATTGTTGGCATCATTGCTGATGACAATATCTCCCCAATCAATAACACCTCCCATATCCATCATGTCTTTTACTAACGGATCTCCGCAGTTGGTGGTACTTGAATTAAGGGCTACAGATTCGACAGGGCCGGTTTCTTCCTGTGTTTTTTGTTGGTTGACATCTTTCTGGCAGCAAATGAAAAGCAGCATAATGGCCAATACGCCATTAATGGAAAGTAATTTTTTCATAATGGAAGTTTTGCGTTTAAAAACAGAGATTATAAAAGAGGAGTATTGGGCGATGAAATGGGGGAGTTTAAAATAGGAAAGAAGGATAACTGAAATTATAACATAAATTTATATAATAAAAATTTTATTCCAGGCTAAACAAATTAGTAAAAAAGGGGTGCCTCCCGGATTCTTATAGCTGCCTAACGTTACCTGCCTTCGCACTTATTAGCCAAAACAGCACAGTTACCCCATTATTCTGCACAGTTAGTGGTTTGTGTGGCGAAATGCAGCGTTCCTTTCATATATTGCACCGTAGCCCCTAAACTACATGGCTTTTGATTAGTGCAGCCCTTTATTGGGCAGCAACTCTCCCCAAAGTGATCGTTCAATAGCAATGATGAACGCACTTAAAGGGCCTCTCTCCGGAGGGGCTTTTTTATTGGCTCCCTTTATTAAAGAGTTATTAAAACCCTCAGGGGCATTAAACTTCCTCTTTCGCCGGGATTCAAACAACCGGTAACAAGCAAACCCCGTAGGGTTCAGTACAATAGATTCTTCTTTGGTCAAAGGATACACACACGCTCCCTGTGAAAAGGAAGCTATGGTTAGCAGAGTCCCGGCAGTTGGCCGGGATTTTTTTATTTGGTTAATCCCGGTTAAGCCGGATTCAGACTTTTACTTTAATTTCCCGCCCTAAATTTTTACGCATGAATAGTAAGTCCACCTTCTTTACAAGGCTGGTTGGTGTATGTCTGGGCCTCTTTTCCATGTACCTGGTACAAGCCCAGGGAGCTGTCAAATGGGCCAAAGATGGCAATAGTTATTATAGTGCACAGGGCGGGGAACTGGTACAGTTTGTACTGCCCCAAAATACCAAAACGGTATTGCTTACCAAGGAACAACTTACCCCACAGGGGCAGAAGCCTTTAACGTTCAGGAGCTTTTCTTTTTCAGAAGATGATAAAAAGGTCCTGCTGTTTACCAATACCAAGAAGGTATGGCGCCTGAACACCCGGGGCGACTATTGGGTATATGACCGGAGTGCCAATACTTTGAAACAGGTGGGCAAAGGCCGTCCTGCTTCCTCACTGATGTTTGCCAAGTTCTCTCCCGATGCTTCCAAAGTGGCTTACGTAAGTGAGTACAACCTGTACGTGGAAGACCTGGCCAGTGGCGCTGTGACACAACTGACTACTGATGGCAACCGCAAGCTCATCAACGGTACTTTTGATTGGGTGTATGAAGAAGAGTTTTTCTGCCGTGATGGTTTCCGCTGGAGCCCCGATAGCAAGCAGATCGCCTACTGGCAGATAGATGCCAAGAATACCAAGGATTACCTGATGGTAAATAATACAGATTCCATTTACCCCTTTGCCGTGCCGGTGGAGTACCCCAGTGCAGGCGAGGCGCCCTCTCCCTTCAAGGTGGGTGTAGTAAATATTGCCACTGCGCAAACCAAATGGATGGCCATTCCTACCGATCCGGTATGGCAAAGTTATGTGCCCCGGGCAGAGTGGGCAGCCAACAGTACAGAGCTGATCATTCAGCACCTGAACCGTAAACAGAACCAAAGCCAGTTGATGCTGTGCAATGTGCAGAGCGGTGCGGCGCAAACCATTTATACCGAGAAAGATTCTGCCTGGATAGATATCCTGCCTTTATGGGACAATGATTATATCTGGGGAGGCTGGGATTGGCTGAATGGCGGAAAGGAATTTGTATGGGCTTCTGAAAAAGACGGCTGGCGCCATTTATACCGGGTAAGCCGCGACGGCAAAAAGGAAACGCTGATCACAGCAGGCAATTACGATGTGATGGAGATTACCTGTATTGATGAGAAAGGCGGGTATGTATATTTCATGGCATCACCTGATAATGCTACCCAGAAGTATTTGTATCGCACCAAGCTGGATGGTAAGGGCAAGGCTGAACGGGTGTCCCCAGCCAGTCAGCAGGGCACGCACGATTATGATGTATCGCCCAATGCGAAGTTTGCCCAGCATGTATTTTCCAATTACTACACCGGTTATACGACTGAACTGATTTCCCTGGCCGACCATAAGGGCGTAAACGGAGAGAATAAAGTAGCTGATGCGGTGGCCAAGGTCGATAAATCAAAAGCGAAAGTGGAGTTCTTTAAAGTAAAGACTTCCGAAGGGGTGGAGATGGATGCCTGGATGGTGAAGCCGGAGAATTTTGATGAGAAGAAGAAGTATCCCGTGGTATTTTATGTGTATACCGAGCCCTGGGGACAGAATGTAAAGGACCAGTATGGCGTGGAAAACAATTTCCTGTACCAGGGTAGTATGGCCAAAGATGGCTATATCTATATTTCCATTGATAACAGGGGAACACCTGTTCCCAAAGGAAGGAACTGGCGCAAGATCGTGTACCGTAAGATCGGGCTGGTGAATATTAAAGACCAGGCGTTGGCGGCTGCCGAGATCCTGAAATGGACTTTTGTGGATACCAGCCGGGTGGCTGTGTGGGGATGGAGTGGCGGCGGTTCTGCCACCCTCAACCTGATGTTCCAGTTCCCGGAGATCTATAAAACCGGTATTTCCGTGGCAGCAGTAGGCAATCAGCTTACGTATGACAATATTTACCAGGAACGCTATATGGGATTGCCACAGGAGAACAGGGAGGATTTTGTAAAAGGGTCACCTGTTACTTATGCAAAGAACCTGAGGGGTAACCTGCTGTATATTCATGGTACGGGCGATGATAATGTGCATTATAACAATGCCGAAATGCTCATTAATGAACTGGTAAAATACAACAGGCAGTTCCAGGTGATGTCTTATCCCAACCGTACGCATAGTATTTCGGAAGGGCCAGGCACTTACCAGCACCTGTCTACCTTATATACCAATTACCTCAAACAACATTGCCCTCCGGGCGGCAGGTAGTATATAGTTACCTGGTTATAAAAACGGTGAGCCACCTTTGGAAGGTGACCCACCGTTTTTATTTTAGCTCCACTATGTGGCGGAATTGAAAATTATCATGCTCAATCCATACGGCTTTGGTGATTCCCCATTGCTGCATCAGTTGTTGGGCCTTTGTCCTGTTTTCCGCATTCGTGATGTTGCGGCCGGCATAGTATTCGATCATAGGGTAGGTGGTCTCTCCCAAATACATAAAGATCTTGTGGTCGGCCGGGACTTGTTTTAATTCCCTGCCCAATACTTCAAAGGTATTATAAGCCATACCATCCCGCGAGCGGGGACCCGGTCTGTTGATGTAATAGTATTGCGCCGTTGAGAACAGCAGGAACAGTCCGCCTATTACATAAGCCGCCCTGCCTTTAAAAGCTGTTAAGAACAGGCGGCCGCCTATATAAGCGAGCAATATGCCTGCCGGGATAAGCGCAAAATCATGTGCGGAAGACCAACTGATCAATACCACTTCATATATTATTACTGCAGCGCCATAGATATACAGGAAGCGCTTTTCCTGGTCTGAGAGCAGTAGACGGACTTTTTGCAGCTTCAACCCGAAAGCGCTGGCAATGATCAGCACAACCAGCGGCAGGTAACTGGTTATGAAATGCCCAAGCAGCCAGGCCAGCATTTGCCATAAAGGCGTTTCACCATTGGCAATGCTGCGATCCCCGAAACGCAATTGCCAATACCGGGATACAGCCGGCCAGCCGGCATACGAGGCAAATTGCCCAAACACAAGCGCCATGCCTGTAAGCGTGGCTATGAACAGCACCGATGCCAGCAGCAGGTATTGTTTATCCCGCCTGCGCCTGAATAGTATCCATAGGGTGGTACAAAAGCAAATAAATACGGGCAACCAGTCCATGTACACCAACAATATGACCAGCAGGCCCAGCCCCAGCAAACGCAGGAAGGTAATTTTTTGAGGTGATTGCAGCATGGGCAGTAATACCATGAGCGTAGCCATTACAACAGGAAGGATAATGGCCGTATGCACGTACCCGTTTCCGGAATACCACAACATGCCTGGTGTAAACTGGAGCAGTAAACAGCCTGCTACTACAAAAAGATAACGGCCGGATGCGCCGGGCGGGATGAGTTGCCGGAAAAAGTAAAAGGCCAGCAGGAGGGTTATAAGGTTGAAGAACAGGTTAAGGATACGCAGGTAAACCGGCTCGACCGGCAGATCAAAAATTTCATAAACAAAATAGGGGATCATATACCAGGCAGGCCCCAGGGAAAGGTATAGCTGGTTACCTGCACTATCAATGTATACTGCTTTCTCCGCGTGCTTATCACCGGTATTTTGATAGTTCATTACCGGGGTATAGTGAAATTTTTCCCCGCCACCGGCCTGGCGCCAGGATTCAAGGTTGATGAGTATGAGTGCTGTTATAAACTCATGGTGCTTGGAAACGGGGCGATTGAGATTGGGAACGCGTACCAATACACTAAGGATGAACGTCAGTAGAACAATGAATAAAGCCTGTCTTTTCTGAAGAGTTATTCCCATATTGGTCATCCGGTTATTAAAATGTTCTCAATTTAGTTTTTCTTAACGTCAACACGTGTCTGTGTAGGATAAATTAGCTGCAAAACCCCTCCTCTATGAAGTTTATTTTACATCACCAACCAGGCCATTACCGAGATACCCGCCAAACAGTTTACCGACTCCAAAATGGCTTTTAAAGGTGCCTTCCCCCGCCGGGTTAAAACAGCCCGGTTTTCGGCCGACAATTCCCCGCTTGTTTTTACCAGCTATCTTACCTTGCTGGGCGAAGATCCGGCCAAAGAGGCCCGGGAATACCAGCAGCATTTCTTTGTATCGGAATTGATCAAAAATGCGCCGGAAAGGGGCATCCTGATGGTAGATACGATCGCCAACAGGTTCTTTGTGGCTGAATACAGTGAGGTAAAAAAGATCTATCAGACTGGTTATGTGATAGTTAATGGTAGAGCCATGTTGTCCAACCCAGTATTGCCCCGGAAGCCGGCAGGTGCCTTTCTCCCTGCCCGCAGGTAGCCGGAAAGGACTGCGGGCCATCAAATTATTCCTCCGGAAGGGAAAATTTTTGGTTAATTCTTTTGTAAGTAAGTAAACAGCCCTTACCTTTGCATCCCCATTAGAAAAATGGGATTGAACTATGTCTCAACGAATCAGAATCAAATTACAGTCTTACGATCACAACCTGGTAGACAAATCTGCTGAGAAAATCGTGAAGACAGTGCGTAGCACCGGAGCGGTAGTAACAGGTCCTATTCCTTTACCTACCCGTAAGAAGATCTTTACCGTTTTGCGTTCACCGCACGTGAATAAAAAGAGCCGTGAGCAGTTCCAGTTGTGCACGCATAAGCGTTTACTGGACATCTATACTTCTTCCAGCCGTACGGTGGATGCCCTGAGTAAGCTGGACTTACCCAGTGGTGTGGAAGTTGAGATCAAAGCCTGATAAAGCATTTGATGAACCCTGTCAGGGTTCTAAAATCCTGACAGGGTTTTTTCATGATAATACTACCCTGCGTAGTAAAGTTCTTTCAAACCCATCTGCAAACTTTGTTACCGGTGGTAACAGATAAAGCAGCGCTGGGTAATATAAACAGATAGTCTGACGGGCGTAAAGCCTGCAGGTTTTATAAACATTAAATATGAACTGACCCTTCGAGGTTAGTTTACTACCGGTACTTCGAAGTCTGCGGTTTTCATTCAAGGTGAAATAAAGCAGGCAATAAAAGAAAAGGTCGGTAGCAAACGGGGATTGAAGTTGCCATGGTTGTGCCTTCTCTGTCCGCCCGGACAGCAAGGTTGTGACAATCATACCGCAAATGTCTCTTAAACCGAGAAGGCAAAAACGAACAACGATGAAAGGAATTATTGGCAAAAAAATCGGGATGACCAGCATCTTCAGCCCTGATGGTAAGCAAACAAGCTGCACCATCATCGAGGCCGGTCCCTGTGTTGTGACCCAGGTCAAAACAAAAGACACTGATGGTTACAGCGCTGTGCAGTTAGCATTCGGCGACAAGAAAGAAAAGCACACACTCGCTTCAGAAAAGAATCACTTCGCAAAGGCCAATACAGCCGCCAAAAAATTTGTAAAAGAGTTCCGTGATTATTCCATAGAGAAAGCTCTGGGAGAATCTATTACTGTTGACATTTTCACTGAAGGTGAAAAAGTTGAAGTAGTAGGTACTACCAAGGGTAAAGGTTTCCAGGGTGTTGTAAAACGCCATGGATTCAGTGGGGTAGGTGAGCAGTCTCACGGTCAGCACGACCGTCAGCGTGCCCCGGGTTCTATCGGTAACTCATCCGATGCTTCCCGCGTATTCAAAGGTATGCGCATGGCCGGCCGGATGGGTCAGGACCGCGTGAAAGTAAAAGGATTGAAAGTGGTGAAGATCTTCCCTGAGAAGAACTATATCCTGGTAAGCGGCTCTGTTCCCGGACACAACGGATCAATTGTATTAATTCAAAAATAACAACGTCAGGAAATTGACAACTGTAACAAGAAGTCTTCTTTCTGAACTGAAAAATAGCGTACGATGCAAGTAGATGTATTAAATATAAGCGGTAAGAAAACAGGTCGCTCAGTAGAGTTGCCCGATGAGATCTTTGGTGCTGAGCCAAATGATCACGTGATCTACCTGGCTGTTAAGCAATTTCTGGCTGCACAACGTCAGGGTACACACAAAGTGAAAACCCGTGCGGAAGTACATGGTTCCAGCAAAAAGCTGCACCGTCAAAAGGGTACCGGTGGTTCCCGTAAAGGTAACCTGCGTGCCCCTATCTTTAAAGGTGGTGGTACCATCTTCGGACCTAAGCCTCATGGTTATGATTTCAAACTGAACCGTAAAGTGAAGGACCTGGCCAAGATCAGCGCCCTTTCTTATAAGGCTAAGGAAAATGCTATCGTAATCATTGAAGACCTCAACCTGGATACACCTAAGACAAAGACATTTGTTGGTGCACTGAAAGCATTGAACATCGACAATAAAAAATCTCTGGTTATTCTGCCCGAGTACAACGACAACCTGTACCTGAGCCTGCGTAACGTGCCTTCTGTAAACGGAGCACTGATCGCCGACATGAATACGTACGATATCGTAAATGCCGATGTACTGGTATTGACTGAAAGCGCAGCTAAGATATTCGTTGATGACGAAGCTGAAGTAAGCGCATAATCATTCTTAAATTATCAAATTAGAGTTATATGAAACTCGCAGAAGTATTGATAAAGCCGATTGTAACTGAGAAAAGCAATAAGCTCTCCGATAAGAGCAGGACTTATGCTTTCCGTGTTAGTCGCAAAGCCAATAAACTGGAAATCAAGAAAGCGGTAGAAGGTTTTTACAGTGTGAATGTAATTGATGTGAACACCGTAGTGGTTCCCGGTAAGGCTAAGAGCCGTTTCACCAAGGCCGGATTCATTTCCGGAGTTAAGCCGGCTTACAAGAAAGCGTATGTAACCGTAGCTGAAGGTGAAGCTATTGACCTGTACGCTAACATCTAATCCACCCGCCTCTGCGGAGGCAGGAAAGAATGGCGCGTCAAACGCCGCAAAGTATTGACAAACGATTTTTAACACAGAATAAGTATTAAAACATGGCACTGAAAAAGTATAAACCAATTACCGCCGGAACACGCTGGAGAATTGGCAATGCATATGAAGAAGTGACAACGAATGTTCCTGAGAAAAGCCTGGTAGAAAAAGTAAAGTCTACTGGTGGCCGTAACGTACAGGGACGCCGCGCTATGCGCTATATCGGTGGCGGTCACAAAAAGATGTACCGTATCATCGACTTCAAGAGAAATAAGAAAGATATCGCAGGAACTGTGGTTTCTATTGAATATGATCCGAACCGTACTGCTTTCATCGCGCTGCTGAACTATGCAGACGGTGAAAAAAGATATATCCTGGCTCCCCAGGGCTTACAGGTAGGTACTACCGTAATTGCCGGTGATGCCGTTGCCCCTGAAATCGGTAATGCCCTTCAGATGAAGAACATGCCGCTGGGTACCAACGTTCACAACATCGAAATGCAACCTGGTCAGGGTGGTAAGCTGGTACGCAGTGCCGGTACTTCTGCCCAACTGACCAACAAGGAAGAAAGATACGCGATATTGAAAATGCCTTCCGGTGAGTTGAGAAAAGTATTGATCAATTGCTATGCTACTGTAGGTATCGTAAGCAATGGTGATCATAACCTGGAAATGGCAGGTAAGGCCGGTCGTAACCGTTGGAAAGGTATCCGCCCCCGCAACCGTGGTGTAGCGATGAACCCTGTAGATCACCCGATGGGTGGTGGTGAAGGTAAAGCTTCCGGTGGTCACCCACGTTCAAGGACTGGTAAGTACGCTAAAGGTGAAAAGACACGTACAAGGGGTAAGGGAAGCGATAAGCTGATCATCCAACGTAAGAATGGTAAAAAATTAGCTAAATAATCAAGCGCTGATTTTAAATCTTCAAATTTTCAAACTTAAGTATATATGGCTCGTTCGATAAAAAAAGGTCCTTATGTAGCCGCGAAGCTGGAACAAAGAGTATTGTCTGTAAACGAAGGCAAAGCCAAGAAAGGTGTTATCAAAACCTGGAGCCGTCGTTCTACCATTACTCCGGACTTTGTAGGTCATACCTTCGCCGTGCACAACGGTAATAAATTCATCCCGGTTTACGTGACTGAATTTATGGTTGGCCATAAGCTGGGTGAGTTTGCACCTACGCGCAACTTTAAAGGACACTCAAGTAAAAAAGTAGCTTAATTAGTTTATAGTTTACTGTTTATGGTTTGTAGTTCTATAACCATAAACTAAAACTACAGACCACAAACATTATAAAATGGAAGCAGTAGCTAAACTTAGAAATTATCCCACATCACCCCGCAGAATGCGTTTGCTGGCTGATGAGATCCGCGGTGTAGAAGTGGAGAAAGCCCTGGCTTTGCTGGAACACCATCCGCAACATTCCGCCACTCCTTTGTACAAGCTGTTGAAAAGCGCTATTAACAACTGGGAGCAGAAGAATGAAGGCAAGAGTGCTGCTGATGCTGCACTGGTGGTAAAAACAATCTTTGTAGACGGTGCCCGCACCCTGAAAAGGATGTTGCCCGCTCCACAGGGAAGAGCGTATCGCTTACGTAAGCGCAGCAATCACGTAACGATCATTGTAGACGCAAAAGCTTAATTATAAAATTTTCAAATTAGAATAAATGGGTCAGAAAACAAATCCTATTGGTGCCAGGTTAGGGATTATCCGCGGTTGGGAATCTAACTGGTATGGTAACAAAAAAGATTTTTCTACCAAGTTGATCGAGGATAACAAGATCAGGACTTACCTGAATGCCCGTATCAATAAAGGTGGTATCTCCAAGATCGTTATTGAGCGTACGCTGAATAAACTGATCGTTACCATTCATACCTCCAAGCCCGGTATCATCATAGGTAAAGGTGGTGGCGAAGTAGACCGTATTAAGGAAGAGCTGAAGAAGCTGACTGGTAAAGATGATGTGCAGATCAACATCCTGGAGATCCGCCGTCCTGAACTGGATGCGATGATCGTAGGTGATACTATTGCCCGCCAGATCGAAAACCGTATTAACTACAAACGCGCTATCAAGATGGCGATCGCTTCTGCCCTCCGTATGGGTGCTGAAGGTATCAAGATCAAGGTAAGCGGCCGTTTGGGTGGTGCTGAAATTGCCCGTACGGAAGAAATTAAACAAGGTCGTACACCATTGCACACACTGCGTATGGATATTGATTACGCCAACGTGTTTGCACTGACTGTATATGGTAAAATAGGTATCAAGGTATGGATCTGTAAAGGTGAAATCCTTGGCAAACGTGACCTGAACCCCAATTTCGTGGGTGGTAAGAGTGACGTAAGCGACCGCAGGGACCGCCGGGAAGGTGATGACCAGAGAGGTGGTGAAAGAAGAGGTGGCGATCGTGGCGGTGACCGCAGGGGCGGTGGCGACCGTGGTCGTGGTGGTGACCGCAGAGGCGGTGGTGGCGGTGGATTCCGCGGTGGAAACAACAGAAGAGGATAGCAGGGTAGTGGGAACAATACCCCAGCCCGTCAGGACTCTTCAAAAATTATCAAATTTTCAAATTGTTAATAGATGTTACAGCCTAAAAGAACGAAACACAGGAAAGCGCAGAAAGGCCGCATCCGGGAAGTAGCAAAACGTGGTACTACCATTTCTTTTGGTTCTTTCGGTCTGAAAGCCCTGGAACCAATATGGTTAACCAACCGTCAGATCGAAGCTGCCCGTCAGGCGCTCACCCGTTCCATGAAACGTGAAGGTAATGTGTGGATACGCATTTTCCCTGATAAACCAGTTACCCGCAAGCCTCAGGAAGTGCGGATGGGTAAAGGTAAAGGTAACCCCGAGTTCTGGGCTGCTGTAGTGGAACCAGGTCGCATCATTTTCGAATGCGATGGTGTAAGCGAAGCAACAGCAAAGCAAGCGCTTGAGCTGGCTGCACAAAAGCTGCCGATCAAGACTAAATTCATCGTTCGCCGGGATTACCAGGCGTAAGCCAGGGAGCTAAGGTGAGTATTTGAAAATATTCAAATTGTATATCATGTCTAAGAGAATTGATTTTGTAAAAAGCCTGAAAGATCTTTCCGAAGCTGACCTGAAGGCCAGGATCCAGGAAGATGAACTGCGCTTGAAGAAGCTGGAGTTCGCTCATGCTATCTCCCCCCTGGAGAACCCGATGAGCATCCGCGGTCTTCGTAAAGACCTGGCTCGCCTGAAAACTGAGCTGAAGCAGAAACAACAGGCTGTATAATACAGCAGCAAGCTACGAGCAGTGAGCTACGAGCTGCGAGCATAAAACAGAAGTTGATAATTAAATTATAAGCCGAGAGTTCAAGCTCAAAGCTGGTAGCTAAAAAGCTAAATAACATGTTAGATAGAAATTTGCGTAAAACAAGAACTGGTGTTGTAACCAGCAACAAAATGGCTAAAACCATTACGGTTGCGGTAGAAAGAAAAGTAAAACACCCGATCTATGGTAAGTTCGTAAAGAAGACCACCAAGTTCCATGCTCATGATGAAAAGAATGAGTGCACTGTAGGTGATGTGGTAAAGATCATGGAAACCCGTCCGCTCAGCAAAACAAAGCGCTGGAGACTGGTAGAGGTGGTAGAAAAAGCGAAGTAATCAGAAGAAGCTGTGCTACGAGCCCCGAGCTACGAGCCAAGTATCAAATATAATTGTATCAATGCTCGAAGCTCGAAGCTAAGAGCTCAAAGCTTAACAAAATGATTCAGCAAGAAAGCAGATTAAACGTAGCTGATAATAGTGGTGCCAAAGAAGTATTGTGTATCCGCGTGCTGGGTAACAGTGGCCAGGATTACGCGAAGATCGGCGATAAGATTGTTGTTACCGTAAAGGATGCTATTCCTGCCGGTGGTATTAAGAAAGGTACCGTTACAAAAGCTGTCATCGTTCGTACCAAGAACAAGCTGCGCCGTAAAGACGGATCTTATATCCGTTTTGACGACAATGCAGTGGTGCTGTTGAACGCTTCTGATGAGCCCCGTGGTACCCGTATCTTCGGACCTGTTGCGCGTGAACTGCGTGATAAGGGTTATATGAAGATTATATCCCTGGCCCCGGAAGTACTGTAGTGAGTAGTGAGTGGTGAATTGTGAGAAACTAACTCACCACTGACAATTAACAACTCACAAAACAAGCTTAAGTCAATAATTCTCTTTAAGAGATAAAGCATACGAAAATGAGCAATAGATTTAAACCGAAGTTCAATATTAAAAAAGGTGACACCGTGGTGGTGATTACCGGTGACGATAAAGATGTAAAGAAGCCCCGCAAGGTACTGGAAGTATTTCCCGACAAGGAAAGAGTACTGGTAGAAGGAGTGAACATCGTTACCCGTCACACCAAGCCTTCCGCCCGCGATACCAAAGGTGGTATTGTAAAGAAGGAAGCCGCTATTCACATTTCCAATGTGATGCTGTGGGATGCGAAGAAAGGTGAAGCTACCAAGGCAAAACGTACCCGCGAAAATGGTAAACTGGTACGTGTTTCCAAAAAATCCGGTGAAGTTATAAAATAACCGGCCCATTGCTCCACAGGTCATGCAGGCCGGCGGGGTGAGAGGAGTGATTATAGTAAAGTACAAACTCTATAACAATGAGCACAACAAAATATTCTCCGAGATTAGCAGACAAGTACAAGAAAGACGTTGTACCTGCCCTGATGAAGCGTTTTAACTACGACAGCGTTATGCAGGTTCCCCGTCTGGAAAAGATCTGCCTGAACCGTGGTGTAAATGGAGCCGTAACTGATAAGAAGCTGGTAGATGTGGCTGTTGATGAACTTACACAGATCACCGGTCAGAAAGCGGTTACTACCATGTCCAAGAAGGATATCTCTAACTTCAAACTGCGTAAGAACATGCCTATCGGCGCCCGTGTTACTTTGCGTGGTGTGAAGATGTATGAGTTCCTGGACAGACTGATCTCTACTGCTTTACCCCGTGTACGTGACTTCAAGGGGATCAATGAAAAAGCATTTGATGGTCGCGGTAACTACACCCTCGGTGTTACTGAACAAATCATTTTCCCGGAGATCGATATTGATAAAGTAAATAAGATCACTGGTCTTGATATTACTTTCGTAACTACGGCTGGTACCAACGAAGAAGCATTTGAGCTGCTGAAAGAAATGGGTATGCCGTTCAAGAAGAAAGACTAATCTGAAGTCGGAGGTCCGAAGTCAGAAGCCTGAAATCGGACACGAAATATAAAATACAAATCCGGAATCCGGAGCAAAGCTTGGGGTTTCGACATTTTAAATTCGAATTTGTAATTATTATGGCAAAAGAGTCAGTAAAAGCCAGACAAAGGAAAAGAGAACGCATGGTAGCTCAGTATGCTGAAAAGCGTGCTGCTTTAAAGGCTGCCGGAGAATGGCAGGCATTGGATGAACTGCCGAAGAATTCTTCTAAAGTTCGTCTGAAGAACCGCTGTCAGTTAACTGGTCGTCCCAAGGGATATATCCGTTACTTCGGCCTCTCCCGTGTTACCTTCCGTGAGATGGCCCTTAACGGCAAGATCCCGGGTGTGCGTAAGGCTTCCTGGTAATAAACGCATTGCAGGATATGAGATATGGTAATTATCAGTCCCGTATCGGTCCATCCTGTGTGTAAGAGATTCAAACATATTCTGAACTGATACAATAACTTATATAATAATGGTAACAGATCCTATAGCAGATTTTCTGACCAGAGTTCGTAATGCGCAACTGGCCGGTCACCGGATTGTAGAAATTCCGGCTTCTAACCTTAAAAAGCGTATCACAGAGATTCTGTATGATCAAGGCTACATCCTGAAATACAAATTTGAGGATGATAACAAGCAAGGCGTGATCAAGATCGCCCTGAAGTACGATCCCCAATCCAAAGAGCCTGCTATCAGGTCACTGGAAAGGGTAAGCCGTCCGGGTTTACGTCAGTATGCCAGCCCTGCTGAATTCAAACGTGTGAAGAATGGTTTAGGCGTTGCCATCATCAGCACTTCGAAAGGAGTGATGACCGATAAGCAAGCTAAAGTGCAGAACGTAGGTGGCGAAGTGCTTTGCTATATCTATTAAGAGCTGCAGGCTTTGAGCTTCGGCCTGATTCATGGAAGTTACCGATACATTAAGCCGGTCCTATACCAGGCTGATCGGTTGGTAACAAGAAACAATAAACAGAAAACATTAAACTGATTTTTATGTCTCGTATAGGTAAACAACCCGTAGTAGTGCCCGCTGGTGTTACTGCTACCATAGGAAAAGACAATGTGCTGACCGTAAAAGGCCCTAAAGGTGAGCTGAAGCAAGCCATTGATCGTGATATTACTGTAGAAGTGAAAGATAATACGATCACTTTTGCACGTCCTACTGACCAGATCCGCCACCGCGCTATGCATGGTTTATACCGTGCGTTGGTTGCCAACCTGGTTAAAGGCGTAACAGAAGGTTATAAAAGAAACCTGGAGCTGGTGGGTGTAGGTTATAAAGCCTCCAACCAGGGTAACCTGCTTGACCTGTCACTCGGTTACTCTCACAATATCATTTTTGAAATACCCAAGGAATTGAAACTGACTACTTCCCAGGAAAAAGGGGAGAATCCGAAGATCAGCCTGGAAGGTATCGACAAGCAACTGATTGGTCAGGTTGCTGCCAAACTGCGCAGCCTGCGTAAGCCAGAGCCCTACAAAGGAAAAGGTGTTAAGTATGCTGGTGAGGTTATCCGTCGTAAAGCTGGTAAGGCTGCTGGTAAATAATTTGAAAATTAACCGCCCGGCAGTATCGGGCGGTATAAAATAAAGAGCAATGAATAAATTAGTTAAAAGACAGAAAATCCGCTACCGGATCCGTAAGAAAGTATCCGGCACCAGCCAAAAACCAAGGCTGTCTGTTTTCAGGAGCAATACAGATATTTATGTGCAACTGATTGACGACGTTTCCGGTAAAACTTTGGCCGCGGCTTCTTCTAAGGACAAGGATATTGCTGCCCAGAAAGGGACCAGGATCGAAAAGAGCAAGCTGGTAGGTCTGGCAATTGCCCGTAAGGCTACTGAATTAGGCATTAACATCATCATTTTTGATCGTGGTGGTAACCTGTATCATGGCCGGGTAAAGAGTGTAGCTGATGGCGCCCGTGAAGGTGGTTTGCAATTCTAATTCCTTAGCGTATTTACAAATAAAATCGTCAAATCGAAATAATGGCAAAAGTTAATTTAAACAGAGTTAAAGCCGGCGATCTTGAGCTGAAAGAAAAAGTGGTAGCCATCAACCGGGTGGTAAAAACCACTAAAGGTGGTCGTGCCTTCAGTTTTTCTGCCCTCGTAGTTGTGGGTAATGAAAATGGTGTGGTTGGTCATGGTCTCGGTAAAGCCAAAGAAGTACAGGAAGCTATTACCAAAGGCATTGAAGATGCCAAGAAGAACCTCATAAAAGTGCCTATCATGCACGGTACTATCCCTCACGATCAGTGGGCGAAAGTAGGTGCTGCCAAGGTATTGATCAAGCCAGCCGCTCATGGTACCGGTGTAATTGCCGGAGGTAGCATGCGTGCTGTATTGGAAAGCGTTGGTATTACCGACGTACTGGCTAAATCTCTTGGTTCTGCTAACCCGCACAACGTGGTGAAAGCTACTTTTGGTGCGCTGGCGCTGCTGCGTGAGCCGGTTACCATCGCCAAGCAACGTAAACTGAACCTGAAGAAAGTATTTAACGGATAACTATCAGCCGGGAGTCGGGAGGCGGTAGCCGGATGGCGACCGTTACCTGACAGATGGTTGATCATAATGATTAAATCATGAGCAAGATTAAGATCACTTTAGTAAAAAGTGGAATTGACAGACCTGAACGTCAGAAGTTAACGCTTCAGGCATTGGGCTTGAATAAGCTGAATTCTACCAAAGAAGTGGAAGCAACTCCGCAAATACTGGGTATGGTGCGTAAAGTAACCCACCTGGTAACAGTAGAAGAGGTTAAGTAATTATCAAATTAAAAAGCGAGGGGAGATTCCCCGTTGAGTAAAAATCAAAAAACATGAAATTACACAGCATTAAGCCCGCAGAAGGCGCAACGCATAGAGAAAAAAGATTAGGTCGTGGTGAAGCATCCGGAAAGGGTGGTACCTCTACCAAAGGTAACAAAGGTGGTCAGAGCCGTGCCGGTTACCAACGTAAGAACGCGCATGAAGGTGGTCAGATGCCTATCCAGCGCCGTTTGCCAAAACGTGGTTTTACTAATATAAACAGGGTTGAGTACAAGGTGTTTAACCTCGGCCAAGTAGATCACCTCGTTGAAAAGTATGAACTGAAAGAATTCTCCCTGGAGAACCTGTATATCAATGGCCTGGTTAGCCGTACCGACCTGGTGAAAATATTGGGTAATGGCGAGCTGAAAAGCAAGGTAGCCTTCAAGGTGAATGCGATCAGCGAAAAAGCCAAAGCTGCCATTGAAGCAGCCGGCGGTACTGTGGAAATTGTAAAGTAATTTTACGTAACTTGCATAGACGCATCTCCGAATGCGTCTTTTTTTGTTAACGACAGAGGCCATCATAATAAATTTCTGGATTCCGTGAAAAAATTCATACAAACCCTGAAGAATATCTGGAGTATTGAGGAGCTGAAGAGTAAGATCCTGGTGACCATTACCCTGATAGCTGTATATCGCCTCGGTACACACATCGTACTGCCCGGTATTGATCCTACCAAGATCAATACGGCCGCATCCGGCGGTGGTATCCTGGGCCTGATTGATGCTTTTGCCGGCGGCGCCTTTTCACAGGCTTCCATCCTGGCATTGGGTATCATGCCTTATATCTCCGCTTCGATCTTCATGCAGTTGATGACCATCCTCTATCCCCCCTTCCAGAAGATGCAAAAAGAAGGAGAGAGTGGTCGTAAAAAGATCAACCAATACACTCGCTATCTTACTGTAGCCGTTGCTATCCTGCAGGCCAGCGCCTATGTGGCTTACCTGCACCAGACGAACAAGGATGCCATGGTACAAGCCTATTCTTCTTATTTCTGGCTCTCTACCACTGTTATTCTCAGCGCCGGCACATTATTCGTGATGTGGCTGGGTGAAAAGATCACTGATAAAGGGCTGGGTAACGGTAGCTCCGTAATCATCATGGTGGGTATCCTGGCTCGCCTTCCGCAATCATTGATGCAGGAATGGTCAGCCAAAACCACTACCGGAAGCGGCCGTGGTATATTGCTTTTTGTGATAGAGATCGCTGTACTGGTAGCCATTATTATGGGACTGATCATCCTCATCCAGGGGGTTCGTAAGATACCTGTACAGTATGCCAAACAAATTGTAGGTAACCGCCAGTTTGGTGGCGCCCGCCAGTTCCTGCCCATCAAGGTGAACAGTGCTGGTGTAATGCCTATCATCTTTGCACAGGCCATTATGTTCCTGCCTACTTTGTTGTCCAACTTTGACTCTACCCGTGGATTGGCCAGAATATTTGGCGATCACAGCAACTTCTGGTATATGCTAATCTATGCTGTAATGGTGATTGGTTTTACCTTCCTGTATACAGCGCTGATCTTTAATCCCAAGCAAATTGCTGATGATCTTAAACGTAACAATGGGTTCATTCCCGGTGTGAAACCCGGCCAGCCTACAGCCGATTATATTGGCTCTGTAATGGATAAGATCACGTTGCCAGGCGCTGTATTACTGGCTGTAGTAGGTATCCTGCCCGGATTTGCGCAACGTTTGGGCATTTCACAGTCTTTTTCTTCCTTTTTTGGAGGAACTTCCCTGCTGATCATGGTGGGTGTTGTCCTGGATACACTGCAACAAATTGAAACTCAACTTTTGATGCGTCAATACGATGGTTTGATGAAGAGTGGACGCGTACAGGGTCGTCAGGCAGTATCGCCCGCCTCCCTGTAATACCTCATTATACAACTTTAAAACCTGGCAACTGTTATAGTAGTTGTCAGGTTTTGTTTTAAACAAAAGATACCAGCGAATGATCTATATTAAAACAGCGGCTGAAGTAGAGCTTATGCGGCAAAGCGCCTTACTGGTGAGCGCTACTTTGGCTGAAATAGCTAAGTTACTCCGTCCGGGAATTACCACGCTGTCATTGGATAAGACCATCGGTGAAATGATCCGCGATCATGGTGGCGTACCTTCTTTCCTTGGTTTTCATGGCTATCCGTTCAACTCCTGTATATCGGTAAATGATGTGGTGGTGCATGGTTTTCCCAACAGCGGAGAGTTAAAGGACGGCGATATTATTTCCGTGGATATTGGCATTATTAAGAACGGCTGGCATGGCGACCATGCCTATACGTTTGCGATAGGGGACGTAAAACCTGAAGTATTGAAGCTGATCCGCGTTACCAAAGAATCACTGTATAAAGGCATCGAAAAGGCTGTAACTGGTAATCGTATCGGGGATATAGGGGCTGCTATACAGGAACATACCGAAAAGAAATATGGGTATGGGGTAGTGCGTGAACTGGTAGGGCATGGCCTGGGTAAAAGTCTGCATGAAGACCCGCAAGTACCTAATTATGGCAAGCGTGGTACCGGCGCCAAACTGAAAGAAGGCATGGCACTGGCTATTGAACCTATGATCAATATGGGGAAGAAAGAAGTGTATACCGAGTCTGATGGCTGGACCGTACGTACGGTAGACCATTCACCTTCTGTGCATTTTGAGCATGATGTGGCTGTGCAAAAGAACAAGGCTGATATTTTATCTGATTACAGTATTATTGAAGCGGCGGAGAAAGCAAATGCCCACCTTGTTGTGGACCAGGCAGAGCTGGTTAGTTAACATTGAAGCTGGCAAGTAATGATAAATTGATTGTATAAACCCTCTTCCCGGAGGGTTTTCTTTTACCGGATTGGTTTAATAGTTCAGTATGTTACACAAAAAGAAAAGGTTAGTGGTTATTGGCGGCGGCGCTGCCGGTTTTTTCTGCGCCATTAATGCAGCAAGGCTGGACCCTGCACTGGAAGTGATCATCCTGGAAAAAAGCAATAAGATTTTATCTAAGGTAAAAGTATCGGGTGGGGGACGCTGTAATGTTACCCATGCCTGTTTTTCCATTGCTGAAATGGTCTGTAAGTATCCACGGGGAGCCAATTTCCTGAAGAAGACATTTCATCATTTTTTTACGACCGATACGATAGCGTGGTTTAAGGAGCGGGGCATAGCGCTCAAAACGGAGGCGGATGGCCGTATGTTTCCTGTAACAGATTCTTCGCAAACGATTATTGACTGCCTCATGCGGGAGGTGAACAGGTATGGGATAGAAGTGAGGATGAAGTCAGAAGTCAGAAGTCTGAAGTATGAAGCAGGAAGTCAGGTGTCAGAGTCTGGAGTAGGGAGTCAGGAATTGGCAACGGGTAGATTCATCATCGAACTATCCGACCTCCGACCGCTGACTTCGGATTTCGTGTGCATCGCCTGTGGCGGTTATCCGAAAGCTGCGATGTTCGATTGGTTAAAGCAGTTGGGGCATAGTATTGAAGTACCTGTACCTTCTTTGTTCACTTTTAATATGCCTGGCAATCCTATTACCCGGTTGATGGGCGTATCGGTGCCGGATGCACAGGTGCGGATCACGGGTAGTAAGCTCAGTTCCAGCGGGCCTTTATTGATCACCCATTGGGGTATGAGCGGGCCTGCCATATTGCGGTTATCGGCCTGGGGAGCCCGGGAGCTGGCGGCCGGCAATTACCAGTTTACCATTCAGGTGAACTGGCTGGCTGCGTATAATGAAAACAGCCTGCGGGAGTATTTGCAGGAGCTACGATTTGAACTGGCTACACAAAAGATCAGTAACAGAAATCCTTTTGGTTTGCCGCAAAGGCTGTGGGATTATTTACTGGAACAGTCGGGCATTAACGGAGATATCCGCTGGGCGGACCTGCCGGCTGCAGCCCAAAATAAACTGATCAAAAATTGTTGTGTGCAGGAGTTTGCCGTACGGGGGAAAACGACTTTTAAAGAAGAGTTTGTAACGGCAGGCGGTATCAGGCTAACGGAAATTGATGCCAATACCATGCAGAGTAAGTTACTACCACGGCTTTTCTTTGCCGGTGAAATACTGGACGTGGATGGTATTACAGGAGGATTCAATTTTCAACATGCCTGGACGAGCGGATTTATTGCCGCTACTGCTATTGTAAAGTGTCAGACTGAGCCTGCCGAAGCCTCCTGAAGTTTTAAGAGACCCTTCGACAGGCTCAGGGTGACAGCTATGCATGTTGGGCGACAGTCAGTAACCTTCTGTGGTAATTGATCTGTCCAATATGGTAGTTGAGATGCGCCAGCAAATGGACCAGGAAATATTCGGTATTTACCATTTCTCCATTGATGGGCAGTGGATAGTTTTTATCCAGTTGTTTTCTGCTTACCTGCTCCAGCGTATCTTTTACGGCTGTTTTTGTATTTTCTATTTCATTGAGCAGTTTGGCTTTTGCAATGTTCTTCACTTTAAATTCGCCCTCACGGTTGCGTACATAACCAGAGTCATTGAGTACGGCGCCTAAAAAATGTTGAAGGTTGCCGGCGAGGTGCATGCACAGGTTGCCGCCGCTGTTGTTGATTCCTTCCTTAACTACCCAAAGGCTTGCATCATCGGGGTAAGCATTGATTTCTTCTGTTAATTTGTTCAAACCCTGCTCGAACAGCTGAATTAAAACCGGTGTGATCATTGTAAACGGTTGGTTGAAAAAGGTTTCAAAAATAGCAGAAAACTGACTTGTATGAAATGTTTTGCAGAAAAATAATGAAGAAATACAGGATATAATACCCGGTAAAGCCATGTTATAGGGGTTTAACCGGATGAATGGGCAATAAATTCCGCAAGATGGATTATAATAGCTTGCCCCTGAGCCCTTTACTGAGGTGGAAAAAACCCTAAAAACCCACTGCTGTTCAGCATTTTGGTGTATCTTTGCATCCCCGAAATCAAAACCCTTCGGGATTTAATCATGTTTGAGAATTTAATTGTTAAACAACTAAACGCTGATGCACAGGAGTCTTCTTCTGCCCCCGCTGAGGAAGCTACAGCGACACCAACTGCACCTGTGGAGGTTCCCGTAGAAGATCCGGGAGCTCATGATGATTTTGACTGGAGCATTGACAAACGCAATGTTGCTTCTTACACCAAAGAAGAGAAACTGAAGTACGATGCTGTTTATGAGGGTACTTTCAAAGCTGTTACTGATGGTGAATTAGTAAAAGGTTTGGTGGTTGCTATGACTAAAACAGACGTGGTTATCAACATTGGTTTCAAAAGTGATGGTCTGGTTTCCCTCAACGAATTCCGCGACCTGGTCAACCTGAAAACAGGTGATGAGGTAGAAGTGATGGTAGTAGAGAAGGAAGACAGGGAAGGTCACCTGAACCTGAGCCGCAAACAAGCCCGTATTACACGTGCCTGGGAGCGTATCGTGGAAGTACACAAGACCGGCGAAGTTATTACCGGTACTGTTACCTCTAAAACCAAGGGCGGTCTTATTGTGGATGTATTCGGTATGGAAACTTTCTTACCGGGTTCACAAATTGACGTTAAGCCTGTAACTGATTACGATCAGTTTGTGGGTAAGACCATGGAGTTCAAAGTAGTGAAGATCAACGAAGCTATCAAGAACGCTGTAGTATCTCACAAGGCCCTTATCGAGAGCGATATCGAAGCACAACGTGCAGAGATCATGAGCAAGCTCGAAAGAGGTCAGGTATTGGAAGGTACTATCAAGAATATTACCGACTTCGGTGCATTCATGGACCTCGGCGGTCTGGACGGTCTGCTGTATATCACGGATATCAGTTGGGGACGTATCAGCCACCCAAGCGAGGTGCTGAAGCTGGACCAGAAGCTGAAAGTGGTGGTACTGGATTTCGACGACGAGAAGAAACGTATCAGCCTTGGTCTGAAACAACTTACTCCTCACCCATGGGATATCCTGCCCGAGAATGTGCATGAAGGTTCTGTAGTGAAAGGTAAGGTGGTGAATATCGAAGATTACGGTGCATTCCTGGAAATCATGCCGGGTGTGGAAGGTCTGGTTCACGTGAGTGAAATTACCTGGGCCAATACACCCATCAACGCCAAAGAGTTCTTCAAACTGGGCGATGAGTATGAAGCCAAGATCGTTACCCTCGATAAGGGCAGCCGCAAAATGAGCTTGTCTATCAAGCAAATGAGCGAAGATCCCTGGAGCACTATCGAAACCAAGTTCCCTGAAGGAAGCCGTCATACCGGCCTGGTGAAGAACATCACTCCTTACGGTGTGTTTGTTGAACTGGCTCCTGGTATCGGTGGTATGATCCACATCAGCGACCTGAGCTGGCTGAAACGCTTCAACCATCCTTCTGAGTACACTAAAGTTGGTTCCAACATTGACGTAGTGATCCTCGGTATTGATAAAGAAAACCGCAAGCTCCAGCTTGGTCACAAACAACTGGAAGAAGATCCCTGGAATGCACTGCAAGACACATTTGCTGTTGGAACAGTGCATGAAGGAACAGTGATCCGCCGTGACGACAAAGGTGGTATCGTTCAACTGCCTTATGGTCTGGAAGGATTTGCTCCTAACCGTCACCTCTCCAAGGAAGATGGTAAGAGCATGGGTGCTGATGAAACATCGCAGTTCATGGTGATCGAGTTCGATCGCAATGAAAAACGCATTGTTGTATCACACACACGCATCTGGGAACAATCCAAGGTAGAAGAGAAAGAAGCTGCCCGCAAGGAAGCAAGAGCTGAAGCTGATAAGACCAAGAAAGCGGTGAAGAACATACAAGGTAAAGTGGAAAAAGCTACACTGGGCGATCTGGGTGCTTTAGCTGAGATCAAAGAAAAGCTGAAGCAGGAAGAGAAGCAAGGTGGCGAAACCAAAGAATAACTAATACCGTTAGTTAGTACCTGATATAAGCGTTCCGGTTACCCCGGAACGCTTTTTTTATTGCCTGCAACCGGGGAGGCGGTGTATTTTTAAAATAAGTTGCTATATACGTGATCTTTATATGGAGGAATTTCGTACCTTAATTATCCGTTTTTCGGTAAGCCTTACGATTTCCATCCCCCCTCTGATTATTAGTAGTCCCCGGTAGCATAGGCCTTCCCCCGATAGAAGGCAGATTATTCATTATTCAATTTTTTCTGTATGAAAAACGAAAAAATGCAACCGCTCTATTTATTGATGGTAATCCTTATGCTTATTTGTTTCTTCCACTGCAGTGCCTAATAATAACACCTTTTACAGTGCATCCAATACCTGCTCATCCAGGTGAAGCAGGGAAGGCAGCTTTATATCAGCGGCATCCCATCTTGTCTGGTGTTGCTGATGCTGTGCTGGTATGACTATACACTTCATGCGGGCGGCTTTTACGGCAATCATCCCATTAAAGGAGTCTTCAAAGCAAATACATTCCAGCGGCGATACTTCCAGTGCCCGGGCACAATCCAGGTATACCTGTGGATGTGGTTTACCATAGGGCAATTCTTCTGCGGAGGCAATGGCCTGCAGGTAATCATTGATCTGTAATTTCTCTGCCACTACTTTTACCAGGGCCAGGGGAGAAGAGGTAGCGAGCCCTATCTTGAATCCTTTTTCCTGGAAGAAGGTAAATGCCTGTTTGGCGCCCGGCATGGCAACGCCCCGCTCAGCGATCTTTTCAATGGCCTTTTGTACAATGGTAAGTTCTGCTGCCAGGGAGTGCTGCTTGTCTATATTAAACCAGGTGAACCACCAGTCGACCCACTCCTTTGTACGCAATCCGGTGCTGAAATGATACTGTTCATCGGTGAGGCTAACGCCAAATTGTGCCAGGGTCTCTTTACCGGCCTCCTCCCATAAGGGTTCGGAATCAATGAGCAGGCCGTCCATATCGAAAATAACTGTAGTTGGTTTCATGCGGCGCAAAGATAGGTACCTTCTGCCTTGTTTATTACCTTTGCGGGATGCGTAAATTGAGCATGGACGAACTGAACCGTAAAACGGTGACAGAGTTCAAGGAATCGGACAAAATACCGGTGATCGTGGTGCTGGACAATATCCGGAGTATGCACAATGTGGGCAGTGTTTTCCGGACCGCCGATGCTTTTTTACTGCAAGGCATTTACCTCTGCGGCTATACGCCACAGCCGCCGCACCGTGACATCCATAAAACAGCCCTGGGCGCTACAGAAACCGTGCACTGGAAGTATTTTACTTCCACGCAGGAAGCGGTGCAGGCATTGCGGGAAGCGGGGTACCAGCTTTGGGCGGTGGAGCAGGTAGAAAATAGTATTCCCCTAAACCAGTTTGATGCCAACCAACCAGCCCCCCTGGCTGTTGTATTTGGGAATGAGGTAACCGGCGTGGATGCGGAGGTGATCAAAGCCTGTGATGGTTGTATAGAAATACCCCAGTTGGGTATGAAGCATTCCCTGAATATTTCCGTAGCTGCCGGCATTGTATTGTGGGAACTGGTGCGGACTAAACTGAATATTGAACCCTGAAATTCACGCCATGTCAACCGTTAAGAATTATCTTTCGCTGATCAAGTTCTCCCACACCATCTTTGCGATGCCTTTTGCGCTGATCGGGTTTTCCCTGGGGGTAAGTAATTCATCTTTGTCTTTGTTTTCAACGGAACAATGGAACTTAAATATAACAATCGGATGGGGGCAACAAGCTGCTGCACATGAAAATATACTGATCAAGTTTGCTCTTGTTATTCTCTGTATGGTTTTCGCCCGCAGCGCCGCTATGGCATTCAACCGCTACCTCGACCGGCAGTTTGATGCAAAGAACCCGCGCACTGCCATCCGGGAAATTCCTGCCGGCATTCTGAAAGCTGATCGCGTATTGCTGTTTACTATTGTAAGCAGTCTGTTGTTCATGGTTTGTTGCTGGTTTATTAACCGGCTGTGCTTTTTCCTTTCTCCGGTAGCCTTATTTGTAATTCTTTTTTATAGTTATACGAAACGGTTCACGCCGCTCTGCCACCTGGTGTTGGGGGTGGGGTTGTCGCTGGCGCCTATAGGCGCTTTCCTGGCCGTGACCGGTCATTTTGCCTTATTACCGATACTGTTTTCCCTGGCAGTGATCTTCTGGGTAAGTGGTTTTGATATTATTTATGCTTTGCAGGATGAAGAGTTTGATAAGTCGCAACAGCTTCATTCCATACCTGCTTGGCTGGGCAAAGCAAAAGCGTTAAGGGTATCTGAAGGATTGCATGTATTAAGTGCTGCCTGTGTGATTGCTGCCGGTATTTACGGTGGTTTTCACTGGTTGTATTGGATAGGCATAGCAGTTTTTGTGGGAATGCTTATTTATCAGCATTCTATTGTAAAGCCCAATGACCTGCGCCGGGTGAACCTGGCTTTTATGACGGCTAATGGTATTGCCAGTGTAGTATTTGCAGTGTTTGTGATAGCTGATCTGTTTCTTGCATAACAACTCTAAATTTTTCCATGCCCCGTATACTCTCTATAGATTATGGCCTTAAAAGAACCGGCATCGCAGTAACTGATCCGTTCCAGATCATTGCGTCCGGGCTTACTACTGTCGAATCTCCCAAGCTGATCCCTTTCCTGAAGGATTATTTTTCCAAGGAAACGGTGGAGCTTATTATTATAGGTGAACCCAAGAACTGGGATGATACAGATACCCATGCTACCCCCCTGGTAAAGAAGATCATCGAAAAGCTCAAAAAGGAGTTCCCGGCCATGCCCATTAAAACGGTGGATGAGCGCTATACCTCCAAAATGGCCTCCCAGGCCATGATTGAGATGGGGCTTAAAAAGAAACAGCGCCAGAATAAAGCCCTGGTGGACGAAATTGCCGCCACCATTATGCTGCAGGAATACCTGCAAAGAATGGGTTAAAAAGCGGTCTGGCGACACGCCCGCCTGCTGGCAAAATGGCTTATTTGGCGTATATTTGCCGTTATAACTAGAATTTAATAGTCGAATAATCAAGCATTTAAGTAATTAACGCATGATCCTTCCCATAGTAGCCTACGGAACACCTGTATTACGTGTTGTAAGCAAGGATATTACGCCGGATTATCCCGGTCTTCCCAAATTGATAGAAGATATGTGGGAAACCATGTACGCCAGTAATGGGGTAGGATTGGCTGCTCCGCAGATCAACCGCGATATCCGTCTTTTTGTGGTAGACAGCGCCCAGATCTTTGCCAACCAGGATGAAGATGAGGCGGGAAAATATCCTGATGAGCCGGGTATCAAACAGGTATTCATCAATGCTCATGTAAAAGCGCTCAATGGTAAGGAGTGGGCTTATAATGAGGGATGCCTGAGCATTCCTAAAATACGGGAAGATGTGACCCGCCATGAGGAGGTAACGCTTGAATATGTAGATGAGAATTTCGTTCCCCACACCAAAACATTCAATGGCATAACCGCCCGCGTTATACTGCACGAATATGACCATATTGAGGGAAAGCTATTTATTGACTACCTCAAGCCCCTCAAGCGCAAGCTGCTGAAAGGCAAACTGGATGACATTACGAAAGGTAAAGTGAAGGTGGATTATAAAATGGTGTTTGCAAAGTAAGCGTTTGGCAGGCTGATACATTATTATACCATTGCCTAAATAAGAACGACCGGTTAGTAGGAAAGAGACCATCATAACAGACAGTTTGCTGAACATTGTGTTCAACCTTATAAAGCTGTTTGTTATGAACCGATTTATTACCACCTGTCTGCCCGCAGCAATCCTTTTATTATTCCATACTCTCCCGGTGGCCGGGCAAAACGTAGGCATTGGCACCAATGCGCCTGTCCATAAACTGCATATTGTCGCCAATACGGATACTGCGCTGTATGCCATCAGCAATACAAAAACTGCTGGTAAACTCGTGAATACCAATGCTGCCAATCTTTCCAATACGTTTGAAGTAATTACCCACAGCAATGGCAATATTCCTGATAACACAGGAGGCAATGCCGCTTCTTTCCTAGTAGATAATACCAATAGTGTGAGTGCTGCCGTGAGGGGAGAAGTGAAAACCATCTTCGGCAATTTTGGAGCGGCAGGTGTATTTGGCATTTCTTCTGGTACAGGCGGTTTTGGCGGTTTATTCTATGCCTCCAATACTTCCGGAAATGGCCCTGCCCTGTCAGCCGTTACTCATGGCAATGGCAATGCCATTACAGCCAGTACTACCAAGAATGGCAATAGTATTGAAACCAGTACCAATGGCACCGGCAATGCTTTGTATGCGAGAGTACCTTCTTCTGGTACCGGGCGGGCGGGGCGGTTTGAGATACTTAATGACGATAATAACAATGATGTGGTAACGGTTACCACGGTGGGTAATGGCATAGCAGGTAACTTCAAAGTTGATAGGGTGACCGGAACAAAAGCCGCCGTCAGGGGAGAGGTGATTTCCCAGTTTTCCAATTTTGGTACTGCCGGTATTTATGGCGTATCATCCGGTACCGGCGGTTTTGCAGGTGTGTTCCATGCTTCCAATCCCGCTGGTAATGGTCCGGCCCTGCTTGCCATAGCTAATGGCAATGGCAACGGTATTACTGCCAGTGCTGATAATACCGGGGATGGCGTGGAAACCACCGCCGAAGGCACCGGTAGTGCCCTCTATGCCTATATACCCAATTTCAGCAATGGCCGGGCCGCCCGCCTTATCAATTATAATGACGCTAATGTTAATCCGGTACTTACAGTAGAAACACATAGCAACGGTTCGCTGGCGCTTTTTAAAAGTGGTGATCCTGGTACAGTCAACGTAGCCAGGATCAATTCGGCCGGCAGGGGGTTCTTTAACGGTGGTACGCAGGTTGGTGGCGCCGACGTGGCTGAATACTTTAGTGTAACAGGCCCTGTTCAATCCTATGAGCCCGGTGACGTGCTGGTCATTGCACAGGATGCTGACAGAACAGTAGAAAAATCTGCCGGCGCCTACTCTACACTGGTGGCCGGCGTATATGCTACACGCCCCGGTGTATTGCTTACAGAAGCACATATAGATACCAATCTTGATGATCAGGTGCCTATGGGCGTTATTGGTGTGATCCCCACCAAGGTATGTACAGAAGGAGGCGCCATTAAGCGTGGCGACCTCATCGTAACTTCTTCTATTACGGGTGTAGCTATGAAAGCTGATCCGGATAAAGTAAAAGTAGGACAGGTCATTGGCAAAGCCCTGCAGGATTATAATGGCCAGGGCATTGGCAAGATCAATATATTGGTAAGCATTAAATAACAAAACATTAAGAATATTAGTAAAAGATTGCCTAAGAAAGGTGCCGGCCCGGATGACATTTTGTGCAGAATAGTTACATTGCAGGCATGAAAGTAATGGGTTTTTTATCTGTACTCTTTCTTGGTTATAGTGCTTCGGGTCAAAAGGATACAGCAGTCACGGTGAATAAGAAAGCGATTACCCTGAAAGAGGTGGTCGTGCGCAGCAACCTGAATGTTCCCGCCTTTATTGACCGCGTAAAAGAAGATACCACTTTTTATAAAGCCTTTCGTAACCTGAAGGTGCTGGGTTATACAGCCCTCAACGATATCCGCATGCTGGAAAAGAAGAGCTCCGCTATGAAGGCATCTCTCAATAGCCGTACCCAACAGGTGGTGCACGATGGTTGCCGGTGGATGAAGGTACTGGAGGAGAAGACTACAGGCGACATGTATGATAGAAAGCGCAATTTTAATTATTACACGGCCAACCTGTATGCCGGGTTGTTTTTTGCCCATGACACGATCTGTGGCGAAACGAATATTGTGAAAGGGCATGAGTTCAGTACCCAAAATAAAAGCGGTATTGAAAAGCATAAGGAACAGCTCAAAATGTTGTTCTTTAACCCTGGCAAGAAGATACCGGGCATACCTTTCATTGGTAATAAGATAGCCGTGTTTGATGAGGATGCAGGCAAACTGTATGACTATATTATTGACATGAACACGTTCAACGGGCAAATGTGTTACATTTTCAAACTGGTGCCCCGTGCAGACCTCACGGCCGGGGAGAAAGACAAGATCGTGATCAATGAAATGACCACCTGGTTCAATATAGATACCTGGGATATTGTAGCCCGTAATTATGATCTCAGTTATAATGCAGGTGTATATAGTTTTGATGTGAACATGGAAGTGGAAATGACAACGTTTGAAGATTATCTGGTACCAAAGGTGCTGCGCTATAATGGCAACTGGGGTGTGGTATTGAAGAAAAAAGAAAAGGCGGTATTCACCGCCACTTTATTTGATTTTACTAAATAATGTTCTTTACCTGCACATAGTTCCTCCACTTGGTGATGAGCTGCTGCATATCATTGGGTATCTCACTGTTAAAGACTACCTCCTTACGGGTGCGGGGATGTATAAACCCAATTGTTTTGGCGTGCAATGCATGGCGCGGGCAAATGGCAAAGCAGTTTTCTACAAACTGTTTATACTTGCTGAATACTGTTCCTTTTACAATCCTGTTGCCGCCATATACTTCATCATTGAAGAGGGGATGACCAATGTGCTTCATGTGTACGCGTATCTGGTGGGTGCGGCCTGTTTCCAGTTCACACTGTACCAGGGTTACGTAGCCAAAGCGTTCCAGCACTTTGTAATGGGTAATGGCTTCCTTGCCATGCTCTCCATCGGGATAGGCATCAAAGATCTTGCGGAAACGCTGGTGCCGGCCAATATGGGCATTCACTGTGCCGCTGTCTTCTGCCACATCGCCCCATACCAGCGCCACATACTGCCGGTGGATGGTGTGATTGAAAAACTCCTTGGCTAAGCTGCTGACTGCTTTTTCTGTCTTGGCCAATACCATCAGTCCACTGGTATTTTTATCAATACGGTGTACCAGCCCAAAACGGGGAAGTACTTCCGTATTCAGTTCACTGTTCTGTTGCAGCAGGTGCCAGGCCACTCCATTGATGAGGGTGCCATTGGGGTTGCCGCTGGCGGGGTGAACCACCAGGCCTACCGGTTTGTTGATAATCAGGATATCATCATCCTCGTACTCAATGTTCAGGGGCATTTTTTCGGGCACGATGTCTTCCCCCTGTACTTCCTTATCGGAATACACGATGATCTCTTCGCCCGGTTTGATCTTGTAGTTGGATTGTACCTGCTTGCCATTAATGAGCACCCGGCCGCTTTCAATGGCGTGTTGCACCTTGTTGCGGGAGGCATTTTCAATGCGTTGCACCAGGAATTTATCCAGGCGCATAGGCTCCTGTCCGCGGTCTACCACCAGGTTCATACGCTCATATAGTTCCTCGGAACCTTCTGAACTATCGTCCAGCTCAATATCCGGGTCAATGTCTTTTTTAGTCATGACTGCCACTGCGTTTGGCGCAAAGGTAAGATATCGGGATGAGTAGTCATAAAGCTGTAAATTTGCTGTTGCTATGGCCAATATTGATAAACAGGCGGTATTATTCGAAGATCTGGGCGCTATGCCGTACCAGGCAGCCTGGGATTACCAGGAACGGCTTCTGAAGGAGAATGTGAGGAGGAAGACGGAATATAGAATACAGAATACAGAAGCCGGAAGCGTAGAGCCAGGGGAGGGGGCGGCTCATCACTTACCACTCACTACTCACCATTTACTATTCGTAGAGCATCCTCCTGTATATACGCTTGGGAAGAGCGGGGATATGGCCAATGTGCTGATCTCTGAAGAAGAGCGGGTGGCCCGGAATATTGAATTCTTTGCCAGCAACCGGGGAGGCGATATTACTTTTCATGGTCCCCGGCAACTGGTAGGTTATCCCATATTCGACCTGGAAAGGTTTTATACAGATATTGGTAAGTACCTGCGCAACCTGGAAGAGGTATTTATTTTAACGATGGCTGAGTATGGCCTTAAAGGCGAGCGTTCTTCCGGTGAAACCGGTGTGTGGATGGATGCTGCCATACCCGGCGCGGCCCGTAAGATCTGCGCCATGGGCATCCGTTGTAGCCGCTGGGTTACGATGCATGGTTTCGCCTTTAATGTAAATACCGACCTCAGCTATTTTGACTATATCATTCCCTGTGGCATCCGCAATAAACAGGTAACCTCCCTGCAAAAGGAATTGGGTTACACCCTTGATATGGAGGAAGTGAAAGCTAAAGTGAAAGCTAATTTTGAGAAGGTCTTTAATATCAGTCTTTCGGAATAAAGAATTTGTGCTGCTCCTTTATTTTCCCGTCTTCATATAGTTCAAACCGGAACCAGCCTGCATGCAGGAAATTGGTTTTATCTACTACGAGATAGGATTCTTTTACATGCTTTACTTCAAAGAGGAAGGTCTTATCCTCCTCATAAAATTTCACACCGTAGTTATTGCTTTTCACATCAGGCAGTATGATCACCACATTGCCGCCGCTTTCCGTGAAAACATATTTGGAGGGTCTGTAGACTTCTTTGGGCACAAAGGGTTTGATAACGATGGTATCCAGCGCCCTGAATGTCATGGTATCCTTTGTTTTCAATACGATGGAATCGCGGAATTTTTTGAATGCTTTTTCTGAAACCTGCATGATGACTGTATCCCGCCGCTTGATCACGAAGAAGCGTTCGGGTTCAGGAGTTGGCGCCGGTTTGGTCTTTTCTACCTTTTCTACTTTTTCTGCCGGCATCAGCGCTTTGGGATCGGCCTTTTTCATGGCCTCCTGTATTTTTTCCTTCAGTAATTCAGCTTCCCCGGGGGCCATGTTTTCAGGGATCACTACCCGCTGCCGTGCATTGTTCTCGGGCATGATGTCTGGTCTTTGTGCATCTGTTTTAACGGCTGTATCCCGGAATGGGCGCTGGGAGCGGGTAAATACATATTTGCCACTGTCCAGTACAATAAAAAGGCGGTAAAACATGGCAGCACTGGCGCCTTTGGCATCCAGGTAGCCATTTTGTGGAACGGTAGGGTCTGGTACCGTTAAGATGGTCTTGAATAATTTTAAGCTATCGGTAGACCGTTGAATACTGATCTGGGTTACTTTGGGGTACGCGTTCGTCCAACTGATGATCACTTTATCACTCCCTCTTATGTAAGCGGTGAATTTAGGCAAGGTATCCTGTGCAAGGGTATTGATAGAAAGCAATAGCAAAACAACTGATACGATCCTTGTCATGGGCCTATAACGAATTAGTCGATGGTTCTATTTTAGCGTCGCAAAGATAGGGCTTGATGCGCTACGGGGTAATGCATAGCTAATTTTATACCGTTTATTCGCCTGATGGCAAGGCAGCCCTAAAAATGACCTGATCAGAAGTGCAATGTACCAGCGGGCAGGGACCTATTGCCCTGCAGCCCTCCGCTATGAATGGTCAGGATACGGCTATCAGGATAGAAATAATTGTTATATATGAGGTCGTTAATTCCAAACATTAACTTCCCGGTGTATACAAAATCAGTTGGTAGTCTGTGGGTTTGATAGAGGGTATTCATAAAAGCAATAAGGGCGTCGTTTTTACGGGCATAGCCTCCAAAATGATAATCGTATACCAGGGAAAAGGTGGTTGGCTGGGCATAGGTGTTCAGGAAGCTCAGGAGGCTGTTTTCTGTCCGGTCGGCTATTTTAAGGCTGCTGAAGCCCAGCGCCTGCTGATGGGGCAAAAGACGCTGCACAAGCCCTGCCAGCATGGTGCCGGTACCCACCGCACAGGCTATATGTGTGTAAGTTTCATACTCGACCAGGGACAGTATTTCCCTGGCGCCCTGTACGCCTGCATTACTTTGACCACCGGGCGGTACTACCAGGTAATCCGGGTAGACTAATGCCATCTCTGCCATCAAGAGCTGTTCATCATTAAAAGCGGTGCGGGATACAAAGTGCAATTGCATGCCATACGCCTGCGCTTCCTGTAGTGTAGGAGAGCCGGTGGTTGCGGGCTCACCCCGGACAATTCCGATGGCCGGAATGTTTTCCTGCTTACAGGCAATGGCTGTTGCCACGAGGTGATTGGAATAAGCGCCACCAAAGGTGAGTATACCTTTTTGCTGCTGTATTGCCTGCTGCAGGTGATATTTCAGCTTAAACCATTTATTGCCCGATAGCACAGGATGAATAAGATCCAGTCGGAGCACATCTACCCCGACACCTTTTTCATGCCAGGTTTTATCATCCAATGTCTGCGCAATCGCTTTCGTAGCGTCAACAGGTTCGTATGTATATGTATTTATCACTGACAAGATTTCTTTTGATCGCTTATTTTTATATTTTCGTGCCCGAATCTTTAAAAATACGATAATGCAACCAACCTTGTTGATATTAGCTGCCGGTATGGCCTCCCGCTATGGAAGTATGAAACAGATCCAATCATTTGGTCCCGGTGGTGAAACGATTATGGACTATTCTATTTATGATGCCATCCGTGCCGGCTTCAAAAAAGTGGTATTTATCATACGCAAGGATTTTGCAGAAGATTTTAAAGCCATTGTGGAACCCAGGCTCAAAGGTCGTATAGAAATTGATTATGTGTACCAGGACCTCAAGGCATTTACAGAAGGCTTTGAGATACCTGCTGACCGTGCCAAGCCCTGGGGTACAGCCCATGCGGTACTGTGCGCCAAAGACGCGGTCAAAGAACCCTTTGCTGTTATTAATGCCGATGATTTCTATGGCCGCGATGCTTTTGAGAAAGCCTATAAGTTCCTTACTGCCGATGTGAAGCCCCATGTATGGTCTATTATCGGCTATGAGTTATTGAAGACCCTGTCTGACAATGGCACTGTAAACCGCGGTGTATGCCAGGTAGATGCGCAGGGCAATCTTACTTCCATTGCTGAGCGCCTGAATATTGTGATGCAGGATGGCAAGATCATGACCGATGACTCATTTGTGCCTAAAGAACTGCCCAGGGATTCCAGTGTGTCTATGAATTTCTGGTGTTTTGATCCTGAAGTGTTTACTTACTCACTTGATCTTTTCAGGACGTTCCTGAAAGAAAGTGGTACCCAGTTAAAATCTGAGTTCTTTATTCCTATCGTTGCCGACCAGTTTATCAAGGATAAAGTAGGTGTTATTAAGGTAATCCCCACTTCTTCTGAATGGTTTGGTGTTACTTATAAGGAAGATGCACCCGAAGTAAAGGCCAACCTGGAGAAACTGGTAACTGCCGGCGAGTATCCTCCCGCTTTGTGGAGTTAAAAAAAGTTAAATAAAATAGTTAAGCCCCAAAAAAAGCTCCGCTGATAATAGCGGAGCTTTCTTTTTTTATAGAAATGCAAGAAGTAGTTGCTGATCAATAACGGTAAACCATGAACATGCAGCTTTCAATTTTCTTGATCTGCTGTACGCGGTCAAGTCCTTTAATGGAAGAAGGCAGCAGTAACTTAATACGGTCTTCATTGGTGCTGTCTTTCCTGATCTCATGCAGGGCGGTCAGGATGTTCTGTGTACGGCTGGAGAAAACAACTCCTTCGGCAGTGGTTTGTTTACCACTTAAGATACCGATCACTTCGCCGCTGTGGTTGAAGATAGGGCCGCCGGAGTTACCTGGATTGGCAGAAATGGCCAATTGATAAGAGGTGGTATCTCCATTATAACCTGTCTGGGCGCTTAAATAGCCTTTATTGTATACGATGTCAGAAGTAGGCCGGGGGAAACCCATGGTAAAGACCTCTTCTCCAAGATCTGCCATATTTTTTTGCAAAGCGTAGGGCAATGATTTAATGGATTGATAGCGGTTGTCAACGATCTTGAGTACTGCTATATCGGTTTGCTTGTTTAGATAGATGGTGTTGACCTTGAAATAATTGCCTTTGGTATTTTGTATATATACTGAATCTGCATCAGCAACGGTATGGGCGCTGGTAACCAGGTAGCCTTTGCCGTCAATCAGGAAACCAGTACCTCCGCTTTTAGGGTTGGCAGCAGGTCTTGAGGTTGATTTTGCCAAAGCCTCATTGATCTTCTGGTTGGTTTGTTGCTGGTAGTTTTTAAACTCTTTAAACTGTTGGGAAAGCTGGCGGATCTCTGAAGCCGGTTGGGGGGCGAAGTAATAGACAATAGAACTGATGGAAAGGGCTGTAATACCGGCAATACAGGCCGCAACGGCTACCACACGCTGGTATTTCTTCCAAAGCTGTACGACAGTGGCCCTGGGTGCTTTTTCTTTAATGGAACCTGTTTCTACCAATTGAGCGTGCACTTCACCCAGGGTGGATTTATATTGTTTCCAGTCGCTGAAACGGTCCATCTGCTGGAGGAACATAGAGTGTTCCACCACCAGTTGGTCTACCTCCGGATTGGTTTTACGCAACTGTTCAAAGAATGCCCGTTCTTCGGCAGGCATTTCATTGGCCAGGTAGCGTTCCACAGCGTCCAGTAATTGCATCTCTTCCATTACGGTGTATTGTTTTTATAGGCGGCAAAGAATAGTTTCTTTAACCGCATTAAACATTTGTATTTCTGGTTCTTGGCGTTATCGGCATTCGTGTACCCAAAATGGCTGGCAATGTCTACCATGTTCCTTTTCTGGATGTAGAAAGCTTCCAGCAGGCTGCGGCAGGGCTCGCCGAGGTGTAGCATGGCTTTCTCCATCATCTGGAACTCTGTATTCCGCTGGCCATGTGCCTCCAGTTCTTCTTCCACCGGCACCGTATCGCTGATGCCATCCAGGTCGGGAACGAATTTTTGCTGTTGCTGCAGCCTTTTCAGCCACAAGCGCCGGCAAACGGAATAAACATAGGTCTTTAGCTGACAATTCAGTTCAAAGGTGCCTGACCTGGACTTTTCATAGAGTACGATCATGGCTTCCTGGAAAACGTCCCGTGCATCATCTGCAGAACCATTGTTGTTGATTATCAATGCCTGAACCATATTATAATGCTGTTTATAAATGGTTTCAATGGCTTGCCGGTCGTTTTTTGCCAGTCCTTCCAATAAAGCTATTTCCCGGGAGTCTGTTTTCACTTATGCCGTATTATTAATACCCAATTTAATGAGAAGTAACCCAAAAATCCAGTTAAAATACCGGAAAAAGGGGTTGATTTTCCGCGCAAAGTACAGTCTTCCCGGGCCGGGAAAAAATATTTGGGATTTTTTTTAAAAGGAGAGGTTACCTTTTCCACTTTGGGGTATTAACCCTTAAATCATCTGTTAACAAAACAAAAAACGGTACAAATGAAAAAGCTCCTGTTAGTTTTAGCAATTGGCGCATTCGTAGCATCTTGCAATGATGGTGGAACTGGTACAGAACCTAAAGCAGACAGCACTGCAGCTCCTGCTCCTGCTGATTCTTCTTCTGTTACTCCTGATTCTACTGCAAAGCCTGCAGATTCTACTGCCACTGCAGCTCCTGACACAACGAAGAAATAAGTTTTTTTTCATATGGCAAGCAATCGTTAGAGGCCGTCCTGTTCCCAGGAGGGCTTTTTTCGTTTGTGGCGATACTTACTGGTTCGTGGGGACACGAACCAGTAAGTAGAGAATAAAAAAGGCACCACAAACTGTGATGCCGTCCAGAAAAGTTATCTATGAAGTGATTGCTTAGCGGTAGCCAGACATTCCTTGTGTAGACCTGCAGCCACCTCTGGAAGCTGTGCAAGAAGTAATGGTAGCGCTAATAGCAATAATCAATGCGAGAATAGTCAAAATCCGTTTCATTTTTTGTGGTATTTAGGTTTGAGAATAAGCCTGATGAATGGGGAATTGGAAATTAAAGAGGCGGTAAACACAATGATCATCAGGAAATTCAGAGGAGCGGATTAGGCTACTTCAGAGGAGAGGATGAGTACGGAAATTGATAGGATTGGAGTGGGTAAGCGTTGTAGCGTTTGATGGGTCAAAGAAACAAACTAAATTCGGTTCTTGCAATAGGGGACCGTAAAAAAATGTGGGCAAACAGCACAATAAAAGGACCGGAAACTGACATAAATTATTGCTACAGAGGTAGTAAAGACACTGATTAAGGCATAGAACAATTAAAATCTTATCTTTCGGCTTTGCATATGAAAGTACATTTTATAGCGATCGGAGGCAGTGTGATGCACCAACTGGCCCTTGCACTCAGTAGAAAAGGATATATTGTTACCGGCAGTGATGATGAAATATTTGAACCTGCCCGGTCTAATCTTGCTCATGCAGGGCTCTTGCCCGAAGCCGATGGCTGGTTTCCTGAAAAGATCACTCCGGGTATAGATGCCATTATTTTAGGTATGCATGCCAAGGGCGACAATCCTGAGTTACAGCGGGCCCGTGAACTTGGACTAAAGATCTATTCGTTTCCTGAATATATTTACCAGGAGAGCCAGCAAAAAACAAGGGTAGTGGTAGGCGGTAGTCATGGTAAAACGACGACGACTTCCATGATCATGCATGTACTCAAAAACACCGGAAAGGCTTTTGACTACCTGGTAGGGGCCAGGCTGGAAGGGTTCGATCAGTCGGTGAATATTACCAATGCGCCTGTTATCGTTTGTGAGGGGGATGAATACCCGGCCAGCGCCCTGGAAAAAAGACCCAAATTCCATTTCCTGTTTCCTCATATAGCTATCCTTACGGGTATTGCCTGGGACCATATTAATGTATTCCCCACTTTTGGTTTCTACCTGGAGCAGTTCATTATATTCATTCATAAGATAGAACCAGGCGGACTGCTTATTTATAATGATACAGATCCGGTATTGAAGAAGCTGGTGGAGGATAATAAACGTGATGATATACGTTACCAGCCCTATAACGTTCCGGCACACACCATTCAGCAGGGTATTACAAGCGTTGCCATTGGCGAACATACAGGCACACTCCAGGTTTTCGGCGACCATAATCTTATGAACCTGTATGCAGCCTGGTTTGCCTGCCGCGAACTGGGTGTTACAGAAGCTGCTTTTGTACAGGCAATAGCTTCGTTTACCGGCGCTGCCAAACGGCTGGAATTGCTGGCGAAGAATGACCATACCATTGTTTACCGCGATTTTGCACATGCCCCTTCCAAGGTAAAAGCTACTATGGAAGCGGTGAGGCAGCAATACCCCGGCCGCCGGCTTATTGCCCTGCTGGAACTGCATACTTACAGCAGCCTGAATGAACAGTTCATGAAAGAGTATAAGGGGGCCATGGATAAAGCGGATGCGGCTGCGGTATTTTATTCGGGCCATGCATTGGAATTGAAACGAATGCCTCCTTTGCCCAAAGAGAAGGTAGTGGAAGGGTTTGGAAAAAAAGACCTTGCAGTATTAAATCAAAAAGAGGAACTGGTACAATGGTTGCAGTCACAGGCATACCAAAACGCCAATTTGCTTTTGATGAGCTCGGGTAATTATGATGGGATAGATATGCTTACATTTGCAAAAAAGGTGACCAATTAACCCAATATCAAAATTTGATGTTACAATTAGCAAGACCATTAGCAATCATTGACCTGGAAACTACCGGCATCAACCTTAGCACTGACCGTATTGTTGAAATTGCCATCGTGAAGATTCAGCCCGACGGAAGTAAGCTGGTAAAGCGTAAACTGCTGAACCCTGAAATACCCATTTCCACCGTTTCGAGCGATCTGCATGGAATTACCAATGAAATGGTGAAGGATGCGCCTACCTTTAAGCAGGCCGCCAATGAGATCAAACAGTTCCTGGACAATTGTGACCTTGCCGGTTATAACTCCAACCGTTTTGATATTCCCATGCTGGCAGAAGAATTTCTGCGGGTAGGACTGGATTTCGACTTCAAGGGCCGGCGCCTTGTTGATGTACAAAAGGTGTTTCACCTGATGGAGCAGCGTACGCTCAGTGCCGCCTATAAGTTTTATTGCAATAAGACCCTCGAAGGGGCGCATGGTGCAGAAGTTGATGCTACCGCTACCTGGGAAGTGCTGGTAGCACAGGTGGCCAAGTATCCGCAACTGGGTACCACCATTGAAAGTATCCTGAAGCTGATTGGGGAGGATAATACCGTTGATTTTGCCCGGCGCATGGTACTGGAAAATGGTGTTGAGGTATTTAACTTTGGAAAGCATAAGGGAAGATCTGTGGCGGATGTGCTAAAGGCCGAGCCCCAATATTATGATTGGATGATGAAAGGGGATTTCCCTATGCATACCAAGCAGAAACTCACGGAAATATTCAACAGGACCCTGTTAAAGAAGGGTTAAATCCGTTTGTGGGGAATTTGGGCAAAAACCAGCGCCTGAAAACCCGTAATTTTGTGAATCTCATTGATTGCCCGATTTGGAAAAGATAGTAATCATACCCACCTATAATGAGCGGGAAAACATTGCCCTCATACTGGATGCCATTTTTGCATTGCGGCAGGGCTTTCACGTACTCGTTATTGACGATGGTTCGCCCGACGGTACGGCGGTCATTGTAAAGGAATTACAATCAAAATATGCCGGTCAGCTCTTCCTGGAGCAACGTACCGGTAAATTAGGGCTTGGCACTGCCTATATCCACGGGTTTAAATGGTCACTGGCGCGCGGTTATCGCTTTATTTTTGAAATGGATGCCGATTTCTCCCACAACCCCGTGGACCTTCAACGTTTATATGAAGCCTGTAAGAATGGGGCCGATATGGCTATCGGGTCGCGCTATGTGGCTGGTGGCGGTACGGTCAACTGGCCAAAGAACCGGATCCTGCTTTCCAAAGGGGGCTCCCTGTATACCCGCCTCATCACCTGGATACCGGTAAAGGATACCACGGCAGGTTTTGTATGTTACCGTGCCGAGGTGCTGGAAGCCATTAACCTTGACCAGATCAGGTTCCTGGGTTATGCCTTCCAGATCGAAATGAAGTTTGCCACCTGGAAGCTGGGCTTCAAGATAAAAGAAGTGCCTATCGTATTTGAAGACCGCAAGTTTGGCGCTTCCAAGATGCACAAAGGCATTGTAAAAGAAGGTATCCTTGGCGTACTCAAACTCCGTTGGTACAGCCTCTTCAAGGATTACCGCAATCGTGTTAAGAACGCGAACTCCGCTTCTGTATTCCCCTCTATGCAAAGAGATGATCAAAAAGTGAAATGGGTTAAATAAACCATTCCGTCTTATCTTGCCTGTATGCGCAAAGCATTCTTTCAACTGCATGGAGCTGTTCTTTTAGCTGGATTTACTGGTATTCTTGGTCGTCTGATCACCCTCAATGAAGGTTTGCTGGTATGGTACCGCCTGCTTATTACTGCCGTTACTTTATGGGTACTTTACTTCTTCAGTAAAAAGTTACAAGGCATCTCCTTCCGGGAAATAGTGAAGATTACCGGTGTGGGCGCTATAGCGGCCCTGCATTGGGTTAGTTTTTATGGCAGTATCAAGTATGCCAATGTTTCCGTAGCGCTTGTTTGCTTTTCTGCTATTGGCTTTTTTACCGCTGTTTTTGAGCCCCTTATTACCCGTAAAAAGATGAATTGGACAGAGCTCCTGCTGGGTCTTATCGCCATTGTGGGTATTTCACTGATCTTTCATTTCGATCCTCAATATAAAACAGGTATTGTTGTTGGACTTATATCTGCCTTGCTGGGCAGTTTGTTCCCGGTGTTTAACCGGCAGTTGTTACAAGTACATACATCCGAAACAGTAACGTTGTATGAACTGAGCGGAGGTTTTCTTTTTCTGTCTGCCTTGCTGCCTTTTTACCTGCAGTATTTCCCGCCCGATCATGTATTGCCCACTGTAAGCGATCTTGGCTGGCTGCTGGTGCTGGCCTGGTTATGTACCGTATGGGCGTTTCGCCTTTCCATGAATGCGCTTAAGAAGATATCTGCTTTTACGGTGAACCTTACTTATAATCTTGAACCTTTATATGGTATCGCGCTGGCTTTTGCGGTGTACCGGGAAGATAAGCTGCTGACCGGCTCGTTTTACGGGGGCCTGTTATTGATCGTAATCTCTGTATTGTTACAAACCTGGCTTTTTTACCGGGCGCATAAGAAAGGCGCTGTCCTGGCCAATACTTAACTTTTATTTATGGTTATAATTGTTTTATTTGTTCCTAAATATAACCCCCCAAAAAGCCATGAAAAAAATATTACTTCTATTGCTTGCTGTTAGCTCTATTGCTCTTGTTTCGGCACAGACCCCCCGCTTTGGTATTAAGGCAGGTATCAACATTGCCAATCAAAATGTAAAATTGACCTACATGGGAATGTCGGCCGATCAGAATGGCGACGCCATTGTTGGTTTTCATATCGGCGGCGTGGCGGATATCCCTTTATCTCCCCAATTCAGCTTCCGTCCCGAACTGCTCTTAAGCGGCAAGGGCAGTAAATTCAACGGTACAGATGATGACGGCAACCGTACAGAAGCCGAGATCCGTCCTTACTACCTCGAAGTGCCTTTAAACTTTGTTTACCGCCACACTTTTCCCACGCAGTTACAATTCTTTGGCGGTTTTGGACCTTCTATAGGGTACGGCATATTTGGCAAGGGCAAATCCGGCGGGGCCAGTGATGATGTATTCCAGGACGGTGGTTACAAGCGTTTCGACTTTGGCTTTAACGTGCTGGCAGGCCTTGAGTTAGAATCGGGCCTTACCTTTAGTATTAATTTCACACCGGGCCTTGCCAACATTTATGACGGCGCAGATGTAGTAGCCGGCGCCAGCGATATCAAATTCAAAAACACCAATGTTGGTATATCCATAGGGTATATGTTTGCGCGCAAAGCACAGTAATAAGTTTAAATCATAATATTGAGAAAAGAGTGGGCCGTCCCGTACTTTAGTCGGGACGGCTCACTCTTTTTTCTTTATGGCCTGGCCCTTTTCTTTTATAAGTGGCCGCAAAGCGGGATGACAAAAATCGTCCAATAGAACTTTAGATTAATTTTATCCCAAACCAACGCGTACAATGAGAAGATTTGTCTACCTGCTACTGGCGCTGCTCAGTTCCGGAATAGCCCTTGCGCAAAAAAAGCCCCTCGATCACTCCGTATACGATAGCTGGCAAAGCATCAGCGAGCGGACGATCAGTAATAATGGTAAATATGTAGTGTATGCCATAACACCCCAGGAAGGGGATGGCGCCCTGGTGATCCAGGCTGCTGATAATTCCTGGAAGAAAGAAGTGCCCCGCGGTTATGGCGCTTCGATTACAGCAGACAACCGCTTTGTTGTTTTTAAGATCCGGGCACTGTTTAAAGATACCCGTGAGGCCAGGGTCAAGAAGAAGACGCCCAATGATATGCCCAAAGACAGCCTGGGTATTGTGGAACTGGGTAAAGACAGTGTGACTAAAATAGCCCGTGTCAAGTCTTTCAAGACGCCAGAAAAGGGTACTGGTCAATGGATGGCCTATCTCCTGGAAAAGCCTTTACCTGCCAGCACCCGTGGCGGCGGTACGCCCGATTCAGTGGCCAGGCTGGAGCGTATGATGCGTATGGCCGATAGCCTGGTGCGCGTAGCTGACAGCATTCGTAATAAAGCCAATGAAGCCAAAACGAAAGGGATGGCTGTATTGCAGCCTGCACCGAGGGGCGAGGGCGGTAATACAGGCAATAGTGGCAATGCGCCTGTTTCCGCGACGGTGGCAGGCAGGGGAGGAGGACGTGCCGGCGCCGGGGCTGCTACGGCAGCAGCTAATGATGGGGAAGAAGGAACTGAGCTTGTATTGCGCAATTTGTATACCGGTGAAGAGAAGAGCTATAAGCTTGTCAGTGAATATTATTTCCCTGAGCCGGGTAATGCGCTGGTTGTAAGAACCACCCGTGCCACTGGTAATACTGCTTCTGCTGCTGCCTTGTTATGGACCGGTTTGCCAGCCGGCAAGGTTGATACGGTGATGAAAGGATTCAATGATGTAAAGAATATTGCGTTCGATGAGCAGGGCAGCCAGCTTGCTTTTGTAGCAGAGCGCGACAGTGTGGCCAAAGCCTTGCAAAAGTTCTATAAGCTTTGGTATTATAAACCGGCTATGGATAGCGCCCGCCTGCAGGTAGACCGTTCTACAGCCGGCGTTGGCAAAGGACTTAGTGTGAGCGAGAATTATTTGCTCACTTTCAGTAAAGACGGGCAAAAGCTGTTTTTCGGATTGGCAGAGATCAGGAAACCAAAAGATACTACGTTGGTAGATTTTGAGACAGCCCGCCTTGACATCTGGCATTATAAGGATGATTACCTGCAGCCCCAGCAACTGGTGCAACTGAATGCCAACCTGCGCAGGAGCTATACTTCAGTGTTAAGTATACCGGCTGGTAAGGTGGTTCAACTGGGATCGGACAGTGCTGAAAATATTATACTGGCCGATGAAGGTAATGCTGATTTCGTACTTGCTGTATCCAGTAAGGGGAGCCGTATATCTGCCCAGTGGGAGGGCTTCACCCGTCAAAACGCTTATATTATTTCTACGATAGATGGCTCACGCAAACTTGTAAAAGAGAAGCAAAGAGGTTTCTTTGCGCTGTCGCCCAAAGCACAGTATGTACTTTGGTACGATATGTCTACCAAAAATTATTTCACCTACCAGGTAAGTACAGGGGCCATTAAGAATATTACGCAGAAGATCACGGCTCACTTGTATGATGATGAAGATGATCATCCGGATGATCCTTTTTCCTTTGGTACTGCCGGCTGGCTGGAAAATGATGCGGCTGTACTGATCTATGACCGTTATGATGTATGGCAGGTAGACCCCAATGGAGAAAAGCTGCCCGTGAACGTAACGAGTGGGTATGGCAAGAAGAACAGGACGGTATTGCGTTATGTACGTACGGACCGTGAAGCGCGTTTCATAAAGGCCGATGAGCAGTTACTGCTGGATGCGTTTAACCGTACCAATAAGTATGATGGTTTTTATACCAAGAAACTCAACATTGCCGGTGATCCTATTCAACTGACCATGGGACCTAACACGCATGTAATGCCGGTGAAGGCCAGGCAGGCGGATGTTTTCATGGTGGGGCGTATGAATGTGCAGGAAGCTGCGAATGTGTTTACTACTACCGACTTTAAAAGCTTTACCCGCCTGAGCGCTATTAATCCACAACAGAAGGAGTATAACTGGCTCACGTCTGAGCTGGTGAAGTGGAAGATGTTTGATGGTAAGGAAGCGGAAGGACTGCTGTTCAAGCCTGAGGATTTTGATCCTAAGAAAAAATATCCTGTGATCTTTTATTTCTACGAACAGGATGCCGATGGTTTGTATAATTACCGTACGCCTGCGCCCAGCGCCTCTACGATTAATATCGCTTATTTTGTAAGCAATGGTTACCTGGTATTTGATCCCAATATTTATTATAAGAACGGAGAGCCGGGTGAAAGCGCCTATAATTCTGTGGTATCGGCTGCGAAGTATATGGCTAAGATGCCCTGGGTGGATTCTACGAAGATGGCGATACAGGGGCAAAGCTGGGGAGGCTACCAGGTGGCTTATCTTGTTACGCGTACCAAAATGTTTGCTGCTGCCGGTGCGGGTGCTCCTGTGGCCAATATGACCAGCGCTTATGGCGGCATACGCTGGGGTACAGGCCTGAACCGCCAGTTCCAGTATGAACGCAGCCAGAGCCGTATTGGCGCTACCCTTTGGCAAAAGCCTGAGCTGTATATCAAGAACTCTCCTTTATTCAAGGCCGATAAGATCACTACGCCTGTATTGATCATGCACAATGATGCGGATGGGGCTGTACCCTGGTACCAGGGCATTGAGTTTTTTACTGCCATGCGCCGTCTCGGTAAAAAAACATGGCTGCTGCAGTATAATGGGGAAGACCATAACCTGGTGGAAAGAAGGAACCGCAAAGACCTCAGCATCCGCCTGGGACAGTTCTTTGATCATTTCCTTAAAGGGGCGCCTGCCGCCAAATGGATTGCAGAAGGTGTGCCTGCCCTGGATAAGGGAATTGACTGGGGAACACAGGTAGAGGAGAAGAAAGCGTTTTGACTATGCTGCGGTAATATACCTTACCAGGCTGCGCTTGGCTACGGGCAGTAAGGTTTCATCTACCGGGAAGGTCAACGGTGTTTCAATGGAATAAACAGCCGGGTTGGGCAGGTCTTTTTTATTGCGTATGAGTTCTGCCTTGATGTTCTCATACGAATTCACCATATTCCTTTCCCACTGGTCAATGTACTCGGTTTTAATGGCGCGGTATTTCTCGTCGTGCTTTTCAAAGAAGCTCAGGCGGTACTGGTATACGCGCGTATTGCGGTAATTGCCTTCACTTAAGAAGAAGTAGCCCTCCCGGACATCCAGCGGTATGAGGCCAACGGGGAAAATGGTGAGCTTGTTCTCTACGAATTCATAGATCTCAGTGCCATTGCTGATGGCCTTCTGCATTTTGCCGGTAGAGTAGTTGATGATATCTTCCAGTTCCTGCATCATTTCATCATCTTCAATGATCTGTTCATATAATAACTGCAGTTTTTCAAGCTGTATGCCTGTCAGTTTTTTAGGGAATTGTTCCTGCAGGTATTTTTTATTCTCCCGGAAGGCAACGAGGTTGTTGTAGTGGAAAATAACATCTGCCAGTTGGGGGTAGAGTTTGTTGGCGTCAAAGTACTTGTGAACTTCCTGTAAGTAGGCCAGCAGGGTGTACTTTTTCAGTTCGAAGTCAATGTAGCCATCGGCAAACCAGGTTTCGGAGAGTGTCTTCATCTGGTGATTATTTAAGATCCTGTGATGCTTTCAATGCTACCAGGTACTGCTAAGCCTTTTTAACATATATGGTGCAACAACCGGGCGATAGCATTGTCATTCATCACGTAATTTGGTTTAGCGGTAAAATGAATTTACGAAAATTGACGGGTGATAAAAAATGACGTTTAATTTTAAAATGTTAAAAACCCTACCATGCGATCCCTACTCACTGTTTTAACCTTATCCTTATTGCTAACGTCTTGTAGCCATACTTATTATGTGGTCCGCCACGCAGAAAAAGCGGTTCCATCTCCTGGTCTCACTATGTCTACCCCCAATGATCCACCCCTCAGTGCAGCGGGAGAGCAGCGGGCCCAGGCGCTGAAAGAGGTTTTACGGGATAAAAAGATAGAATATATCTATTCCACCAATACAATACGCACCAGGGCCACCGCAGAACCCCTGCGTAGTTACCGGGCCCTTGATATCCGGACGTATGGCCCCCTGCCCGATTCGGCTTTTTTTAAGGACCTGAAAGCGATCAAATACAGCACCCTGATCGTGGGGCATAGCAATACGGTGGACAATATTGTGAACGGATTAACCAATGCCACTACCATACCTGCTGACCTGCAGGATAATGAGTATGATAACCTGTTTGTAGTTACTTACAAGCGTTTTTTGGGAACGAAGATCAAATACAAGCGCCTCAAGTATGGTGCTCCTTCCAATTGATAAAAGTCAATAAAACGAAAGCCCGGGCTTGCGCCCAGGCCTTGCTTAAAGTAGCAGCAACACAACACTAAATTTCCCTTTCCGGGTTAAAATGTTCGAGTTCTTTCGCAACGGCATTGAGGAAGGTAGCTCCCAGTGCGCCGTCTATAATACGGTGATCGTATGACATGGATAGGTACATCATGTGGCGGATAGCGATGGAGTCGCCCTGTTCTGTTTCAATCACTACCGGCCTTTTCTTAATGGCTCCTACAGCGAGGATCGCTACCTGCGGCTGGTTAATGATAGGTGTACCCATGAGGCTGCCAAAGGTACCCACATTGGTGAGGGTGAATGTGCCGCCCTGGGTATCGTCGGGTTTCAGCTTCGCATTACGCGCATTATTGGCCAGGGTATTTACCTGTTTCGTGAGCCCTACCAGGTTTAACTGGTCTGCATTCTTAATTACCGGCACAATGAGGTTGCCGGTTGGCAAGGCGGCTGCCATGCCTATATTGATGTCCTTTTTGATGATGATCTTATCGCCATCCACGCTGCTGTTCAGCCAGGGATATTTTTTGATACAGCGTATGACTGCTTCAATGAAGAGGGGCGTGAAGGTCAGTTTTTCTCCTTCCCGTTTTTCAAATTCCTTTTTCACCCGCTCTCTCCACAATACCATGTTGGTCACATCGGCCTCCGTAAAGCTGGTAACGTGTGCGCTTGTTTGTTTGCTGTTTACCATGTGACTGGCAATAGCTTTGCGCATACGGTCCATTTCAATGATCTCAACGTTGCCCGAATAAGCTGTGAGCTGCGAGCCTTGAGCGGCGAGCTGCTTTGATTCCTGCACGCTTATTACCTGGGCCTGTTGCTGAGGTTGGGTTGGTATGGCTTTGGATTCGTAGACCGACGTTTTTCCGGGCTTTTTGTTTTCTATATATTGTAAGATATCTTTCTTTGTTACGCGGCCTTCATTGCCCGTGCCGGGAATGTTCTCCAGCTCACTCATGCTTACGCCTTCGCTGGCGGCAATGTTGAGTACCAGCGGGGAGTAGAAGCGGCCTCCGCTGCCATTCACAGATGCCTGCGGCTGGTGAGTGGTGAGTGGCGAGTGGTGAGTGGCGAGTGGTTGTTGATGACTGGTAACCGGTTGTGGCTTCGGGGCCGGGCTAACGGGCTCGGCGGCACCTGTACGTATACGGGCTATTACGGTACCGATAGGCACCACATCATTCACCTTGAACAGTATCTCTTCTATAACGCCTTCGGCCGTTGAGGGTACTTCACTATCCACCTTGTCCGTAGCTATTTCCAGTACGGTTTCATCCATCTTCACAGAATCGCCGGGTTGCTTGTGCCACTTTAAAACAGTGGCTTCCATGATGCTTTCTCCCAGCTTAGGCATGACCAGGTCAACAACTGCCATAATGAGTTTCTGGTTTTTTATGATTAGTTTTTATGTCCAAAGGGGCAAAGGTAATGATTTTGCTAACAATCGTTCGCATCATGCCTGTTCTGCTATAAATTTTCTCAGCAGGTTGAGGGCATTGATAGCGGTCATTTCAATGTTCCGCATACGATCGAACCGGAAATTAAACAACTGGGTCACCACTTTGTTCCGGTTACCTACTGCCACCCACACCATTCCTACCGGCTTTTCGGGCGATCCGCCATCCGGTCCCATGATGCCGGAAGTAGCCAGCGCATAGTCGGTATTGAGTGCGGCCACGGCGCCCAGTACCATCTCTTTTACGGTGGCTTCACTTACAGCGCCTCCGGCTTTCATGGTTTCGGGCGATACATTCAGCACCTTTTCCTTTATTTCATTGGCGTAAGATACAATACTGCCCTTATAATAAGCGCTGGACCCCGACACTGATGTGATCAGGTGGGCAATATAGCCACCGGTGCAGCTTTCTGCTGTAGACATGGTTTTACCCTGTTGTTTGAGCAGGTTGCCAATGACCACATGGAGGGGCAGGTCCTCATCCACCACCATCCATTCTTTTACGAGTGCTTTTACTTTGCTGAATTCTGTATCGAGCGCTTCTTCCAGTTGTTGTTTATCAGGGCCTGATCCTGTAATGCGCAGGCGAACCATACCATAGTTGGGGAGATACGCAAGTTTGAAGTGGGCGGGCAGTTTTTCCTCCCAGGTCTGGATCTTATCGGCCAGGTAGCTTTCTCCAATCCCGGCCGTCAGCAAGGTACGGTGGGAAATGAACGGCATGGTAAAATGTTGTTGCAGCCTGGGCAATACCTCATTGGTCATTAATCCTTTCATTTCATGCGGTACGCCCGGCAGGGATACGAATACCCGGCCGTTCTTTTCGAACCACATACCGGGAGCGCTTCCGCGGGTATTGTGCAGTACGGTACATACATCAGGTACTTCTGCCTGTTTCAGGTTCCGCTCTGTGATGGGACGGCGGAATACCTGCTCAAACAGGTATTTTACATGGGCCAGGGTATTTTGATCTACGACCATTTTGCCGCCGAAGTAATCACACAAAACGGGTTTGGTAATATCATCAGCCGTTGGGCCGAGTCCACCGGTGATGAGGATGATCTGTGTGTCGCGGCTTTGGTCGTCGAGGGCGTTGAGGATCTCCTGTTTGTTATCGCCTACTGCTACCCGGCGTTTGAGCCAGATGCCTGCTTTATTGAGTTCCTGCGCCATCCAGGCGCTGTTGGTATCTACTACCTGTCCGATCAGTAATTCATCGCCAATGGTTATGATTGATGCAAAGACCTGCTCCATGATTTATTAATTGGGGGAACAAAGGTAGGGGATGGAAGGCACAAGTACCCTTTCGCACAAGGCATGGCTGCATACTTGCGCCAGTTGTGATTGGCTGGTTCATGATTTTTGCTTACGTTGGGTAATTATATTAATGAACCCGCTTATGAAGCGAATCTTCTTTCTTTTTGCCTGTTTGGTCAATACTGCTATTGTTATGGCACAGTCGCTGCCGCAGAAACTGGCAGCAGCAGTACAACAATTTGAAGCCGATGCTCAAATGAAGTATGCCATTGTCAGTTTGTATGTGGTGGATATAAAAACCGGGAAGCCCGTATATGACCACAACAGGAATGTGGGCCTGGCGCCTGCCAGCACCCAAAAGCTTTTTACCAGTGCGGCAGCTTTTGAACTGCTGGGCCAGGGCTACCGGTACAAAACAGAAATAGGATATACTGGTAAGATAGAGAAAGGCCTATTAAAAGGCAACCTGCAGGTGAATGGTTCCGGCGATCCTACACTGGGTAGCTGGCGCTGGTCTGCCACCAAACCTGATACGGTACTCAACAGGATTATTGCTATGCTGAAGGCTCATAAGATCACTAAGGTGGAAGGAAGGATATTGTTGAATGATTCCATCTTTTCTATTCAGCCCCTGCCCGGCGGCTGGATCTGGGATGATATTGGCAATTATTACGGAGCCGGTTGCTGGGGTATTAACTGGCGGGAGAATCAATATGATCTCTTACTTAAACCCGGTAAGGCAGAAGGGGAGGCAACGACAATAGCCGGTACCCGTCCTGCCTTCCAGGCAGAAGGCCTGGTGAACCTCATCACCACCGGTAAAAGAGGAAGTGGTGACAATGGCTATATCTACAATCCACCTTACGCTACTTACGGATTTACACAAGGGACCGTTCCCCTGGGCGATACGTTTACTATTTCCGGTTCACTCACCAATCCTCCTTTGCAGTTTTCACGGGAACTGGAGGTTGCATTGACAACACAAAAACTGAAAGTAGAGGGGCCTTCCAAATTGTATATAGAGAAAAAGGCCAACAACAGGAACTGGCCTGCCATGCAGCAATCATTAGGGGTATTGTTGTCGCCGCCACTGGACAGTATTAATTACTGGTTCCTGCGCCGGAGTATTAACCTGTATGGAGAAGCGCTGATTAAAACGCTGGCCTATGAAAAAGAGGGTCCTGGCGCTACTACGGAGCGTGGCGTAGAGCAGGTACGCAATTTCTGGCAGCAGCAGGGCATTGATAAAGCGGCCATTCATATCATGGATGGTAGCGGATTATCGCCACAGAACCGGGTTACCACTGGCGCCCTGGTGCAGGTGCTGCAATATGCGAAAACGAGGCCCTGGTATACTTCCTTCTATAATTGTCTGCCGGAATACAATGGCATGAAGATGAAGAGCGGCTCTGTTGGGGGCGCCCGTTCCTTTGCGGGGTATCATACTGCCAAAGACGGCAACGAATATGCTTATGCTATTATCGTAAATAATTATGACGGCTCCGCAGGAGAGGCGGTAAAGAAGATGTATAAGGTGTTGGATGTGCTGAAGTAGAATATTATGGTTGTGATTGGTAAGCGGCAGGTATTTGTTATCATTTGTAATCATTTTTTGCATATATCATCATCCGCATGGGGAATCGTTGCAGGATTAGCTACTTTGCGTGGAAGTTGGCAGACAAACGAAAAATGGACAAAAAAGAGACCAGGAAAAATTGAAACATCGTATCGGAATAAAGGAGCAAAGGGTAGGGTTCACTATAGGTCAGCTAAAGATACTCTATAGATACTCTATACCTGGACTATGGGAACTCTATACCTAAGCTATACCTACGCTATACCAAAGCTATAGTTGACCCATTTCACGAAAATCAGCGGTTTTTATCACAAAACAGCCAGGATTTATTATGCCAGGTGGCCTCTGCAGTAAATGGGACACTTACTATATTGTTATGGCAGGACTACCTCCTGCAAAATAAAAGAGCTGATTATGGTAAGCTGATTGTTGTGACACTGTTACGACAATTGAATAACCCCAATCTTTAAGTGGTCGAATTTGACCACTTAAATGAAAGCCGGAATAATTCCTTATTTGAACTACAATGTTGCTAATATCAAAATAAAGCTGCAAGCCTCGCAGAGTGATCTTGATTTTTAGTTTTTTATAACGACCTTAGAAAATATTTCCCCTGATCTGTCCAATTGCTGTCGTTCCGGTCATTATTGAGGTGTAAACACACTTCAATAACTAATAAAATAAGCACAAGATGAAAGAGTTCATGTTTCTATTCCGCCAGCCGAGTTATGATTATAGCCAAACATCACCTGCCGAGATGCAAAACCTGTATAAGAAATGGCAGGATTGGGTAGGGGGTATTGCTGCACAGGGAAAGCTGGTGCAGACTGGTATCCGGCTGGCCGATGAAGGCAAGGTACTGAAAGCCGGTGGCGTTGTTACTGATGGCCCCTTTGTAGAGATCAGGGAGCGGCTGGGGAGTTTTATGGTGATTAAAGCGGAAAGCCTGGAAGATGCGACCACATTGGCCCACGGTTGCCCGGCCCTGGATAGCGGCGGCAGCGTGGAGATCAGGCCCGTATATCAATAAGATGAGTATAAACCAATAAAACCTGCTTTCCCCGGAAAGCAGGTTTTGACATGATTATGGAAAAGCCATACGATTCTTTAAAACAGTTATTCCAGCAGGAGTTTGCCAAAATGGTGGCTGTGATCAGCAAGCAGTTTGGATTGCAGCATATTGAGATCGCAGAGGATATCGTGAGCGAAACTTTTTTATCAGCTACCGAATCATGGGGAATGAAAGGCACGCCCGAAAATCCTGTTGCCTGGCTGTATGTAGTAGCCAAACAAAAAACGCTGTATTATTTCCGGCGCAATAAGATACTGCAAAAGAAAGTAATTCCTGCCATAACAAGCAGCCAGGAAAAAGAGCAGGAGATGGAAGACCTTGATTTTTCACCGCAACATATCAGGGATAGTCAGTTGCAGATGCTATTTGCCGTTTGTAATCCCGCCATTGCCAGTGAAGCACAGATCGGGCTGGCCTTGCGTATTCTCTGCGGCTTTGGTATTGATGAGATTGCCGAAGCCTTTTTTACCAATAAAGAAACGATCAATAAGCGGCTGTTCAGGGCAAAGGATAAACTGCGGATCGAAAAGGTAAAGATGGAATTGCCCCCGGAAGATGAAATAGCCAACCGGCTCGACAATGTTTTACACGTTATTTACCTGCTGTTCAGCGAAGGGTATTATTCCAAAACCCAGAATGAGGTATTGCGGAAAGACTTCTGCATTGAAGCATTACGCCTGGGTGTATTGCTTACTGAATTTGCTATCACCAACCAGCCCAAAACGAATGCGCTAATCGCTTTGATGTGTTATCATTCCTCCCGTTTTACTGCCCGGCAGGATAGCTCTGGCTCGCCCATTTTATATGAGCAGCAGGATGCTGCATTGTGGGATAAAGACCTGATGCGGCAGGGCGATTATTTTTTAAGCCAGTCGGCACAAGGGAGTGAAGTGTCTTCTTATCACCTCGAAGCGGGCATTGCCCAGTGGCATTGCCAAAAGGAAGACACTCCCGAAAAATGGAATGGCATCCTGCAATTGTATGACCTGCTGCTACAAACCAATTATTCACCAGGCGTTGCACTGAACAGGTTGTTTGCCCTGTATAAGGCGAAAGGATGGGAGACAGCCATGGCAGAAGCGGAAAAGCTCAACCTGCACGATAATCATTTCTACTTTATCCTGCTGGGTGAGTTGTATAAGAACAATGACCTCTCCAATGCCATCGCAAACCTTGAAAAAGCCTATGCATTGGCCAGGACGCAAACAGATAAGCATACCATCCGGGAAAAGATTAACAGGTTAACGCCTGGCTGTTAAAATCCCTGTAACAATTGTTATAGCTGAATTGCCCAGGAAGGATTAACTTACATCAGCCTTCAGATTGTTATGAATAATTATATTGGAAGCCTATGATTGCTGCATCAGACTTTAAAAAACACATCTCAAAAACATTAGCCGGACATTTAAGAACGTTGGGTTTTAAAGGTTCAGGGTTTAATTATTTGATGGATACGGATGACTTTGTTTTTACCATTGGTGTTCAGGCCAGCCAATGGGGTGGGCAATGCTGCGCGGAGTTTGGCATTCAGCCGAAGGCTATTGATGGGATAGGCGAATATAAAATTGATTTCAGGAAACTGAAATATAGTGAGTGTGAGTTTAGGACGCGACTTACGAATAATAACAAGTCTGATCAATGGTGGCAATATTCGGATGACCCGGAAAAGAACATTCAGGTCGCAAATGAAATGTTCAGTATTGTTGTTAATCAGGCTGTTCCAATTATGGATCTCTTCAAAAATAAAGACTATATTTTTGACAAAATTGAAGTTTCAGATCTCGATAATATCTATAAAAATGTCAGTTCCAAATTAGGAGGAATGGACCTGATGACAACTGACATCCGGCTTGCCTGGGCATTAACAAAAATATACGAGAAGCGGGATGTGGCCAGGGCAAAGCAATTTGCCAGGTTTGGGCTTTCAAAGCTTGAGCCCACAAGTACGTTTATTGGAAGAACGGACTTTGAAAAGGTGTTGAACGCCGGACCCGGTGAGTAGCTATGGCCTGTATTTGTTACGGTAATCAATGGGAGATAATCCGGTATACTTTTTAAAGACAAACAATAGATTATACAGGGGCCGCTACAGGGCCCCTGATTTTTTCATCCCAAGATAGATTTGTTTATTCCGGATAATATTTAGACATTTGTCTAAATATACAAATACGCAGGTAGCAGCATGAACGAAGTTTTCAAGGCCCTCAATGATCCTGCGCGCAGGGAGATCCTTAAGTTGTTAAGGAAGCGGGATATGACGGCCGGTGAGATAGCCGCCAAGTTTGACATGACCGCACCCAGCATTTCGCATCACCTGGATAAATTAAAACGTGCCGGGCTGGTGACGACGGTGCGGGAGGGGCAATTCATCCACTATTCTATCAATACTACTGTTGTAGACGATCTGATCCAGTATATACTCACCCTTAAAAAGTGAATCATGAATAAGTACATAAGGGAATTGCTGTTATGGGTAGTGATAGTATTGCCGTATGCATACCTCGCTTATAGCTGGCACGAACTGCCGGAGCGGGTGCCTACGCATTTTAATATAGAGGGGGAAGCCGATGATTGGTCGCATAGGACCATCCTGTTTTTTCTGCCCTGTATTTTGCCGGCTGGCATTTACCTGTTGCTATTGTTGCTTCCTGCGCTTGATCCTAAAAAGAGGCTACAGCAAATGGGGGATAAATACCATAGTTTACGGTTGATGCTGGTTGTGTTTATGTCGGGCCTGGCTATTTATATGCTGTACATCACCAGGGAAGGCAGGATGGCCAATCCCCAATGGCTTATTGCCCTTATTGGCCTTATGGTGGCCATGCTGGGGAATTATTTCCAGGCATTGCGGCCCAATTATTTTGTGGGTATCCGTACGCCCTGGACACTGGAAAATGAAGAGGTTTGGAAGAAAACACATTATCTCGGGGCGCGCCTGTGGGTGGCCGGCGGTTTGCTTATGATTATCCTTTCTTTCCTGATACACAAGAACACGGCCCTGCTTATTGCGGCGGGAGCAATATTCCTCATTATTGTAGCTATTCCCATCGTATTCTCTTTTATTGAGTTCAAAAAGCAGGAGCAACTGCATAAACAAGGGTAGGGCAATAGATTATGCATTGATTTTCAGTTGTTTAATCAGAATGGGCTGTCCTGCCTGCGTTGTGCCTTTACCTGACCTTTGGAGTAGATCCAGGTAGGAGTTAATGAGGCTTTAGCAGGAAGCTACCAGGGAGCTATACTACTGGGGGTGAAATGCTCAGGGAATGGCCTAAGTATTGCCTGAACCTTGCACTGGTACACTATGAAGAGAGCCGTATTTAGAGCACTCCAGTGCGCTTTTCAGGGCATTCCCTGGCCATGTTTAGTGCATTCCGCTCCCAGTAGGATACCCCCGGTAGGTAATTGTCCTGGTGCAGGCGTACCCGTTGAAGGGTGTTCCCCAAATGGGACGAGTATTTGCTTGGTGCCGATTGAGTGGGTGGGGGGCCTGTTTTATAGCGTGTGGGCTAAAAAGAGAAAAACATCCGCGGGGGGATGTTTTTCAAAGGACTTTCTGGACGGGAAATTGGTTTTCCTTCAATGGATTTGGACTGGTTTTTCCGGATTTTGGACTATTGGTTTTTCAGTGATACAGGACCGGTGGTTTTCCATAGGTTAGCGGGCACAAAGAAATGGTTTTAAATAGATTCTACTCAATTTTGGCCGTTAAGGAATCATTAAGGAAAAAAGGGGCCAGGGCGTCCCGCAGGCCGGCCGGCATAGTGGTTTTGGCCCTGGTCTTTATATCCAGGAAGTAGAGCACCACCCGGCCGACGGTGAGCAGCTTTTTCTGCTCATTGTATACTTCCTGGTGAAATTCGATGCGGTGATTGGCCGGTAATTCCCGCAGGGTAGTTTTGATGGTGAGCAGGTCGTCATAATGTGCCGGTCGCAGGTATTTGCTGTGCAACTCCACGACAGGCATCATTACGCCATTTGCTTCCATATCCTTGTAGGTAAATCCCAACCGGCGGATAGATTCGGCGCGGCCTACTTCAAAATACTGGGCATAGTTACCATAGTAGACCACGTCCATCTGGTCCGTCTCTGCATAACGTACGCGTATGTGTGTTTCTGCGATAAACATGTTATTTTCCCATAGCGCCGTCCACGCTGGCTTTACCGGGGCCAATGATGAGGATTACAAGGAAACCAAACATGAATAAGGCTGCATGTTCACCCTTGCCAAATATATCGAGGTTATGTCCTTTCCACAGTGCTACAAACATGGCAAAGGCAGGTGGTATGGCAGCCAAACGGGTAGCAAGCCCCAGTATCACAAACAGGGAACAAAAGAATTCGGCAAATACGAGGAGCGCCAGTGAAGTTGTTACGCCGATTCCCATAAAGTTAATCATGTGTGCTTTATTAGCCGCAAAATGAACGAGCTTATCGTAGCCATGTGGCAACAATAATCCACCCACAGCAAGGCGAAGCAGCAGGGCACCAAAATTGAAGGCGCCACTGGTGTAGTTGGTTGATAATAGTTTACTCATCGATAGGATGTTTTCTCAAAAATAATGGATTTGCTTTTGCATTTCATAATGAAAAAGAATTGTTAATCCTTGCACTTATCCACAGTGTTAGGAACGATCTTTGGTTTAAGATGAAATAATTAGAAACTTTACGACGTTAAAAACCCGGATGGGACGGTCAAACAGATGTATTACGAATGCCGGAAAGGACCTACGGTTATATGCTGAAATCCGATTCGCTATTCGTATTTTTTTTGCTCTCCCTCTCCAAAAAGATATTGAATAAAAAAAGCAGGGAATGAAAAAAACGACAGTTATCATTGGTCTTCTTGGTCTTTCCCAATTCGCTATTGCCCAGCAAACACGTTTTCTCAACGACCCCCAGGCTTCCTATAAGCAGGCAAAGGAATATTTTCAGCGTGAACAATACAGTCTGGCCTATCCTTTACTCAAAGACCTGCAGTTGAAACAACGTGAGCCGGATATTACCAACCAGGCCATCCCTTACCAGGAGTTAAAGTATTATACCGTCGTATGCGCGCTCAAACAAAATGAGCAAGGCGCAGTAGAAAAGGCAAAGAATTTTATAGACCTTGAAGATAATGAGGCCCGCACCCAGATGATGGGCTTCCACCTTGCAGAGTATTATTTCCGCCAGCAAAATTATACAGAAGCTATTCCTTTATACGAAAAGGCGGACATTTCTAATCTTACCAACCGGGAGATTGCGGACATGAAGTTTCACCTGGGGTATGCTTATTTTACCAATAAGCAATTCAGCCAGGCCAAACCTTTATTCGATGCCATCCGGCAAATGAAGGATGATCCCAATTACATTGATGCCAATTATTATTATGGCTTCCTGTCGTTCTATGACAAGAAATACCGCGATGCGCTCGATGCATTTACCGTGGTGGAAGACCATGAGAATTATGGTAAGGTAGTGCCCTATTATGTGGCCAATATTTATTACTCCCTGGGTCAGAAAGACAAAGCGCTTGAGTATGCGGAGAATAAGCTGAAAAGGGGCAACCTGCATTATGATCTTGAAATGCGCCAGATAGTAGGCCATGCATATTTTGAAAAGCAGCAATATGAGAAAGCATTGCCTTACCTGGAGACTTATGTCACCAAATCGGATAAGGTGCGCCGGGAAGATGTGTATGAGCTTTCTTATTGTTATTACAAGGCTAAAAACTGGAATAAAGCGATAGATGGTTTCAAGCAGATAAGCGGAAAAGAAGATTCGCTGGGGCAGAATTCCATGTACCTGTTGGGGGATGCTTATCTTAAAACGAACCAGAAGGCCAATGCCCGCAATGCCTTCCTTATTGGCGCTTCCAATAACAGCAATGCGAAGCAAAAGGAGATATCCATGTACAATTACGCCAAACTCTCTTATGAGCTTGGCTACCAGGATGTGGCCCTGACCGAACTGCAGAAGTTTACCCAGGCATACCCGCAATCTGAATATACGAATGAAGCGCGGGAGCTGATGGTAAGCGTGCTGGCCAATACCAATAATTATAAAGATGCTTTGGCGCTGCTGGAAAGTGTGAAGTCGCCTTCTCCTAATGCGAGGAGACTATACCCCAAGATATTGTATGGCCGCGCTACAGAGCTGGCCAATGATGGCATGCTGGTAACAGCCATGGAATTGCTTACGCGGGCCGAAATTGACCCCAATAATACGGCTGTATTGCCATATGTGCAGTTCTGGAAAGGAGAGATCTCCTACCGCCTGAATAAGCTGGATGATGCGATCCGGTATTATTTCGAATACCTGAAAAGCGGGGTGGTGAATGGAGAAGTGAACCCGGTAAATGCGAAGTATAACCTTGGTTACTGCTTTCTGAAGAAGGAAAATTATAAGCAGGCCCAGGGCTTTTTTGAACAGGTAGCCCCTGCTTCACCAAAGATCAATGCTGCTCCCATTGAACAGGATGCTTATGTGCGTGTGGCCGACTGTTATTATATGAACCGCGATTATAAGAAAGCGGAGTCCATGTACAATAAGGTATTAGATTATTCCTGGCCGGCCAGCGATTATGCTACTTTCCAGAAAGCGATGATCGCCGGGGTTAATAATGGAAAGGAAAAGATCAACCTGTTGTCTTCCATCAGCCGCAAGTATCCTACTTCGGGACTGGTGGCCGATGCCAATATGGAAGTGGCGGTAACGCTCCTGGCCAATGAGCAATTCCGGGAAGCGATCCCTTATCTGAAGAATGTAGTGAGTGATCCCAATTCCTCGCTCAAGCCCAAAGCACACCTTAAGATGGGCATTGCGTATTATAACCTGGATAACAATACAGAAGCATTAAATCAATATACGGCGATCCTGAAACAGTTTCCCAACTCCCCCGAAGCTGATGCAGCATTGGAAAATGCCCGGATCATTTATATAGAACAGGGTAAGACGAGCGAGTATGTGAATTTTGCCCGTACAATGGGTAAGGAGATTTCTGGTACACAGGAAGATGAGCTGGCTTACCAGGAAGCGGAAGTACAGTTTAACAATGGTAATTTCCCCGCTGCTGCCAAGAAGTTCGAAGAGTACCTCACGAAGTTCCCGGAAGGCAAGTATTCCCTCGAAGCGCTTTATTATAAGAGCGAAATTTATTTCAACCAGAAGGACTGGGCCAAAGCGGTTGCCGGTTATGAGATACTGGCCGACAGGGTGCCGCATAAGTTTGGTGAAAAGGCGCTGGTGAATGCGGCCCGCCTTAATTTCTTTGATCTGAAAGATTACCCCAAAGCGGAAAAGTATTTCCAGAAGCTGAAAGATTTTGCTTCCTCACAGGAGAATAAGCTGGAGGCTATGCGTGGCTTGCTGCGCAGCCAGTACCAGTTGCAGAAATGGGATGATGCGGTGACCAATGCCAAAGACCTGCTGAGTCAAAAAGGTATTGGTACAGATGATAAGGTATTGGCCAATATGGCCATTGCCAAATCGCACCAGAATGCCAAAGCCTACGAGCAGGCAATCACTGCTTACCGTTCGGTGGTATCACTGAGCAAATCGGCTTATGGTGCTGAGGCCCGGTATGAGATAGCTAATAGTTTCCTGGCGCAAAACCGCCTGAACGATGCAGAGAAAGCAGCTTTTGAAGTGATCAATAAAGCAGGTTCTTATGAGAACTGGGTAACGAAAGCGTATATCCTGCTTGGCGATGTGTATTTTAAAGAGAATGATTATTTCAATGCCAAAGCCACTTACCAGAGCGTGGTAGACAATGCCAAGATAGAAGAATTGCGGATGGAAGCAGAAAGGAAATTGAAGGAGACCGCGGAGGCAGAGAAGAAGAATAGTAAGGTGGAATAAGGCAACGAGCCGTTTTACAATCAAACACAAACCAGAATCAATTTTGCAGATGAATAATATAGCAGTTATTAAAGTGGTAACCATGAGCGCCTGTTTGATAGGAGCGGGAATGGCTGCCCTGGCGCAGGATACTACGAAACGCAAAACGATTGATATTACTTCCACTTTTAAACCGGTACTGCGGGAGGCATCGAAGATCAATTTCAATGCGGCGCCTCCTTTGGTAGATACATCCCGGCCTGCACTTAATTATAATATACCTGTACAGAATTTATATTTCACTTACCAGCCTGCAGAACTGAAGCCGGTGGCCCTGCAAATGGACTCTATTAATAGCTGGCTGTACAATAATTATATTAAAGTAGGCATTGGTAATGTGCACCAGCCTTATGTGAAAGCGGGCTTCAGCTTTGGCGATAATAAGAATACGTTCTTTAATGTATTTGCCAATTATTATAATTCAAAAGGCGATAAGGAGTTTCAAAAGAACAGCCTTGCCAGTGTAGGCGCGGCAGTTACGTATAAAACGCCTAAAAACCTGGAATGGAATGGTACGCTCGGCTTTAGCAGTGACGACTATTATTTGTATGGCTTTCGCCCGGAAACCCTGCAATTTACCAAGCGCGACCTGCGCCAGCGTTTCCAGACGATTGAAGGGAAGGTACATTTCCGTAACATAGAGCCTACAGAGTTCGGGCTCAGTTATCACCCCAGTTTGCGGGTAAGTGTGTTTGGCGATAACCATGATGTGAAAGGCCGTGAAGCCAATACGGTGTTGAACCTGCCGCTGGAAAAATCATTTGGCGATGAGTTTGCCTTTAAGCTGGGTGTAACTGCCGATCTTACCAATTACCAGATGGATAGCGGCAGCAATAAGTTTACTGATAATAATAACCTGTACCAGGTATCGGCGGCTGTATTGTACAAAACGCCCAACCTGTATATTCATGGCGGAGTGATACCAACCTGGCAGAGTGACCGCTTTAACCTGCTGCCCAACCTGATGGCCGATATCTCCACCAATGATAAGCAACTTACCCTGCAACTGGGCTGGATCGGCTATTACCTGAAAGGTTCTTACCAGCGTTTTGCTTCCATCAATCCCTGGCTGGCGCAGCCGGATTCATTACGAAATACCCGGGTAGAAGAACGGTATGCCGGTTTCAAGGGATCACTGGCAGGCCACTTCAGTTATTCGGCTAAAATAGGGCTGCAGACGTTTACCGATATGGCCTTGTTTACGAATGATACCGTGGATGGTAAAACATTCAAAACGATTTATGAGCCTAAGATAAAGGCGGTGAACCTGCATACGGAAGTAGGTTATAATATAGGGGAAAAGTTTAATGCAACAGCCGCTGTTAACTTAAACTGGTTTACCAAAGTAGAGCGGGAATTAAAAGCCTGGGGGCTTATTCCTGTGGAGCTGAATGTAGGCCTGCGCTGGCAGATGATGAAAGACCTCTGGTTTCATACCGACCTCTGGGCCTGGAATTCCCCGCGCTGGCGTGGTAAAGATGGACTGTCGTACAAAGGGGATGGGGGCTTTGACCTGAATGCAGGTGCTGAGTTCCGGATTACCAAAAACTTTAATCTGTGGTTGCAGATGAACAATATCCTCAATAATAAGTACGAACGCTGGAATCAGTATGAGGTATTCGGGTTTAATATACTGGGCGGGATAACGTATTCTTTTAATCAGAAATAGCGAAGTCTGAAGCTGAAGACCGGGAGCCGGAAAGGCGGGAAGACTGTAAGTTTTCTTTGTTTTTCCCGTAAAATACTGTTGCTTCGCAACGCTAAAACCTGTGGAACATGATAGAAGCGCTGACCAGTTACTTACTGCAACATAAAAGTATAAGTATTCCGGGCCTGGGGACCGTCTATATTGAACGGATCCCGGCTCAAACTGATTTTGTGAATAAGCAGATACTGCCGCCTTCTTATCATTTCCGTTTTGACAAGTATTTCGATGCGCCGGACAAGGAGTTTTTTACTTACCTGGCCCAGCAAAAGGATATTGCCGACTATGAAGCCATCAAATGGTACAATGAGTGGGCGTATGAACTGCGCAACCGCCTGCGCACGGATGAAGTAGTGGAATGGAAAGGCGTGGGTTTACTGAAGAAAGATATTTCGGGCGATATTGTTTTTGAAGCTTCCGGGGCCATTCCTTCTGCCCAGCAGCCTGCTCCTGCTACGCGGGTGATCCACAGCCATACCCAGCATACGATGCTGGTGGGCGATCATGAAGTAACCCGTGAGATCAATACCGCCGAGGTAGATAATCCTTTCCCGGAAGAGGAAGAGGCCGTCAGGAATACCTGGTGGATCTATGCACTGATCATTGCCGCCATTGCATTAAGTATTATCTTCTTTAATTTCTATAAAAATGGCTTTTCTACCTCCGGTACAGGTAACCAGCAGCGTATTGGTGTAGGCCGGTAAGAAGGCTTCGACAACCCTTCGACAAGCTCAGGGTGACAATACTCAGGGTGACAATTCAACGACGTGACTTCTGTATTCCGCATTCTTTCCCTTTCTTTGCAACCGTGGAAAAGTCAGCAATTATTCATCACACGCATTGCCCGGGCTGTAATGCCACTGCCATACACCAGGTACTGGCTGTAAAGGATTATACCGTATCGCAGCAATCTTTTGAAGTATGGCATTGCGATGCCTGTACTTTACGTTTTACGCAGGATGTGCCGGCAGAAGATGCTATAGGCCAATACTACCAGTCGGAAAACTATATTTCCCATACCAATACCAGCAAAGGGCTTGTTAACCGGCTTTATCATATCGTCCGGAATTATACACTGGGCAGCAAAAAAAGGCTTGTGCAGGCGTTTACCCAAAAAACGACCGGCACATTGCTGGATGTGGGAGCGGGGGTAGGAGCCTTTGCGGGCTTTATGCGTCAGCAGGGATGGCAGGTAACAGGATTGGAGCCTGATGCTGAAACCCGTAAACGGGCATTGGAGCAACACCGTATTACTTTACAGGATACAAGTGATTTGTTTAAGTTGCCGGCGGGTCATTTTGACGCCATCACTTTATGGCATGTGCTGGAGCACGTACACCGCCTGCATGCCTGCCTAGACCAGCTTAAGACATTATTAAAACCCGGCGGGGTATTGTTGGTTGCGGTGCCCAATTATACAGCAGCGGATGCCACCTTTTATGCATCACACTGGGCTGCTTATGATGTTCCCAGGCACCTGTATCATTTTTCACCGGCTTCCATGCGGGTACTGTTGCAACAGCATGGCCTTACCGTAAAAGCAATAAAACCGATGTGGTTTGATAGTTTCTATGTGAGCCTGTTGAGTGAAAAGTATAAAACAGGAAAAGCCAGCGTGGTAAAAGGCTTCTTCCGTGGCTTTGTTTCCAACGGAAAAGCGCTCCGGAATAAGGAGCAATGCAGTTCCCTGATTTATGTTATCACCAAATAGATTACTGCACCTGCAGTTCGTACATCGTAGGCCATTTTTTCCCGGTAACAAAGATTTTTCCGGTGCTGCTGTCGAAGGCAATACCATTTAATTCTGCAGCGGCGGGATACAGTGTTTTCGCTTCCCGGTCAAGGCTATCCAGGTTGAGTTGTCCCAATATTTTACCGGTTTGCGGGTCAATTTTAAAAACGACATTCGCTCCCCATTTATTGGCATAGATCACGCCATTGACATACTCCAGTTCATTGATGTTGTTGACGGGGCTGCCATTGTGGATGACGGTCACCGTATATTTTACCCGTAAGGAATCCGGGTCCAGGTAATACAGGTTGCTGCTGCCATCGCTCATGATGAGGGAGGCGGTGTCATGCGTTAAGCCCCATCCTTCACGGGTAGGCAGCTTAAATTCCCTGATGAGCTTAAAGGTATTGGCATCATAAATAAAGGCTGCTCCGCTCTGCCAGGTCAACTGGTAGAGCTTATCCTTAAAAACGGTAATGCCTTCGCCGAAATGCTTTGATTTATCCAGTTTGGCTTTCGTCATTACTTTGCCTGTTTCCCGGTTTACCACGCCAAATTCTGAAGGGTAGGGACTGCTGTCGTCATTACCGCCCGAACTTTCCAGCAACTGGCCTTTGTAGAATTCCAGCCCTTCTGTGAAATAGGTGGTATCGTGCGGATGCTTGTTGACCACTGAAAAAGGGATTACAGGAGGCGGGACGTCGGACGTTCCCGGATTGGGAGTGTCGGGAGCGTTGGTGTCAGGACCTCCGCAAGACCAGGTTGTAATGGCCATCGCAAATGCTATGTAGCTGACTTTCTTCATAATAGGTTATCCTCAATAACGCTAAAAATACAAATTGTTATTCTTAGGAGCCAAAAATACAATACGCCCCCTAAGTTAAGGGAGAACGCCCTTGAAAATTTTGGTAAAGTGCTTTGAATTATTGAAAACTTTTATTTGCTTTACATCAGCTTATCGTCTGAATACCACTCAACAACGTACCTCCTTTCTCAATTTCCTGCTTTAAGCAGAGTGGCTCAATGAATAGGTAACTCTGTGGACCCGTTAGTCTTTATTTTCCTGTTGTTTGTTTATTGCTTTACTCCAATATCATCTACAGTAATTGTTTTGGCATGACCCTGTTGTAGGCAGGGATCAGTTGTGCAATATTGTTATTGGTTCAACCTGTATTTTCCAATCTCCTGCTGAGTAATCGCCTGTTACGCACAAATCCTTTAGGAAGACGACTTCCAGCGCCTATGTGACGACCACAAAGAAAGTCGTTACCATGAAACATTTTGTACTCGCGTTTTTACTTTTATGGGCTTACCAGGTTGTTCCCGCTCAGCGCAATTGTGCTTCGCATGAATACCTGCAGCAACAGTTACAGGCCGATCCTTTGCTGGCCCAGCGGATCGCTGCTTTTGAAGCGCCCCGCACCAGCGAAGTTATGCTCAACGGAACGGTGTCGCCTACGCCACAGGTTATTAAAATACCTGTAGTTGTACACGTGTTGTATAATACTGCTTCCCAGAATATCAGCGATGAACAAATACGATCACAAATAGCCGCATTGAATAAAGACTTCAGGAAGCTCAATGGGGATACGGTAAACATACCGGCTGTGTTCAGACACCTGGCGGCTGACTGCCAGTTGGAATTTGAACTGGCTAAGATTGATCCTTCCGGCAGGGCTACTACAGGAATTACGCGGAAGAAGACGTCGATCCTGATGTTTGGCCTGGATGACCGCATTAAGTATTCAGGCAGTGGCGGTGAGAATGCCTGGGATGCCGACAGTTATCTTAATATATGGATTGGTAACCTGGCAGGCGGACTGCTCGGCTATGCCAGCACTATTGGCTGCGCCAAAGCAATAGATGGTGTAGCCATCTCTCCTTCCGCTTTTGGAACGATGGGTACTGCCGCGGCTCCTTATAACAAAGGACGTACGGCTACTCATGAAATCGGTCACTGGCTGGGGCTTCGTCATATATGGGGTGATTCTTATTGCGGCGATGATCATGTGGACGATACGCCTCCCCAGCGAAGTGCTACCCGTAGTTGTCCTACCGGTGTGGTGGTTAGCTGCGATAATAATCCGTATGGCAATATGTATACGAATTATATGGACTTTACGGACGACGCCTGCCTTAACCTCTTCACCCTGGGGCAGCGTAATAAGATGAGAAGCCTCTTTCAGTCCGGCTCAGCCCGCTATTCCTTGTTGTTTTCAAAAGCCCTTACAGGTACACCGGTAACAGGGCCTGTAGCAACTCCCACAGAAGAGCCTGCTGTGATTACTGAAGTGGTTGCCAAAGTATATCCCAATCCGTCGGCTAATTTTATTACTGTAGAAGCAGGTAAGGAAGGAGAATTGATAGGTAAGACGATTACCCTGCGTAATCACCTGGGGCAACTGTCCATGCAGGTGAAGATCACCAAAGGCACGATGGGGCTGAATATCCGGCACCTGGCGGATGGTGTGTATTATCTTCGTGTAGAAGGTACTTCCAAAGTGATTAAAGTTTTAATTAGTAAGTGAGCCGGCAGTCGGCAATGCATTTGCGACGACACAGGCTTCTGTATGCTGGCTTCTGATTGCTGTATTCTTGTCTTCAGTCCTTCAGCATTTCGGCTACCTTCTCTCCGATAACAGGCGCCAGGGCAACGCCCATACCACTCATGCGTACGGCGCAATATACCTGGGGGGATACTTCCTGCATGATGGGCATTTTCTCCGATCCCATGCCCATGATACCGCTCCACCGGTCGGTGATGGCGTATTCTTTGCCGGGCAAGATGTAATGCGCCAGGAAATGTTCCAGCTCCTTTTGTATGGTATCGGTGGTATTCATTTCTGTGGTGCGTTCTTCCTCAAAAGCCTTATTACGGGCCCCTCCCAATAATACGCGGTTGCCGATGTTGCGAAAGTAATAATACCCTTCATCATAATGAAAGGTGCCATTGAGCTTTAATCCGTGTATGGTGGAAGTCACCAGCACTTGCCCACGGGCAGGTATAATATCCAGTGCAGGCAATAGCTCTTTAGCGAAAGCATTGGTACATACCAGTATTTTTGAAGCAGTAAAACGCAGTTGCTGTTTGGTGTATAAGACCATCTTGTCTACAATCTTTTCAAAATGGGTGATCTCTACGCCGTTGAATACAATAACACCCATGGATTGTACCAGTTGAAGCAAAGCCTGGCAGAGTTTGCCGGAATGCAGGTAGCCTTCCAGTTTATTCTCCAGCAGATGCGCTACATGCTGAAAGCCGAATTCACTGATCTTTTTATCGGATAATTTAAAAGTCTGGCTTGTTTTGATGGCTTGTTTCAGTTTCTTGTTCATGGTTGCTATCTGTTCTTCCAGCGCTTCCATGCCGGGATCACTATCCGCAGCGATCAGCTCATAGCCGCCGCATAGTTCAAAGTCAATCAGCTTTTCATCCAGGATCTTGCGCATACGCTGTAAACCCTGGTAGCGCATACTGACCAGTTCGAGGGTTTTGTCTTCGCCCATTTTTGTAAAGTCTTCCTGTAGTTCTGTAACACTGCCAAAGCAGGCAAACCCGGCATTGCGGGTGCTGGCTCCGGTAGGAATGACGCCCCTGTCTACAATAGCTACGGAACACCGGGGATTTTGTTTTTTCAGGTAATAAGCGCTCCATAATCCTACCAGTCCGCTGCCTACAATGATCACATCCTTTGGCGCATAAAAACTCTCTTTTTCCCAAATGGAGATCTGCATAAAAGTTTTTTATAGAATACTGGTATTAATTTTGAACGCCATTAAAAAGCCCAGACACATACGGTAAAAGCGACCAGAATATTGTACGTTTGTGCTTGACATAAAACAAAAATATAAGTAATCACTACGACTCCAAATTATTTCCTTATGAAAAAATCTATCTACGCTTTAATCCTTAGTGTTTTTTTACTAAACAGTTGCGAAACTGCGCATCAAATCCTGAAAGATTACGGACAAACTTCCGGTGGACTGACGAATGCCGACATTGTGTCGGGCCTGAAGGAAGCGCTGTCTGTAGGCGCCCAGCAATCTTCCAATCAACTCTCCGCGCTGGACGGGTTCTTTAAGAATGCTGCTATAAAGATACTATTACCGGAGGAAGCACAAAAGGTAGAAAAAACACTACGTGATGTGGGACTGGGCAGCCTGGTAGATAAAGCAATCCTTTCTGTGAACAGGGCTGCTGAAGATGCTGCCAAATCAGCCGCACCTATTTTTATCAATGCCGTAAAAAGCATGAGCATCCAGGATGCATTAGGCATTCTTAAAGGCGGTGATTTTGCTGCTACCAGTTACCTGAAGCAAAAGACAACAGCACAGTTAACAGAAGCCTTCCGCCCCGTGATAGAGCAATCGCTCAGTAAGGTAGGCGCTACCAAATACTGGTCGGATGTATTTACGAATTACAATCGTTTTGCCACCAATAAAATCAATCCCGACCTGGCTTCCTTTGTTACTGGTAAAGCTATGGACGGTATTTTTTACCAGGTAGGACTGGAAGAACAGAAGATCCGCAAAGATCCTGTTGCGCGCACTACTGAAATATTGAAGAAGGTATTTGGCAGCAAGCAGGCGCAGGGGAGTTAATTGTTTTCGTTCCAACTTCAACCATAAAAAAAGCGATCCTCCAAAGAGGATCGCTTTTATATTTTGTTACTACTCGTTTCTTACAAGTGTATCGCCTCACCATACGCTGCTTCGATAGCGTCTTTAATGCTTTCGCTGATGGTGGGGTGGGGGTGGATGCTGTTCAATACTTCATGGTGGGTAGTTTCCAGCTTGCGGGCCACTACTGTTTCCACGATTACTTCAGTTACATTGTAACCGATCATGTGGGTACCTAACCATTCACCGTATTTGGCATCGAAGATCACTTTCACGAAACCTTCGGTATGACCGGCGCCTACTGCTTTACCCGAAGCGCTCAGGGGGAATTTACCCACCTTCACTTCATAACCGGCTTCTTTGGCCTGCTTTTCGGTGAAGCCTACAGAGGCTACTTCAGGCGTGCAATAAGTACAACCCGGAACGTTGCCATAATCCAGCGGCTCGGGCTGGTGGTTATATTTCTTTTCATTGTAGCCGATGTTCTCTACGCAGATGATGCCTTCTTTGGAAGCTACATGCGCCAGGGCCTGGCCAGGTACGCAGTCGCCAATGGCATAAATGCCGGGAACATTGGTTTGGTAATACTTGTCAACAGCGATCCTGCCTTTGTCGGTCTTAACACCTGTTTCTTCCAGGCCAATACCTTCAATGTTGGCAGCAACACCTACGGCGCTCAACAAGATATCGGCTTCGAGGGTTATTTCACCATTAGCAGTTTTTACTTTTGCTTTAACGCCATTACCACTGGTATCCACACTGGTTACCTCGGCGCTGGTTAATACATCAATGCCTTTTTTCTTGAAGTTCTTTTCCAGTTCTTTTGAAATGTCCTCATCTTCCACCGGCACTATCCTTGGCATGAATTCAACGATGGTCACTTTGCTACCCAGGCTGCTGTAGAAGTAGCCAAATTCAACGCCAATGGCGCCACTGCCTACCACAATAATGCTTTTGGGTTGCTGGGGCAATACCATCGCTTCACGGTAACCAATTACCTTTTTGCCATCCTGCTTGAGGTTGGGCAGTTCACGGCTGCGGCCGCCGGTAGCCAGGATGATGTGTTTTCCTTCCACCACCTGTTTGCTGCCATCAGCGGCAGTTACTTCTATCTGGCCTTTGGCTTTCAGTTTACCAAAGCCCATCACCACATCAATTTTATTTTTCTTCATGAGGAACTGAACGCCCTTGCTCATTTTATCGGCGGCTCCGCGGCTGCGTTTGATAACGGCTGCAAAGTCGGCCTGGCCGGAAGCTTCAATACCAAAATCCTTTGAATGGTTAATATATTCCATTACCTGGGCGCTCTTGAGGAGGGCCTTGGTGGGGATACAACCCCAGTTGAGACAGATACCTCCCAGGCTTTCTTTTTCAATAATTGCGGTCTTAAACCCAAGCTGTGCGGCGCGGATAGCTGCCACGTATCCGCCGGGGCCGCTACCGAGAACTACTACGTCGTATGCCATATTTGATGTACGATTTTAGATTTCTGATTGCTGAATATGAATGCTTTACTGCTCAAAAGACCAGCGAAGCTACTCGAAAATGCTAAAAAAGCCAAATGAGCGCTATGTATAACAGCAGATGGCAGTCAACTGTTTATTCAGTAACTTCCTTGCCAAAGCTGCCGTTTCATGAAAAAAATAGCACGTTATATTCTCTATTTTATTCTCCTGCTGATAGCCACTTTTTCCATCTATGCTTTTGCCAGCGGAAGGACCTATCTCTTCAGGGCTGTATGGTACAATTTTGCAGATATTGATGATTACGAGAAGTTCAGCAATAATACCGTCACCACCGATGTACACCAGCCCTGGAACCTGGCGGCAGCTTATAATAAAGAGAAGATGCCCGACAGCCTCGGGCAAATGCTGCAGGAACTGGGCACTGTTGCCGTACTTGTTGTGAAGCACGACTCCCTGCTGTTTGAGCAATATGGAGAAGGCTATAATGACTCTTCCTGGTCGGGTTCTTTTTCTGTGGCCAAAAGTATTACCAGCCTGCTCATTGGCGCTGCTTTGAAAGAAGGGAAGATCCATTCCCTCCAGGATCCCGTGGGCAATTACCTCCCGGAATTCGCATCCGGTAAAAAAGCCGCTGTAAAGATCATTGACCTGCTTACGATGAGCAGTGGCAGTGACTGGGATGAATCCTATTCCAACCCGCTTTCTGTGACTACCGAAGCTTATTATGGCAGTGATATTTATAAAGCCGCTATTGGGGTTACTATTACAGCCATCCCGGGAACGCTGCACCGCTATAAATCGGGTGATACGCAACTGCTTGGCCTGGTGTTGGAAAAGGCTACCGGTAAGTCATTAAGCGCTTATGCAGCCGAAAAGCTGTGGCAACCATTGGGGGCCGAGCATCCGGCGCTTTGGAGCACCGACCATACAGGCGGTCATGAGAAGGCTTATTGCTGCTTTAATTCCAACGCCCGGGATTTTGCCCGGCTGGGACAGTTGATGCTGGATAGCGGCCGCTGGAAAGGTAACGAGATCATAACACCGGATTATTATGCGGCTTCTGTAAAGCCCTGTGGCATTCCTGATGAATCGGGCCATCCCTGCGATTATTATGGTTACCAGTGGTGGATCGTGCCCAATGCACCGGAAATATTTTATGCCCGTGGCATATTGGGGCAGTATATTATCGTAATTCCCGATAAACAACTGGTAATAGTACGGTTGGGCAAGAAGCGCTCTCCCATCCGGATCAATGGCGCCCCGGCCGAAGTGGATGCTTTAATAAGGTGGGGACGAACTTTTTAACTCTTTTAGTGTTTTACTACTTTTGTCGCGCTTAATTGCAATTCAATCAGGTATGAAATTAGACATTCTCGCTATCGGGGTACATCCGGACGATGTGGAACTGGGTTGCTCCGGCACTATTCTCAATGAAATCAGGTTGGGTAAGAAGGTAGGCATCCTTGATCTTACACAGGGAGAGCTGGGTACCCGCGGCACCGTGGAAACGCGGTATGCCGAAGCGGCCGAGGCTGCCCGCGTACTAGGTGTGCACCTGCGGGACAACCTGCACATGCGGGATGGTTTTTTCCGCAATGATGAGGAGCACCAGCTCAAGCTGATACAGGCCATCCGCACGTATCAACCCGAAATCGTGATTGCCAATATCCTGAATGACCGTCATCCGGACCATGGCCGTGCAGGGCACCTGATCGCAGATGCCTGTTTTCTTTCCGGACTGATCAAGATTGAAACAAAGGATGGGACCGGGAATCCACAAGCCCGCTGGCGGCCCAAATATGTACTGCATTATATGCAGGATTGGTTTCATGAGCCGGATATATTGATTGATATCAGTGATGTGTTTGAGCAGCGCATGAAATCGATCGAGGCTTATTCGACACAGTTCTTCAACGGCGGCCCTGATAATACAGAGCCGCAAACCTATATTTCCTCCCCTGATTTCCTGGACAGTGTGATTGCGCGGGCACGTATGTTGGGCAAGCGCATCGGTGTTAAATATGCGGAAGGATTTATCAGCGAAAAGAAGATCGGTATCCGGAACCTGGATGCGCTGGTGCAGGTGGAAACCTGATCAGTTTTGTCCCCAAACTGTCACATAAGTTAGCGTCTCGCTAAAATTCCCGAATCCGGCACATCTATTGCACATTTTTCGACGTTTATTAGCAGGTTAAGCGTAACTTTGCCAACCATTTATATTTAAAAAGAGAAGCTCATGTCAGTGCCCAAGTTTGCGAACGTTCAACATTCCTTCCATACCGAGTTAAAGCGGCGTATCAGTTCGTATTTTGAAGAAGTGGGAAAATCTCAAACCGGCGATTATCCTATTTTCATAAAGGCGGTGATCCTGATGGTGAGCTTTGTGCTTATTTATATCCACCTTATATTTTTTACGCCTGCTGTTATCTGGCAGGTACTGGAGAGTGTACTGCTGGGTGGCGTAGTGGCCGCTATTGGTTTTAATGTGATGCATGATGGCGCGCATGGCAGCTTCAGTAAATACAAATGGATAAATTCATTTGCCGCTTTTTCGCTCAATATCCTTGGTGGCAACAGCTTTATGTGGAATATGAAGCACAATGTGATTCACCATGCCTTTACCAACGTAGATGGTGTGGATGATGATATTGACATCCAACCCTGGATGCGTATGAGCGCTACGCAGAAAAAGTACCGCCTGCATAAATACCAGCACATCTATTTCTGGTTCCTGTATTCTTTGTTGTACCTGTTCTGGATCTTTGTACTGGATTACCAGAAGTACTTCAAAAGCAAGGTCGGTAACATGCCCCTGAAGAAAATGAAGTTATCTGACCACCTCGTATTCTGGGGTTTCAAGGTATTCCACCTGTTCCTTTTTGTAGGGCTGCCTATTTACATGGTAGGCTTTACTTCCTGGCTCATCAGCTTTATCATCTTCACTTTGGTAGCGGGTCTTGTATTAAGCCTCGTATTCCAGTTGGCGCACACGGTAGAGCATACAGCTTTCCCTATGCCAAACGAAGCTACCGGTAAAATGGAAGATGAATGGGCCGTACACCAGATTAAAACGACAGCCAATTTTGCTACTCATAACAAGCTGGTAAGCTGGCTGGTGGGCGGATTGAATTTCCAGATAGAACACCACTTATTTCCCAAGATATCACACGTACATTACCCGGCTATCAGCAAGATCATCCGGCAGGCTTGCCAGGAGTATGGTATTGCCTACATTGAATATCCCCGGGTACGGTATGCTGTTGCCTCCCACGTGGCTTTTTTAAAGCAGATGGGAAGAGCGGCGTAGCCGGAAGTCGGAAAAAAGATAAGCCTGTAAAGATAATTAAGATACAAAAGTCCGTAAGTACCAGGTTACTTGCGGACTTTACATTTATCGGACTTCAGGCCTCTGACTTCAGACTTCTTTTCAACGCAACTATTGCCGGTCATTTTGCGTCTTGTTCCCGGTTAAAAAACTATTTTTGCACTTCATTTTTTAACGGAGCTATCATGTCAAAAGTAAAAGTAGGGCTGGTGCAGATGAACTGCACCGCTAACAAGGAAGAAAACCTGCAGAAGGCGATCGTAAAGGTAAAAGAAGCGGCCGCCAAAGGTGCGCAGATCGTATGCCTGCAGGAACTGTTCACTTCACTCTATTTCTGTGATGTGGAAGATTATGACAACTTCAAGCTGGCGGAGCCCATACCCGGACCTTCTACCGAAGCGCTGGGCAAGGTAGCGGGGGAAGCAGGCGTAGTGATCATTGCTTCTTTATTTGAAAAGAGAACACAGGGTATTTATCACAATACGACCGCCGTACTGGATGCGGACGGTACTTACCTTGGCAAGTACCGCAAAATGCATATACCCGATGATCCGTCCTATTATGAGAAGTTCTACTTCACACCGGGCGATCTCGGTTATAAGGTATTCAAGACTAAGTTTGCCACTTTTGGCGTGCTCATTTGCTGGGACCAATGGTACCCCGAAGCTGCCCGCATTACTTCCCTGATGGGCGCCGAAATACTGTTTTATCCTACCGCTATCGGTTGGGCTACCTCTCAGGATGAAGCCACCAATACAGAACAATACAATGCCTGGCAAACCATTCAGCGCAGCCATGCCGTGGCCAACGGCGTGCATGTGGTGAGTGTAAACAGGGTAGGGATGGAGCAAAACGGCGCTATGAAATTCTGGGGAGGCTCATTTGTGTCCAATCCTTTTGGCAGTCTTATTTATAAAGCCACCCATGACCAGGAAGAAGTGGAAGTGGTGGAGCTGGACCTGCAAAAGACCGATCGTTACCGCACGCACTGGCCTTTCCTGCGTGACCGCCGTATAGATTCTTATCAGCCAATTACCAAACGTTTTATTGACGAGGAAGCATAACAATGGAATTAACTACGCCGAAAAGTTTAGGATATTACTTTCCCGCTGAATTTGCTCCCCATGTTGCTACCTGGCTTAGCTGGCCGCACAAGGAGGCTTCCTGGCCCGGAAAAATTGATGCCATCTATCCGTATTATAGTATGTTCATCAGGGAACTGACGCTGAGCGAAAAGGTGCGCATTAACGTAGTGAACGAGGCCATGCAGGCCTTCGCGCTGAAGTATATCCGGGAAGCCGGGGCCGACCTGGATAAAGTGGAGTTTTTTATACATCCTACCAATGATGCCTGGTGCCGGGACCATGGTCCTGCATTCCTGATCAATCCGGAAGCGGCTGTAAAGAAGGTGATCGTAGACTGGGGCTACAATGCCTGGGGCGATAAATATCCTCCTTACGACCTTGATGATGTGATACCCACACTCATTGGCAAACAGTTTAACCTGCCAGTGTATCATCCTGGTATTGTGATGGAAGGCGGCTCTGTAGAATTCAACGGTAAAGGCACTGTAATGACCTCTACCGCCTGCCTGCTCAACCCCAACCGCAACCCACACCTGAACCAGCAGCAGATAGAGGAATACCTCATCAATTATTATGGCATGGAACAGGTGTTGTGGGTAGATGAAGGCATTGTGGGCGATGATACCGACGGCCATATTGATGATACGGTCCGCTTCGTGAATGAAGACACCGTATTGACCGTGGTAGAGGAGAATAAGCAGGATGAGAATTATGGATTGCTGCAACACAACCTGAAGCAGTTGAAAGCCATGCGCCTGCTGAATGGCAAGCAGTTGAATATTGTAGAACTTCCCATGCCCGATGAAGTAGTATATGAAGACCAGCGCCTGCCGGCTTCTTATGCCAATTTCTATATTGCCAATAAATCGGTGATCGTGCCCACTTTCCGTTGCGATAAGGATGATAAGGCTTTACAGATCATCCAGGGATGTTTCCCTGATAGGAAGGTGGTGGGCATTGACTCCACAGAGATCATCTGGGGACTGGGCAGCTTCCATTGTCTGAGCCAGCAGGAGCCGGAAGTGTGAGGAAAGAATCCAGAATACAGAATCCAGTATTCAGAATAAAGAATCAAGGAGCGTGTAGTTTATAATAGCGGATAAATGCGAAGTCCGTAAGTATCGAGGTACTTACGGACTTCGCATTTTGTCGGACTTCAGACCTCTGACTTCCGGCTTCTTATCCCTTCGCCGCCAGCTTTGCCAGCAACTTCTTATTCAGTGCTACGTAATCGTCATTTTTAGCTTCTGTAGCCAGTTTAATGGACTCGTTGGCAGAAGCGATCGCTTCCTTCTTTTTACCCATTTTTGCTTCGCAATTGGCCTTTTGGTGCAATACCCAGAAAGCTTTGGTATTTTGTGCGGCAGCTTTCCTAAACCATTCCAGGGCTTGGTTCAGGTCTTTGCCATTGTCCATGTAATACAGGGCTGCCGTGAAATAGGGCTTTTTGGATTCGTCGGTATTGCCATTGATCTGCTCATCGATCTGGGCCATTATCCTGGCGTCAATATCAGTTGTAATAGGCAGACCTACTACCGTTTTGTCCCATTGAAGTTGCAGCTCGCATTTGGTATTTGAAATATTTACAAACTGCATGGTAAAGGATTGCGCAGTAGTGGGCACGAGGCGTGATTTAGCCTTTACACGCACCACATCATTTTCTGCTTTGTAGTTAGCGGGAGAGTTAACATCCAGTTGTTTGGTGATGATCAAGGTCCAGTTGGCGGCATCAGGGATGCTTACCAGCCCGTATTTACCGGCGGGAATTTTTGTACCCCCGATGATTACCGTATCCGTAAAGGTAAGTGTGGTAGGCTGGTTGGCGCCAGTACGCCATACCTTGCCATAAGGCACCAGGTCGCCCATGATCTTACGGCCTTTCATGGCAGGGCGGGAATAGGACAGTTCAATAGTGCCCAGGCCAAAGTCCTGTTTAATGAATTGTGTAGGAGAAGGCGCCGGTGTTTTTAACTGTGCGTGACCGGCATATACCATCACCAGTGTGAAAGCAAATACGTTGATGAGTTTGCGCATGACAATAAATTTGCGCAAAGGTAAACGATAATTGTAGTAGAGAAAGTTTAGTTACACAAAAGGTTAAAATCGTACCAGCACGGTGGCTTTTGTCTTGCGTCCTTTGAGCAGTTGCCAGGAGGGACCTTCTTTGATAAGGCGGATGGCTTCCTCATCGTATTCTTTACCAAGTGATTGCTCAATCTTAAAATCCGACAGGGCGCCTTTCCGGTTCACCTGGAAGGTAACGACCACTGTGCCGGTCAGTTCCTCACTGACGGCCGGGACTTTCCTGTTCTTCTCCAGGTATTGCTGGTAGGCCATCCATCCATACACCGGTTGTGCATCCTGCACCCTTACTTCGGGATAGTTGTTACGATACTCTTCTTTGCTCTTTACAGCACCTAATGAACTAATGCCTCTTATGCGCACTACTTGCGTGGATTCGCTATTCAACCGGGGATTAGGCGCTTTTACACCCAGTTGGTTCAGGGCAATATAGTTGTCATACGTATTATTCAATAACTGTAAGTTCTGGGTATAATAACCTGTTACTCCAACGGCAACGTTCACTACCGAGTCATTGGCCGGTATTTTGAAATTGCCTTTGTGGTCGGTGAAGAAGTCCCGGTTATCGTTTACCCGCAGCAACGCATTGGAAAGCGGGTTATTGGCCTGATCGGTTACCCGCCCAACGATGAAGCCGCTCAGCAATGCATTGGGATTCTTTTTTGCCTGCCGCTCTGACAATTCTTTGCGGGAAAGATTCATTTCGCGTTCCCGTGGTTTCGTATAAGCTCCTGCCAGGGTGGTATCCCTGGCCTGTTTGGCAATCACGATCTGCTCGTAATCAACGGGCTTCGCTTGTTGGAAGTCCTGATAGGTTTTGGCGGTATTGCTTCTCCTGAGCGCCTGATCCTTATAATAGGCTACAAGGGCGCTATCGGGCTTAGTGTCTTTGGAAAAGATCTGCCTGGCGTTGGGAGTTGTAAGTTCCAATTTTTTCTCTTCCGTGGTGTAGTTATAGGCAACTACATCATCATTTGCTTCAGCCTTTTGCGGTGTAGCCAGAGACGCTGTTACCTGTTTATCTGCCGGGACAGCTACAGTTTTATTGGCAGCAATGGCAGGTGAATCAAGCCCAACGATTGTTCCGTCGGCAACAGTAGCAGTGGTTTCCGGCTGGGCGGGTGCCAATGAAGGGGTTACACTATCCTGTTTTTCTCCCTGCTTTACTACTGCCAGTTGTGACGCAGGTTCTTTATTTTCCGTTTGCTGAAAATAGTTATATCCCCATATACCACCTATAATGACGATTACCGCTGCAGCAGCGGCGGCCTGCCACCAGCGGAAAGCTACTACCGGCGCCTGCTTCGATTGCTTGCGGGTCCTTTCATATACCTGCCGTTGGAGGTCCTGCAGATGGGCATCTATCACCGAAGCATCGTGTTGCGCCAGTGTTTGCTGCATGCCTTCTATGGCATCGGCGAGGAATGGATCATCCAGCGCTGCCTGTTCGAGCGCATGCATTTCAGCAGGCGACATTTTGCCTCCCAGATATAGTTGGATATCTGCTGCTGAATATTGCTTTATATGATCGTTGGCGGACATGAACGGATCACTTAATTTTTTAACTTGATTAACTTATCAACTTCTTCCCCTTTTTCCATACAGATCTTCAGATTTCTACGGCCATTTTGGATATAGCTGCGTACTTTATTCCAATCCAGACCGGTTATATCTGCAATTTCTTTATAACATTTATTCTGCAGGTAAAAGAGCTCCACGCTTACCTTTTGTTCTGCCGAAAGGGTTTGCAAACAACGTTCCATCTTCTCCAGGTTTTCCTCCTTCAGCATCACACCATTCAGATGCATTTCTTCGCCGGATTGCATACTGTCCGGCTTAAATTCCGTGGTTTTCAGGTTTTTGGGGGTCCTTAACTGCATGAGGCAGTAGTTTTTAGCCAGTGTGTACAGCCAGCTCTTAAAATTATCTACCTGGTGCTTTGGCAGCTTTTGCACCAGTTCCTCAAATACCTGCATAACAGCATCTTTGGCCGTTTCCGGCTCTTTCAGGTATTTCAGGCAAACCCCGTATAAAAGGTCCATATACCGTTGAAACAGAATGGCCAGCACCTCCAGGTCGCCGGAGGATTGAAACATTTCTACCAGTTGCTTGTCCGGCAGAGCGTTATCGTGTATGTTTTTAATGAAGGCCACTGACCGATAAAATTAACAAAAGATAGTTTAAACGGAATATGTAAATATTAAGCCGGCCACATCTCAGGATTTATACCTCTTTATTTCTTCACTAAATACAAGTGGCCATGACACAAGATCACAAACCAATGGCGCGCTTACTGTTTTGTACAGTAATCGCCTGTATAGCCCTGGTGGCTTTTGTTCCCCGTTATGAACAAGCAGCAATAAGCAAGCCGGTAGTGGCTTGCGCTACGCCGGAAAAGGCCTGCGTTTTCCTCACGCTTACCGGCCTGGCCCCTTTCGATACCAGCCAGGTAATGGTCAATAGTAAACTCATTGACGCTTCTGTGCGCAGCGGTATGAGCTGGCTGATGAAAGCGCAGCAGCAAAATGGGGGCTGGGGAGCCGGGAGTCACCAGCACCAGGATATACACGACCCGCATGCCGTGCAGTCCGACCCCGCCACCACCGCCCTGGTAGGGATGGCTTTGTTACGTACGGAAGAGAAACCATTTGAAGGAAAACAGGCGGCACAGTTGAAAAAAGCAACCACGTATTTGTTAAAGGCGGTAGACAATACGCCGGCCCAGCAGGTGAACATCACTACACTTACCAATACCCAACCGCAAACCAAGCTGGGTAAAAATATTGATGTGATCCTTACTGCCCAGTTTTTCAGCAATGCCCTTCACCACCTTGGCAGTAACCATGAATTAAAGAAGGCCGTAGAAAGTGCCCTGCAAAAATGTGTAAGTAAGATACAACAGGCGCAGGACCATGACGGCGGCTGGAAAGATGGCGGCTGGGCGCCGGTACTTCAATCGGCGCTTGCCAATAATGCGCTGGAAGGGGCAAAGGATATGGGGGCTAAAGTGGATGATAAAGTACTGGAAAGGTCCAGGAATTACCAGAAGCAGAACTATGATGTGAAAACCAATTCGGCAGTGACCGGCAAAGCGGCCGGCGTCATGTTGTACTCCGTAAGCGGCTCTGCCAGGGCCAGCGCCAAAGAGGCGAGGCAGGCAAAAACTGCCATAAAGGAAGCGCAAAAGAAAGGTGTGCTGGACAGTAAGGCGGAAGTAAATGAAGCGAACCTGGAAAAGGCAGGATTGAGTAAAACAGCCGCACAGAAGTACGCTACGGCATATAAGATAAAAGGCGCAGCCGCATCACGTGCACAGGATGGAGATGTGATCACAGGCTTTGGCAATAATGGCGGAGAGGAATTCCTCAGTTACCTCATGACCGGCGAGTCGCTGATCATTGGCGGTAATAATGACTGGAAAAGCTGGTATGAGAAAATGAGCGGCCGGCTGGTACAGATCCAGAATAATGACGGAAGCTGGAACGGCCATCACTGTATTACAAGTCCGGTATTTTGTACCGCCACCTGTTTGTTGATCTTGTCTATTGATAAGGATATAGAGTTTTTGATCAAGACGAAGTAGTAAGTAAGCTACGAGCTGTGAGCTTCGAGCTGCGAGCCTGCGCTTTAAAGAACCCTCGTAGCTCGAAGCCCGCTGCTCGCAGCTTGTTTTATGCAATTTCTTTCATCTCTGCATCTCATATAAAAAACTGCTGTTTATGCCTACACCTATACACGTAACCATCCCTGAGCCGTGCCATGAAAACTGGCAACAAATGACGCCCAATGAGCAAGGCCGCCATTGTATGTCGTGCCAGAAGACTGTGGTTGATTTCACCCTCATGAGCGACCAGGAAATACTAAATCATATTTCCCGGGCCTCCTCTTCTGTTTGTGGTCGTTTCAATAATGACCAGTTGAATAAAACCTATGCGGAGAGGAAGATCAAACCGTCTTTTACCTTCCGCTATGCATGGAATATGATTACGGCTGCTTTCTTGCTGATAGGTGGCACTGCCGACACGCAACTAAGGAAAACAGGTAAGAAAAAACGGGCTATTAACAGCAGTCGGGAAGTGGAACCGGGTGCCGCACGAGAGTATGTTACCCTTGGTATTATTACTCCCCCGAAAGAACGTTCCCGTTTCAGCGAACCTCCATCTATAACGGTGGAGGATGACGATTTTGGTACAATAAAAGGGGTAGTGATGGGAAAAGTGGCCCCACCGGTAGAAGAAGAAATACAATTTGATACTACCTATGCTACACTGGGGTCTGTTGCTATTATACTACTTGATACTACCGAACCTATTATTGACAAAATTGAGCCAATAAAATGCGGTACAGCAGACCCTGCCGTACAGGAAACAACCGGTAAAATGACTGATACCATAGCGATGCCTTCCATGAAAGTACCAATTCCTAATGAGGAAACGGATTTAGTTGTGCTACCGGTAGATGATACGGTAGTCATAATAGAAGACAGCATGGTAGCCATAGCAGGCGGGATAACGGTCAGTCATGAAGTGACTGTTGCAGAAAAAATAAAGCGTGAGGTGAAGGAATGGTTGCCCTTCAAAAAAGCGCTACGTGTTTATCCCAACCCGGTAATACCTGGCAATACCGTAAATATTAACCTGGACTTCGGTAAAACAGGAGAATATAAGCTGGAATTGATGGATGCCGCTGGCAGGGTGGTATATGTACAGGCTTTGCAGGTAGCGCAGCCATCGCAGGTTGCCAAAATGCCTACACAATCCTCCTGGAGCCGGGGCATATATTGGGTGCGAATATCCAGTGGCACGGATAAAAAAGTATACCAGGCGAAGGTGTTGTTGCAATAGCTAACAGTCAAATCTGATTAATTCCTCTCTTTTATGTAATTCTTTTCATTCCCGCATCTGGTATAAAAACCAGCGTTTATGCCTACACCCATACACGTAACCATCCCGGAGCCATGCCATGAGAACTGGCAACAAATGACGCCTAATGAACAAGGCCGCCATTGTATGGCCTGCCAGAAAACAGTAGTAGATTTTACACTCATGAGCGACCAGGAAATACTGGATCATATTTCGCGGGCTTCCTCGGCTGTTTGCGGCCGTTTCAATAATGACCAGTTGAATAAAACCTATGTGGAGAAGAAGATCAAGCCGTCTTTTACGTTCCGTTATGCCTGGAATATGATAACGGCTGCATTCCTGTTGACAGCCGGTGCCGCCACAGCGCAATCAAAGACTCCCGTAAAGCGGCATGTAGTTGCTAACAAGAAAAAATTGATACCGCTGAAACCCCCGTTGGTGGTTGGAACAGTGGCTGTAGTAGTACCCGACAGGACCATAAGCGGTGTGGTCAGGGAGGACAGTACAGGTAATCCGGTAAGTTTTGCTTCTGTCCGTATCAAGGGTGCTGAAACAGGCGTTTCAGCCAATGAAGCCGGCCGGTTTGAATTGACCACAGCCGGCGACAGGAATAAGGTTACGCTTGTAGTCAGTGCAGTGGGGTATACTACCCGCGAATATGAAGTGGAAGTATATGGCTCGAAGGCGCCTGAAATATATTTAACACCCGAAGCAGATGAATTAAAACCGGTAGAGGTAATATGTTACGGACGTACAATTGGCAAGGTTTCAGTAGCGCCTCCGGTCCAAAAAGATAATGCTGTTTTTTCCCTGGAGGGCAAGGTAGGCGAGTTGGTAGTAATCAGGAAAGATTCTGTGGTAGAAAAAGTACAACGTCAGGTCAAAGAATGGTTGCTCATCAAAAAGGATGTGCGCATTTATCCCAATCCGGTAGTACCCGGCAGCAGCATTAATATTAGTATGAACCTAAAAGGAACAGGCGAATATAAACTGGAGTTGATGGATGCTTCCGGTAAGTTGGTATGGGTGCAGGCAATACAGGTGGCACAAAAATCACAGGTTGCCAACATGCCTACACAATCTTCCTGGAGCCGGGGCGTGTATTGGATGCGCTTATCCAATGCTACCGATAAAAAGGTGTACCAGGCGAAAGTGTTGTTGCAGTAGGAGGTGAGTGGCGGGGAACTAAAACAATAGTTTTAGTTGTAAACAATTTTTACAGGCTATTTTTTATCACTTAGCTAAACGGGTGCTTTATCCTGCCCTTAAAAAGTATAAGCCTTACCTCATAAATCATCCCGATTTATTACAATTTATAAACTCTGAACATTAACGACTTGTTGATCGTCGTAAGCATCGACTTAACATACTCCGGGCCATAATTATGAAAGCAAGCTTGCTTAGTCTTCCAGAGTGAGATGACCGGGTTGTGGTTTTTTTCGAGGAGATAAAAGAACCTGTTTATAGTATAAGTAGCTGCATCACTTATATCTACTGTTATGAGTGATCCGATATAGTAATTGATCTCTTTGGTCTGAGACAATGTGTAGAGGTAAGGAACGCTAAGGCCTAGTGCGCAAGCATCCATGTAAATAAGTTTGGGATTATTGTGCCGTAGAATATTTTCACTGACAATGGTAGTGTCATTAATTTTTATTCCACCAGAAAGGGTAGCGCCATCGATCTGCCCATGAGAACTCACGAAAAGAAAATCAATATTATAATTGCTTGCCAGGTCCTTTTCACTAAGGGTATGAATATACTTTAGTTCAGATTGAGGATACCTACTGAGAATCTGCTGGCAGTTATTGTCGGTGTCCGCAGTGGTGTCCCGTAGTATAAGTCCCTTACTGATCCGGATTGTATCTCCTTCGATATCTGCAGGCTTGTTTCCCATCTGGAATAGCATTGGCCGGTAAAGCGCCAGTTGCATTGAATCTGTCATCAGCACTTCAATGGGCGAAAACAACAGTCGCCAATCAATTGTAAGTACAATGGCTTTGCTTTGCCGTAAAGCTCCTATGAAAGGTTTGACAAGCTCGTTGCTTAAAGCGTCGACAGTCTTCAGGAACTGTGAAAGCCCGGAATGATTTTTTTCCTCAATGGCCACATACAAGTGGGTAAACCGGTAAATCGTAGTTTGTGCATCGAGGGTAATGGTTATTTCTTGCTGATTATCGAGTCTGCCTGACACATGAAGCTTCTCATCGACAATGCACCAGTTCCAGTAAAAAATATCGCTGGCTGCAGCCTTAAGCTGGCTGATCAGGAATAGGGCTATGAGCGGGAGAATTTTCATGACGGCAGAGGTTTCTCAAAATTAGTTCGATTACTGTTGAGAGAATGCTAAACTTCACTTTTCGACCTATCGAATTAGGGGAAACCACCACGACTACTGTAATTACTTATTATTAAATATTTAAGTTGCTGAATATCTATCAAATCATCCAAATATTGGTTCGACAATTGTCCAGCCGTCCCGACAAACCAAGATCAGCACAGCCTCCGCGATAGCGGAGGTTTTGCGTTTTTAACTTCATATTGACAAACGATTGCGTGGACAGTAGAAATAGTCTTGCCATAATGATCTTGTATTCATGCCGCCGCAGCTATCGATGTTTTTGCGCTGGCCTGGAAGCCAACTGGATAGGCTTATGCGCGACAGGAACAGATAAGACCGAAAATGTGGTAGTCTCTCCAAATTTTCCAAACCCGTCCAATATGCGGCTATGTTTCGTTCTAAAATAGCTATGGAGAGAGTAAAATAAGTCCTGAAGTGACTTTAGTCTAACCGTTTAACATATCCTGTTGATTTTGGTTGAAAACCCATCCTGGGATAAAACTGGTGGGCTGATTGTCTTTCGTCCCGGTTTCCACAATTAAATTCCGTATGAGAATATCCTTTTCCGTCACCTTGCTTTTTTGTTTAGATGTCCTGAAAAATAGCTGCTAACGAAGCGCTCTTCTTCTTCCCGATTAAAGCTTACGATACATGATAAAAGCATTCGTAAGTCCATATTGCTTATGGTTAAATGCTTCTGGAATTTCTCCGATTATTTTAAATCCCAGTTTCTCCCACAAACGTACTGCTCTCTGGTTGCTTGAAACAACAATGTTAAACTGCATTGCTTTATAACCCAGTTGCTTTGCTTCTGCTAACGAAAATTCCCCCATCGCTTTTCCAACACCTTGTCCTGTTGCAGCAGGCGATGTCATATAAGATGCATTGGCAATGTGGGAACCAAGGTCAGGTTGGTTGTCTTTAATAACAAAAGTGCCGACAACCTGGCTGTCAATGGTCGCAACATAAGTATGCTTATCCTGCCCACACCAATAGGCCAACATCTTTTCTTTCGAACTGTCCGGGCTAAAAACATACGTGTCGCCTCCGGCAATTACTTGCCTGATAATATTCCAGATTTGGTCGTGGTCTTCCGGTGTGGCTTTTCTGATCTCTATCATTCCCAATTTTTTTCTGTCTGCTTACAAGCCAAAGTTAATGCATACCAACAACCCGGATGTTGTATATAACCATTCGTCACCAAGCTAATAACGCAAGCTCAGGATAACGTAGAAAAGCTTCTCCTTCTTTAAACACCTCTCCGCCATCTGAATATTGTATGTCTTGTCTTTCAGGTAAATCCTGTCCCGTCTTGTATTGATAAGCTTCGTATGCACAATAAGCAATACCTTCATAATTTTCTATTAACTCTTTTACTCCAACGAGAAATAAAACCCGGGGATATTTTGTGGTCCAATAAAATGTATTCTTTCCCTGTCCAATAAGCCATGAACGAAAATATTCAAAGCAATCGTCGGAACACCCACCGTTTAATGCATAGGCAGGCTCCCATAATTTGTAACTGTACGACTTTGCCATCAGAAAACTAAAAGTCCTGTCAAACTGAATAATTTCTTCTCCGCTTAAATTATTGAGGTGTTCTGTCAATAGCTGACATTGGATTTGATAACGCCGGTTGCTGCTTTTTTTTGTCTCATGTATTATTTCCCAAAATTTACCCTCTGGCATTAGATTGTCAACACTTGAATTGTCTGTCAGGAGTTTACCGGAATAAGCCGGTAAGTCTAATACTTTTCGGAATAATAGCCTGATAAGTATGATAAAAATTAAGGCTGTAAGAATTATGTAGAGTACTTGCATTTGATGTTATGGTTTCATGCATGGGACTATATACAGTTTATTTGTCTTAGTTTTATCATTCATTCATTTTGTTATTAATGTGTTCGACAGCACTATTCAAGTCGTAGAATATTGGTTCTCCTGGGTTCTCCAAATCAAAACCCCAAATTGTGGATAAACCATGGTTTATTCTTTTCTGACAATATATATGCTCTTAGGTAATCCTCATCTCCTATTTTAGTTTGACAATCTTGGCTGAATTGCCTTCGACGTACAGGGCTTGCTGCTGTGCTGGTATTCTGTGATCCGTTAGCCGGAACAGAAGCCCAATAGAATTACTGAAGATAAGAAAGAAGTTGATTAGAATTTCGCCTGTCCGATCCACTGCTGATAAAGGAGTATGGAATTTTTTTTTCATTGTATTGGTTTTATGTTGAAGGGGTTGCAGCTAACGGTTTGGGTATTTCTGTAGCGGGGAAATTTGAAAATCGTCTGTTGAATTTAGCACTAAAGTTCCATAATGCCACAACCGTTGAAATTTGTTTGTTAGCCCCAATTGCGGCAATGCCATGTTGTTATATGCATTGTGTTTTATGATAAATCAATAAAAATATAGTTATACTTATTACATATGGATCGAAATACTTCCCGGGCTATTACAATATTGGCGTCAGCTGGACTTTCATCAAGGTATCCTGAGAATCTTAGCCAAGGATAATGTTCTGCCTTTCCAATCGAAAATGATAAACTCTCAAAATTGAGTTGCTGACCTAAAATGGAGGTAATCGTTGCAACTGTAGCTCTTCTTAGGTCATCTTCAATATTTATTTCATTTTCAGATTCCTGTTCCAGTTCTTGCATTATTTCTTCTATATAATTACGGTAAGGTCGCCCAATTTGCGTGTCTGAATGTTGAACTTGTTGTTCAATTTTTTTCAGACTAGGCAATGTAGCTCTGAACTCTTCGATAGATACCATTGATCGATTATATCTGACATCTGTTACGAGTTTTCGTAGCATGCCGTTAATTGAATCGTCTGGGCCATCAATAAATTCGTAGTGAAGAAGATTCATAAAGGGAAGTTTGTGTTAAGGAGTTTTTATTGCGTATGACGTTAAAGCATTTTCGATATGGCGGTATTCCGTGTGCCGCAAATACAACTTAGGTTAGTTTTTGTATCCTCGTTACATCGGAACTCTATCTATCAAATGGGTAGCAAAACCATGCCGCAGGCATCCTTTATTTTGCCCATATGCCTGTCAATACAGAGATAATCGTTAAGAAATCTTGATATTCCGACGTGTGTCATTAACCGCTATCCGCAATGTAGCTTCTTATCAATGCCGTATAAGGAAGAGCGCTGCGGTTTTTTCTTTTCAACCGCTGCGTTTTGTCGAGGATGGATCCTTTTATGGAAACTGTTTCAGCTTCCTGGGCAGGCGGCGTTTCCGTAAGCACTTCCTGCCCGCCATATACTTTGAGCAGAAAAGACAGTACATCTTCTACTGACCACTCATGCTTCAGCCAGAACATGGCTTCGCCGGTAAGTTTCCGGTAAAGGCTGTGTTGCTTTTTGTCGGCTGGCAGGGCAGCATATACTACTGAACCAATACGTGAGGCTTTGGCCAGCAGGGAGGCATATTCCATGGTCTTGCGGAAGGCCGGGTCTTTCTTCACCCGCTCACCAGTGAGGGAACTGCGGGTACGCATAAAATACTGCCCGTACATCTGGTAGATGCAAACGGGACCAATAGTTCCCGTAATGGGCGGTATGCCGGTGAATTTAGCCATATAATATATGCTACTTAAAATTAATGGATGTTGGCTGTCAGGACAATACCGTGAAGTGGGTAAAAATGCCTTCGGGTGGACGCAGAGTCCCTTCGGGAGACTCTGCTGGGAAGGATTATATGCTACTTAAAAATTAATAGATGTTGACCGTCAGGGCAATACCCTGAAATGGGTATAATGGCAGGGAAGTGCAAACCTTGTGCAATCCTTGTGTGATCCTTGTAGGTTAAAGCGCACCCAGCACATGGTTGGTACAAGGGTAAAAGAAGGATTGGACAAGGATGGGGCCAGGCAATGGACTTAGGATCAATCAGTTTTGTAATCACGGACCAGCTTTCTCCCGGTTAGGGATTATTGTCCGGATATTGGTAGGTTCCTTGCTTTTGCTTTGGGATTGCTTCGTACCATAGCCGTGTTTAAAGCGCACTTATAGGGCAGGGGAGCGAACATGGTATGAAGCAATAGCGAAGGAGAGGTGAAGGAGATCCCATCACCCCACTAGCCTCTCTTCAATGATGCCTATCGCACCGCCTCATCCACCAGCTTTTTCAGTTGTACGTAGCGTTCGTGGCGGCCATCGTTTTTAAGATAGAAACACATCAGGAAGGCGCAGTAACCTTGCTGGTTATCAATCCAGGGATAGCTGCCAAAGAGACCGGGACTGGTAACGGGCCCCTGCGTGGCACCGGCGGCATGCGACCGCATCACCCATCCGCCAAAGCCATAGCCAAAGTTGCCTGCTTCCGCAGGCGCATAGGCTACTTTAACATCGTTAGTAACACGGTTCACCTGCATATCGGCCACGCTTTTTTCGCTGAGGATGCGTTTCCCGTTGAAGACACCTTTGTTGAGCAGCATGATGAGAAAGTTCATATAGTCATTGGGCGTACTGCTGGCCCCACCGGCAGGAAGCGCTACTTTGCCTTTGCCAAAATCGGAGTTCTTCATATCGAGCGGACGAGCTATACGTTCGGCAAACAAGGTCTCAAAGTTTTTGCCACTGATCTTTTCTATAACAGCGCCGGCTATCTGTAGGCCTGTATTGCTGTACCGGAACACCTTGCCGGGTTGTCCTTCCATCGGGTAGGAGGCTATTTTCTCAATGACTTCGTCCATGCTGTTGAATTTTCGCATTTCCTGCAGGCTTTCTTTAAGGTCGGGCGCTTTGATGGCAGTCATGTGTGAAAGACACTGGCTGATGGTGATATGGCCCTTACCACTCCGGGCAAGCGCCGGCAACCATTTGCCCACGGTATCTTCCAATTTCAGCCTGCCTTCGTCTACAAAGGTCATCACGAGCGCAGCGCTGTACCATTTGCTGCAACTGGCTATCAACTGGCGGGTAGTGGGCGTAAAGTCGTCTGTGTTGGCCGTTTTCCCCTGGCGCTTTGCGATGAACTTTCCTACCATTTTCTGCCGCCTGCTCATTTCATTAACGGCTTCGGTATGAATGATCTTTCCATCTTTGTATACGAGAAGGATAGTGCGGCCTCCCATCTTCGATACATTATCGGCCAGCCAGTCGTCAACTTTGGAAAAATCATACTGGGCATGGGCGTTTTGCGTAAAGGAAGCAAGGGCAACCAGGATGAGCAGGGCGCACCGGCCTGCAGCGTGAATCAGCATGGGTATCTTTTTCATGAATATAGGACGTTTGACCGGCAAGATACAGGGAACGTTTAATCAATCATAACACATTTCACCCCCGGTATTGACAGGTTCACCGGCAGTAACGAGGACGGCCCTGGCGCCGTGCAAATACTATTTAAACGCCGGATGGAACCTTTGCAAAGTATCGCGCAGGAAATCCCGGTCGAGGTGGGTATATATTTCGGTGGTGGTAATGCTTTCATGGCCCAGCATTTCCTGTACAGCGCGCAGGTCGGCGCCGCCTTCTACGAGGTGTGTGGCAAAGGAATGGCGGAAAGTATGGGGCGAGATCTGCTTGGTAATGCCGGCTTTCTTTACCAGGTCTTTCAGCATCAGGAAGATCATGACGCGGGTGAGCTTGCTGCCACGGCGGTTGAGGAATAAAATATCTTCCTGTCCCTTTTTAATGGGTACATGCACCCGTATATCGTTCCGGTAAATAGTGATGTATTTGGTGGCAGAAGTGCCAATGGGCACCAGCCGTTCTTTATCGCCTTTGCCAATAACGCGGATAAAACCTACATCGAGGTATAACTGGGAAATACGGAGGTTCACCACCTCACTTACACGCAGTCCGCAACTGTACATTGTTTCAAGGATGGCCTTATTACGCCCGCCTTCCGGTTTGCTGAGGTCTATCTGGCTGATGATACTTTCTATTTCATCCACGCTCAACACATCCGGCAAGGCCCGTTTTAGTTTGGGTGCTTCCAGTAATACGGTCGGGTCATTGGTAACGATCTGCTCAAGGGAGCAATATTTGTAGAAGGCCCTGATGCCGGAGATGATCCTTGCCTGGGAGGTGGAGGTCATGCCCAACTCTGCTACCCACCGGATGAATTGCTGGAGGTCGTTCAGTTCCAGTGCAGCCGGATTTTTCTCTATGCCCTGTTGCTGCAGGAACTGGGTGAGCTTTTCAATATCGCGGCCATAAGCTTCCACGGAGTTGTCGGACAGTGATTTCTCCAGTTGGAGGAAAGCCCTGAATCCTTTTTTATATGGTTCCCACATAAGATGTTTCGGGTTTCGGGTTTTTAGTTTCGGGTTGCTCCGCCTCTTGATCAGCTTGACTTTACAGTGACAGCGATTTTACCATAGCAGCAGTAAGTTACACGTGAAGGACCCGGAACGCGGAACGCCAAACCCGGAACTATTTTGCGTTCACCTTATCCATCATCTTCTCCACCAGTTTATAGGTAGCGGGACAATATTCTACGTTCTGTTTAAACACATGCATATACTCGGTCATGTGGCGCTTGGTGTGGTGCGGAAAGCCGGAACAATCGCGCGGGCGCACTTCATAGATGGAGCACTTATTGTCTTTCAGGTTCAGGAACTGGCAGGGCTGTTGTTTATTGATCCAGTCCCCATTGCGGTCTTTGTACAGCCACTTCTTGCGGAACTCATCGTCTTTCATACCCAGGTGGCGGGAGATCCGTTTAATATCCACTTGTGTAAACGTAGGGCTCATGGTTTTGCAACAGTTGGCGCAGGCCAGGCAATCCATCTCTTTCCATACTTCTATATCTGTACGGGCAGCCAGTTGGTCCAGGCCACGGGGTGGATTGTTTTCCAGTTTGGTAAGGAACCGTCTGAACATAGAACGGTTGCTGAGCATGATCTTTTTGAATGAACGAAGATTGAAGGCCATCTTAATACCTGGGTTAGATGTATAAATAAGTGCAATATAAAGAGAATCCGGGTTCTGGCTTCTACAACAAATACACATCCTCAATAAACAGGTATTCCGGTGGCTGCTCATCGATGAGCAGAATGGACAGTACATCGTATTGTACCCGTTTCCAGGAGGGGTACTGGTATTGAAATGCCACGCCTGCCGTAACAATATGCCTGATCTTTTGGTAGGTAACGCTTTCTTCGGGAAGGCCAAAGCTGAGGGACTGACGGGTTTTGACTTCAATGAAATGCAATACCTCTTCCCGGGTGGCAATAATATCTATTTCATAACGCTCGTAGCGCCAATTGCTGTGCAGTACAGTAAATCCCTGTTGCTGTAGGTAGCTGGCGGCTAATGCTTCTCCCTTTTTACCGGTTTCATTGTGTCGGGCCATGACAAGCTTTTTGTATTATTGTGCCCTTAAACAGGATTATGGACAATAGTACAAAAATAAGTAAGCTTCAGGGAAAGGTTCAACCGTATGCATGGGGAGGATCACAATTTATCCCTGCTTTGTTGCAACAGGGTAATCCGGATAATAAACCAGCGGCTGAATACTGGATGGGCGCCCATGATAATGCGCCTGCGGATATCATCACTGCCAATGGCCAGAAACAGCCATTAAATGCCTTGGTGGCGCAGGACCCTGTCACGATATTGGGGAAAACAGTGAATGACCGTTTTGGCAGGCTCCCGTACCTGTTCAAGGTGCTGGACGTAAAAGATATGCTGTCTATCCAGGTGCATCCTGAGAAAACGGCGGCGGTGGAAGCCTTTGCGGCAGAAAATAAACAGGGAGTGGCCCTTACAGCACCCAACAGGAATTATAAGGACGACAACCACAAGCCCGAACTGATGCTGGCGCTCAGCGATTTCTGGCTATTGCATGGATTTAAACCGGCCCACCAGCTCAAACAGGTATTGCAGCAAACACCGGAATTGCAATTCCTGCTGCCTGTTTTTGGCGAAGGTAACTATGCCGCCCTGTATAAGACGGTGATGGAAATGGACCAGCAGGCCGTTAATGATCACCTGCAGCCTTTGCTGGATCGCATCCTGCCCCTGTATGAAAAAGGAGCGTTGAAAAAAGAGCAGGAAGATTTCTGGGCAGCCCGCGCCTTCAACACTTTTTGTGAGCCGGGTAGAACAGACCGTGGTATTTTTTCCATCTACCTGTTCAACGTAGTAAACCTGCATCCCGGTGAAGCCATTTTCCAGGACGCGGGTATCCTGCATGCTTACCTCGAAGGGCAGAATATGGAGATCATGGCCAATTCGGACAACGTATTGCGGGGCGGATTGACCAATAAGCATATTGACGTCAGTGAGCTGATGAAGCATGTGCGGTTTGAGCCGGTGGTGCCCCAGGTTATTACGGGCGTACCCGGCAAAGCAAAAGGAGAGGAGATATTCCCTACACCGGTCAATGATTTTGAACTGCACCGGATATCCCTGAAAGCGGGCGAACAAACCACGGTAACAGCCACCACAGCCGATATCTATTTTGTGTACCAGGGCAGCGCAGAAGCTACAGCGGGCAGTGAGCACCTGCCCCTCAAAAAAGGAGAGGCCATGCTGGCCAAAGCGGGAACCGGCGTGCAGTTTAAAAGCACGGACAATACCGTCATTTTCACGGCTACAGTGCCTGCGTAAGTAGGCTACCACCTTTGAGAAAAATAAGCTAATTTTGCATTATTAATTTCGCGTATGAAACTTAACAGATCAACTGTCATTTATTGTATCGTGCTCATTGCGGCGGCTTCGGTGTACCGTGCTTTTGACAACCGTATGCTGGGGTTTGCGCCACAAATTGCCATGGCTTTATTTGGTGGCCTGGCCATCCGCAACAAGGCATGGGCTTTTGCCTTGCCACTCTTTTCGCTCTTTATTTCTGACGTTATTTATGAAATACTGTACACCAAAGGGCTGACACCCATCAGGGGATTCTATGATGGCCAATTGGTGAATTACCTCATCATGGCATCTGTTACCCTGGTAGGTATTGCCTTGCAAAAGGTAAACATTAAGAATATTGTATTGGGATCGCTCATAGCACCCACTTACTTTTTCATAGTGTCCAACCTGATGGTATGGCTGGGTGTAGGGGTAGACCTTTATCCCTTAACCTGGGATGGATTGGTTGCCTGTTTTACCGGTGCCCTTCCTTTCTTCAAGGGATCTGTTATAGGCACCTTCTTCTTCAGCGCTATCTTCTTTGGCGTATATTATTTTGTGAACAGGAGCAGGCCGGTAAAACACAAGGCGCCTGCCACAGCAGCCTTCGCAGATTAATTATTTAAACTGTTTAACATACAAAAGCCCGGCATTCACCAATGGATGCCGGGCTTTCTTATGAATATTATCTTTTGTGTCTGCGATCAACTTGTCAACCGCTAAAAGCTAACCGCTCCTCCTCACCCTTCCGCTTCATATCCCTGATCTATCAACAGGTGCTTCCCATCTGCTGCTGTAGTGGCCAGCACATCACAGCGGTTATTGTATACATTCTCCGCATGTCCTTTCACCCACACAAAACGGATATTGTGCTTTTGTGATAGTGCATGGTAGCGCAGCCAGAGGTCCTTATTTTTCTTGCCGCCGCTGAAGTTGGTAGCGATCCATTTCTTCAGCCAGCCTTCTTTTACGGCTTTTACCACATACTGGCTGTCGGAATAGATCGTGATCGTTAAGCTTTCCCGGTTCAATGCTTCCAGGGCAGCTATTACGGCCAGCAATTCCATACGGTTATTGGTAGTACGGCGATAACCGGCAGACAGTTCCTTGCTTTTACCGCCATACATTAAAATAGCGCCATAGCCGCCGGGACCGGGATTCCCACGGGAAGAGCCATCGGTATAAACAATCAGTTCTTTATTATTCGTCAAAATGGAAATGGATTAAAGCGTTTGAAAAGGGTATCGTTTTAAAACAGTGCACCATGGGTTCAGGTAGAGGTGGTCAATGGGAACAAGGTCATGCGTCACAATCTGCTTTTCGGTTAACTTGAAATATCGTTTGATCAGTTTAAACTTATTACGGTCTGTGATGCGATCAGTTGCCACCACGATGTGGTTGCCGGTAGCTTGCGCCAGTCCCTTTTTGATCATCTCAGAGCAATACAGTTTATCATCTGTTTTCAGGTCAAAATGCATATCAAAAACCACCTGCTGCCGGTATTGCTTGTCCATATAAGCCAGGAGCTTTGTTTTCTGTTCATCAGCAAGGGTATACCGTGCTACCGCAAAGCCCAGGTTTTTGGCCGGATTGCAAAAGCTGTCCAGCAACTCCTTCCGTACCTTATCATGTACATGGTGATTATCCGGTTCTACATGATAAATGAATATTTTGCCGCTGTCAACAACCGCAATGCCTCCGTGCGAATAGGTGCGGTCCTGCTTTGATAATGCTTTCACCTGCTCACTGGCATAATCGGTGCCGGTGCGGAGTACCAGGTCGCCAGGCTGAATGACCCTTCGGGCATCCTGTATCATCGAATCATTGGCTTTCTTCATCTGCTGTATTTCCATTGCTACCTCATCGGGGGGATGGGCGGCAGTTTCTTCCGTGCCCTGGCAGCCGGTAAGGGCAGGCCATAGCCCGATGAACAAAGCGGATATGAATAGTAATACACGCATTATAAGGCTGGTAACATAGGGACAATGATCGGCAAAAATGAACAATAAAAAAAATCGTTCCCGTTATTGGCGGGAACGATCGCAATAGCAAAAAGTAAGTTGTATTTATTTGCTTACAAATTCAAATTCATCAACACCGACCTGGTCGCCAAAAGAGCCACCGGGGCCGCCGTCCTCTACATAATAACGAAACGCGATACGGCCTTTTACTGTGCCGGAAATACCACTCAGCGTAAGCGTATATTTTGTCCATTCAACGGGATAATCGGCTCCCATGCTTTCGTTAATGTCCAGCAGCTTCACGGTGAAATCGCCGGTGGTCATAGCTCCCTTGCCCGGGTTGGGATTGCTGGTGGTTTTGTTCAGCCATACCTGCATGCGGTCTGCATAATCTCCTTTGGTACGGCTGTAAAAAATAATTTCATCACCATTCTTCATGTCTGTGGGTGGGGTGATCAGCCAGGCGCTGAGGATGGCCGCTCCCTGTCCGCAGTTCATGTCCACGCTCGCATATTCATTCTGGCTGTAAACGCCGTAATAGGCCGGGAATCCTACGATTTCATCGCCCAGTTTGCCGCCCAGCTCATAGCGTCCCTGCCGCCATCCGATAGGCCCTAGCGGCTCACTGTTATTAACGATCAGCCATCCTTTTTTGGTAAGATTGCCTACCGTATCAAAGGATTCTTTATATGATTTGGAAACAACGGGCGGCGGGGCCTGTTTTTCTTCTGCTTTAAAATCTTTTTCGCAGGAAATGACCAGCAGTACGAGTGCTGACAGCCCTGTTAAGGAAAGGAATAATTGCTTATTCATAAGAATGTTTTTTTGGAGCGCGGGAATTATTGTTTACTTACAAACGCTACACTGTCAATGCCTACAGCACTGCCATTGCCGGTATAGCCGGCATCAAGGGTATAGTAGCGGAAGGCAAACCGTCCCTTGTGTGGCTTGCTGAAGCCAGCCAGTGTGATCTCAAACCTTGTCCAGTTGGCAGGGTAGGCTTTCGGATCATAGGCCGCCGGATCGTCGGTAGAGATGCGGTAATAAAACCAGTCGTCGGCATTGCTGTAAGTAGGAGGATTAATAGAGTGTATCAACTCAAAATCGCCCCTGTCGGCAGCATAGTCAAAACCCGGTGAGCGGGGATCCACTGCTGCCCCTACATTGGTGCCATCATTCTTACGATTAATACAAACTTCGAGGTTATTGCCATAGTCCTGGGAGAAAGAGCCATCGAGGAACAGGACCGCGCGGGTGTAGAACACAATTTTATCGCCGTTCTTCATCCATACAGGCGGGGAGATAAGCCAGTTACTGGCCACCGCAGCATCCGCTTCAGTAACCAATGCATCACAGGCAATAAAGCCCGCATAGGAACCTTTTGAAGAATAGGGGGCAAAGTAAGGTTGCGGTCCGCCTCCCTGTGACCATAAACTGTAGCCCCGGGGACTGCTGTTATTAATGGGCATCCAGCCACGGTGATAAGCACTGGCCACCGTATCAAATTCTTCTACAAATGATTGGTCTGGTAGTGGGGGAGGGATAAGGGTTGCCGGATCATCTTTTTTACAGGCAGTTACTCCTGTAACAATGACACACATGAACAGAATGATCCTGGTCAGGGTAAATTTTCTCATGAACAGATAGTTTGGTAAATGATTACAGTGAAAATAATCATTTTTTGATAAAATCTCAAAAACTACTTAGCCACCTGTTGCAATTATGATATCTTTTCCTAAAGTGTGTAAGGCCGGTTACTAAATGGGGTTAGAATGAGCGCAAACACTCATGGAGAGTGGGTAGTGTGGATATGGCTTCTTACACCTGTATCACGCCTGTATTAAAGGGTGGCATATAGGGTTGATGATTGGCAGCAGTCAGTCCTTCCGAAATAACACGACGGGTTTGCAGCGGATCAATAATACCATCTACCCATAAACGGGCAGCGGCATAATAAGGGGTGGTTTGCTGATCATACCGTCCTTTGATGGCGTTCAGTAATTGTTGTTCCTCTTCTGCTGATACTTCCTTGCCTTTGGCTTTCATACCGGCTACCTGTATCTGTAATAAAGTTTTAGCGGCCTGGTCGCCTCCCATAACTGCTATCTTGGCGCCCGGCCAGGCATAAATGAACCGGGGATCATAGGCTTTTCCGCACATGGCATAATTACCGGCGCCATAAGAATTGCCTACTACAATCGTGATCTTGGGCACAACAGAGTTGGCTACGGCATTCACCATCTTGGCGCCATCTTTAATAATACCGGCCTGTTCACTGCGTGAGCCTACCATAAAGCCGGTTACATCCTGTAAAAATACCAGCGGTATCTTCTTTTGATTGCAGTTCATGATAAACCGGGCTGCCTTATCCGAACTGTCATTATAGATCACACCTCCCATTTGCATCTCGCCTTTTTTGCTTTTCACCATCTTACGCTGGTTGGCTACAATGCCTACTGCCCATCCGTCAATCCGGGCATAACCACACAGGATCGTTTTGCCATAATCCTGTTTGAATTGTTCAAATTCGGAATCGTCTACCAGCCGTTCAATAACATCCAGCATATCATACGGCCGGGTAGCATCTGATGGGATAATACCATATAGCTCTGTGGCCGGTTTCTTCGGCTCAGCAGGTGCTATGCGGTCAAAGCCGGCTGCCTGGCTATGGTGGCCCAGCTTGCCAATGATCTTCTTTACCTGGTCAAGGCATTCCTGTTCGGTATCAAACTTATAATCGGCAATGCCGCTAATGGCGGTATGGGTTACGGCGCCGCCGAGGGTTTCACTGTCTACCTCTTCTCCAATGGCGGCTTTTACCAGGTAGGGGCCAGCCAGGAAAATAGAGCCATTGCCTTCCACCATCAGCGTTTCATCGCTCATAATGGGCAGGTAAGCGCCCCCGGCTACACAAGAACCCATCACGGCTGCTATTTGTGGAATACCCATGGCGCTCATGCGCGCATTATTGCGGAAAATGCGTCCAAAATGTTCTTTATCGGGAAAGATCTCATCCTGCATGGGCAGGAAAACGCCTGCACTGTCTACCAGGTACACTACCGGCAGGTTGTTCTCCATAGCGATCTCCTGCATGCGCAGGTTTTTTTTGCCGGTGATGGGAAACCAGGCGCCTGCCTTCACGGTTTGATCATTGGCAACAATAACGCACTGCCGGCCACTGATATAGCCGAGGCCCGCTACCGTACCGCCCGATGGGCAACCGCCCTGATCGGCATACATCTCCCAGCCTGCAAAAGCGCCTATCTCTGTAAAAGGTTTATCCTGGTCGCGTAAATATTCAATGCGTTCACGGGCAGTAAGCTTATTCTTCTCGCGCTGTTTCTCAATAGCCTTCTTGCCGCCTCCCAATGCCACCTGGTCAAACCGCTGGCGCAACTGACTCAGGGATAGTTTCATTACATCTTCATTCTTGTTAAATTCCATATTCATGATGCAAGCGTTTAGATAGCACAAAATAAGCTTTTCGCTGAAACCGGGGAGGTTTATACAAGTTTAACGCACTTGTCTTAACGACCCGGAAAGATTTTACTATTTTTAAAGGCTATGTGGAAGAAAAACAAGACCCTGGTTATATTATTGGCAGTGGCATTCATCATCAAATTATTCTCCCTTTTCCCCAATGCGGTAGAGCGGTATTATACCCATGGATTGTATCGCTTTACTTCGGCCGTACAGCGCGCCCTTTTCGGCTGGATACCTTTCAGCATCGGCGATCTTTTCTACGGTATAGCGATCCTCTTCCTCCTGCGCAAATTGATTGACCTGATCAAACGCTTATACAGAAGGAAAGCCGACCGCCAATACTGGGCAAAGGGCGCCCGGTTAGCGTTAGTTATCTTTTGCTGGGTCTATATCTCCTTCAATCTCCTGTGGGGACTTAACTATAACCGTCATGGTATTGCGGCTGATATGGGCTTGCAGGTGCACCCTTATTCCAGGAACGACCTGGTGGCCGTTATACAAACGATTACCGAGAGGTTGTATGCGCTGGACTCAACGGGGCGGCTCAACCGGGAAGCCCTGTATAAAAAACGTACCTTGTTTAAAGGCGCGGTCAATGCCTACGATAGTCTTAACCTGCATTACAAAGGCATCAGTTATTCTTTTCAGTCAGTAAAACCTTCCTTGTATAGTTACCTGGGTAATTACCTGGGGTTTTCGGGGTATTATAATCCCTTTTCAGGAGAAGCGCAGGTCAACACCACCATGCCGGTATTTGTACTGCCTTTTACTACCTGTCATGAAATAGGTCATCAGTTGGGATATGCGAAAGAGAATGAAGCCAACTTTGCCGGTTACCTGGCTGCCAAATCTTCTGCCGATCCCGCCTTCCGCTATTCTGTTTATTTTGACCTGTATTCTTATTCCTGGTATTACCTGTACCGGCAGGATTCTATACTGGCGAAGCAGTTCACCCTGGCCCTGCCGGTAGGGGTGCAGAAAGATTATGCGGAACTGAGGGACTTCCTGCGCCGCCATCGCAACCCGGTGGAAGCCGTGATTGATAAATTATATGCGCAATACCTTAAAGCCAATGAACAGCCGTCCGGCAAGCTGAGTTATAATGAAGTGATAGCATGGCTCATTGCCTACTATAAAAAGTATGGGGCAGCAGCTATTTAAAACTTATTCTTCCACATCATGCTTTCCACGGGCCTGTTGGGCTGGCCGCTGTATTTGGCATTTTGCTTCTGGTTGTATTTCACCTCAATCTCCCCTTCTACGGGGAAGTAGATCAATTGACCTACCGGCATACCTGCATACACCTTTACCGGCTGTTTTACCGAGATCTCCAGCGTCCAGTTGCCACAAAAGCCCACATCCCCTTTTCCCGCAGTGGCGTGGATATCAATACCCAACCGGCCTGTGGAGGACTTTCCTTCCAGGAAAGGCACATGGGCATGGGTTTCTGTGTATTCCATCGTAACACCCAGGTAAAAAACATGGGGATATAATACAAATCCTTCTTCGGGGATCTCGAAAGACTCAATGGTATTGTGTTTTTTGGCATCCAGTATATGCTCCCGGTAGGTAGCCAGTACCTTGCCGAGGTGCACATCATAGGAATTACTGCCAAGGCATTCTCGCTGGTAAGGCTCTATCTTTATGGTTCCCTTCTCTATTTCTTCCAATATGCGCTTGTCCGACAAGATCATGTGGTATGCTTATTTTATATTTGAGGTGAATTTAGCTCAGGAAGCGAAAGTAAATGCTAAAATTATACAGTGGCGCTGTTTTATCAACATAATATTAACGACAATACAAAAGTGGGGATTTGGCGAATAGAAGAGCCGGAATCATTCTTCCTGGAGAAAGTACCGCTCAAGCGGGATGTGTCGCACCCGTACAAGCGTTTGCAGCACCTGGCAGGCCGGTACCTGCTGCCTGCTTTATTCGGGGATTTCCCATTGTCTGAAATACTGGTGGCCGATACCCGCAAGCCTTTCCTGGAAAATGAGCGCTATCACTTTTCCATTTCCCATTGTGGCAACTTTGCCGCTGCCATCGTGAGTAGTACCCGCCGGGTAGGGGTGGATATTGAGCTGGTGACTCCCCGTTTGCGGGGTATTTCAGAGAAATTTCTACATAAGGAGGAGGCGCTTTTCCTGCAGGATTGGGAGCCACTGTCGCAACTACACCTGGAACTGACCACCTTGCTATGGAGCGCCAAAGAGGCCATTTATAAGTGGTATGGGGATGGGATGGTTGATTTCAGGGAACATATCCGGCTTTGTGGCCCTGTTGTGTCGGGCGCCAACGAATGGATCATCATGCCTTTTGAGTTCCGGAAACATACCGTTGTTCCTATGACCGTCACGGCCCGCCTGTTTGATCAGTTGGGCCTGGCCTGGGTGGTGACCTGATGCCCTAATCTCCCGCAATAAAGGCGGCGATCTGCCATTTCCCCTTTTTCTTTTCGAGTAGTAGCCTGTAATCGCATATATCCCAGGTAAGGTCATTTCTTACCCAGCCGGTTAATTTACCGTCGAAGGTTTGGATATACACCCAGTTGTCGGACTTACCGCCAAACACTTTTGAAACAGGCTCCTCTATCACTTTCACGACATCATAATTCAACCTCCCCAGGGCAGCCGATAGCCTGTCAGGACTCTTGCGTACGTTCACGTCCGGCGCTATAATAGTGAGGCATTCGCCACAACCGCTACAATAATCCTCTTTACCCCTGATCTCCATTTGGGAGGCATAAGGAAAGACAAACCCATTTTGATCTCCTCCAAACACACCTCCCAGGGAGATCACGGTATGCAGGTTCTTCCATACCTGTGATGAGGGATACTGTGGCGCATACATTTCCTTAAATCCCTTGACATTATTGTGCGAATCTTCCTTACGCTCTGTATCTTCAAAAGTTACCTGTACAGTGGGACTCAACAACTTCAGCAGGGCAGGAGCATCCTTGCGTGCCACCACTGCTTTCAGCGTGTCGACAAATACCTTCAGGGAACTGTCCTTACTCACCTCATTACGGGGCGGATACCGGTAACTTTGTGCAGCAGCCAATAAACTATTTACAACCAGTACGAAAGCAAATACATATTTCATATCAAAGCCTTAAATCGGCCGCAAGTATACGTTTATTCCTCCAACAGATCAGGTTCATCCAGTAAATTCAACTGAATATGATCACTGCCGGCAATGCCTTCAATGGAGCCCTTAATATGAGCGGCATTCAGCAATACCTTCTCCAGTTGTTTCTCCCGGGCCTTCCACAATTTTTCCATCGCATCCCTTTCCCGCTGGATAGATAACTTCATCGCCTGGAAACCTTCCCGGATGGCCTTCCACTGTTCACCAAACTCATTGCTGGTGAGGTAATCATACAGCAGGTGCATCTTATCGCCGCGGTTCTCCTGCGATTTGGCAGCATTGAAGATCTTAACAATACCGTCCCGCAGTACATGCGCCAGGGCGGTTACCTCGGCAAAAGAACAGATCCAGATACCTTCCACCTGCCCAAACTTGCTCAATTGTTCCGGCAAAGCCTGACTTACAATCACTGCCACATCGGCCGTCGTGCTACGCATATCGGTCTTCAGCTTTTCTATCCAGGCCTTGTCAAAATGTTTCGTGCGCTTACTTTCATAAATAATACGCCCACATTCCTGGCCAAACTGGTTGCGGACGGTTTGTATGCAGTCGGCCCCGCGGATACCTTTACCTACCTCGCTGATCATATCAAAGGGGAAAGCCACTTTCAACATCTCTTCCAGTGCCAGTTCCTGGATCTCTCCCTGTAATTGGGTGGAGCCCTGCTCTGCCTTGCGTTTCATCTCTTCGATCAGCCGTTTCTGGTCTTCCAGTTGTTTTTCCAGTTCTTTCTGCCGCAGTTGATGTTCAATATCTTTGGCAGCCGTCTTCTCTTCTTCCAGTTTTCTTAGCTCTTCTGATAGCTTGCCCCGTTCTTCCTGCAGTTTGCGTTGTACCGACAGTTCCAGCTCGGCTTCCCGGGTTTGCAGGGCCTGTTCCTTTTGCAGGAATTCCAGCTCCTTTTGCCGGGCCAGTTTCAATTTCTCCTCATTGTCTTTATTATTTTGTGCCAGCAGGTGTAGTTGGTTCTCATAATCGGCGCTGATGCTTTTGCGCAGGTTTTCTTCCAGCGACTGCTGCAGTTTTGCTTTCTCTTCCTGGAACCTTTGGGTGTAGGCTGTTTCCCTGGCCTGTGCCTGTTGCTGTAATTCCTTTTCCCGGCGGCTGAACTGTTCAGCCTGCTCCTTCTCCTTTTTGGCAAATTCTTCTTCCCGTTGCTTTTTATAAGCGACCATCTGTTCCCGCAGTTCCTTCTTGTATTCTTCCGATACAGCGTCTTCAATATCAAACTGATGCCCGCATTTGGGACATTTTATATCCGTTGCCATCCTGTTGTTTTGGCGGCAAGTTAATTAAAAAGGAACAGGGGGACGATAAGGGCAGCAGAGGGCACCGTAGTACTACGCAATCTTATTCGCTTAGGTCGGCTACTGTTCGCATTAATTATCACTCTAAGGGCAGAAGATGTTGAAGTATAATAGCTTACTGTGATGATCGTATGTTTTCCAGCCTACGTTAAAAAACTTTATGCGTTGATAGTATGTTATCAAATTTGCCTACTTTTATAACGCCTCTTTATGATGACTCTCCACCACATTAATCCGTCCCGGTAACACACCCATTGACTTCTTTGTAGCAACTATCCCTAACCCTGAGGGCTAATGTATTGTAGTTATTAGCCTTATCCGATCCCTTATACACGGTTAATGCTCCTGTTTACGTACTTCATTGTCCCTGTTAAAGAAGCGCTGCTTTTTTAGCTCAAGTATGTTATTGTATCACGTAAACCTAAATAATCATTTATGGAAGGAATTCTTGCATTTGTAACCTGCTTTGGAGGAAACTTCGCTCCCCGTGGTTGGGCATTTTGCAGCGGGCAAATTCTGCCGATTAGTCAAAATCAGGCATTGTTCTCCCTATTGGGGACAACCTATGGGGGGAATGGAACCACTACTTTTGCTTTGCCCGACCTGCGTGGCCGTACGGTTGTTAGTGCAGGACAGGGACCTGGTCTATCACCCTATACATTAGGAGAAAAGATCGGTTCCGAAGCCGTTACGCTCTTGTTGAACAACATGCCCTCGCATACCCACAACGGACCTGCTAATTTCAAGCTCGATGCTGATGTCAATCCGGGTACCGATCCGGCGCCCGATTTTAACTATCCGGGCAATTTTATCAATGCCTACGCACCTACGCCTACCAACGGTATTGCCATGCACGCGCCCACTTATACAGGGACCATCGGTAGTGCCGGAGGCGGTCAGCCGCTTCCCATGCTCAGCCCTTATCTCGGCGTCAATTATATCATTTGCCTGCAGGGACTATTCCCCAGCCGTAATTAATGCATTACACCATCTATCTGATCATTCTAAAAGTCGTCAACTATGTTTGCACAACCATACTTAGCCACTATTACCATCTTTGCCGGCAATTTTGCGCCCAGGAGCTGGGCCCTTTGCCAGGGACAACTGATGGCCATTTCACAAAATGAAGCCCTTTTTGCCTTATTGGGCACCACCTTCGGAGGCGATGGGGTAAACACTTTTGCATTGCCCGACCTGCGCGGTCGCGTAGCCATCCATGCGGGGCAGGCGCCCGGTATGAGCTCCTATGAGCTGGGACAAGTGGGTGGCACGGAAAACGTTACCATGCTGGCTGCCAATCTTCCGCCGCACCCACATACGCTTCTAACCGCTACCGGCCAGCCTGCGTGCCATGGCACTGCCGGAACGGTAGCCGATCCCACCAACGCAGTGCCTGCCTTAGTGTTTACCAATAGCGTGTATGCTACGGCCCCTACCGGCAATGTAATGGCAACAGTTACCTGCTCCACCTTTACGGCGCCTGCCGGGCAGAGCCAGCCAATATCTATTATATCGCCCTACCTGGCCATGAACTATGTGATTGCACTAGAGGGCATCTTCCCATCGCGCAATTAACCAGTTATAAACTATTACCTGCACTACTAAACAAACTTATTATGGACTATATTCTTGGATCTGTAACCATCTTTGCCGGCAACTTCGCGCCCAGGTCATTTGCGCTTTGTAGTGGACAAATATTATCCATTGCACAAAATACAGCCCTTTTTTCCATACTGGGCACCACCTATGGTGGCAATGGTCAAACCACCTTTGCCTTACCCGACCTGCGCGGACGCGCTGTAGTGGGCCAGGGCCAGGGACCGGGACTTTCACCGTACGACCTGGGACAGGTGGACGGAACAGAAAATACCACACTCATCAGCACCCAGTTGGCAGTTCATAATCATCCTGCCACCTTGCAGATCATACCTGCGGCGGCAGCTACGTCTGATGCTACCGGACCGGCAGGCAACGTATATGCCACCTCCGCTTCCGGTGAACCCTTTTACGGATCTGCACCGACTGCCCAGATGCAGGCTTACCCGGGTAACCTGACCATGCAGCCTGTCGGTAACTCAACACCTTTTTCGAACCTGCATCCGGTAATGGCGCTCAATTATCTCATTTGTACATCGGGTGTATTCCCTTCCAGGAACTAATAGCATTAACCGGCATTCATTATTAAAAAGATACTATGTCCATAGCTGTCGGACTTTTATTACCACGTTCCACCGATTATCCATCACTGGGTTTTGATATACTGGATGGTCTCCGGTATCACCTTGCCCACCACCAGCGGGAAGACATACGGTTTATTGCGGAGAACATAGGGTATGGCGAAGACCATGCCCTCAACTATGCAAAGGCGGAGAAGCTATTATTACAGGATAATGTGGAGGCAGTCATTGCTTATTGTAATGTATCCAATGCCGAGCCGATTTATGCATTGGCTGCAGCCGCCGGTAAGCCATTCATCTTTGTTGATCCCGGCATGCAGTTGCCCGAAGCAGCAGCACATCCTTATTGCTATCATATCTCCCTGCAGGGTGTCCATGCCTGCCGGATAGCTGGTTACATGGCTGGTGAAAAGAACCGGAAAGTATTAATGGCCACCTCCTTTTATGATGGCGGTTACCGCGGACCATGGGAATATTCCCGTGGCCTGGAGGAAGCCGGCGGCAGTATCTGCGGCAACTATGTCAGCGGTTATAAAGAAGCCGAATTCAGTATAGATAACTACCTGGAACTGTTGCATAGTTCGGGCGCCCAATCAGTGGCTGCCTGCTTCAGTGCCTACCTGGCCGATCTCTTTATAAAAGCACTGAAAGAAAAATATCCCGCTGCCATTGCATTGCCTTTTTATTGCTCTCCTTTCATGGCCGAAGAGCAACTCTTATCCAAATGTGATTTTCCGGGTGGTACCTTCTATGCCATCGTACCCTGGGCTTCCGACATCCAGGGTGAAGAACAGCAACTGTTTACAACTACCATCAGCCGGGAGAAAAAGAAAAAACCAAACATCTTTCACCTGCTCGGCTGGGAAGCAGGCAGCGTATTGCTGCAGGCCCTGGAAAAAGGGGTGGATACATTGAACGGGTTTTCATACAACAGTCCGCGTGGCATTGTTACCATCCACCCGCAAACACAATTTACTTATGCGCCTTTATACAAAGGCGTGATCATGGCCGGTGAACAGGGTAAGTGTGCCTTGCACACCAGGGAAACCCTGCTTGTTTCGGCCGCCGATCATGAATTGGTGCACCATGATAAACCGGAAATGGGATCTGGTTGGAAGAACAACTACTTATGTATATAGCCTATGCGTATTGCGATACTTTGTAATGACAGGATTGCGTTGCCGGCATTGGACCAGTTGCTGGCCACCGGGTTGGTGGTGGCGGTGGGCGTACCGCAACGCAACCAGGAAATACGCCTGTTGATAGAACAACCCTGTACACGGGCTAATGTACCTATACAAGGTTTTCACAAGCGTACCATAGATACAGACCTGTTCCTTTGGCTTACGCGCTACAGGCCCGATGTAGTATTGGTAAAAACATTTCCCTTCCTCATTCCGGGTGAAGCTATCCGTATGCCAAAATTCGGGTTCATCAACTTTCATTACGCGCCGCTGCCGGAATGGCGGGGCGCCAATCCCTTATTCTGGATGATACGTAACCGGGCAACCGCAGGCGCTGTTACGGTGCATGAAATGAACGAAGCCTTCGATGCCGGTCCTATACTATTGCAACAGCCGGTACCGCTTACGCCAGACGTCAACTTTGGACTTTTCTATACACAGCTTGCTTATGCCGGCGTACATGTTTCCGGCATGTTGCTCAATGGATTGCTTACCGGTACCCTGCAAAAAACAGAACAGGACCATACCAAAGCCCGCTGGTATGCCAGGCCGGCCCCGGCTGATCTGTTCATCAACTGGGCTACCATGGAGGCCGCTGAGGTCAACGCCCTGGTGAATGCCTGCAATCCCTGGAACAAAGGCGCTGCTACCCGCTGGAATGATTGGATGTTTGGCATCAGCCATGCGGCTGTGGTCAATCAAACAGGCGGTGAAAAGCTGCCCGGTACTGTTATTTCCATCAATACGGAAGAAGGGTTTACCATCGCCTGCAAAGGCGGAAAAGCTATTAAAGCCGAAGTGGTCTATTGTGAAGAGGGATTTTATCCCGGTCATAAACTGGCTGCCTTCGGATTACAAAAAGGACACCAACTTACCTAAACAATAAACACTTAAAACCTTTATATGAAATCAAAACTGTACGCTGTACTATCTGTATTATTACTAACGATATGTTTGTTGGGGTCAATGACCACTGTAGCCCAAACCTGGGCCTTCCGGGACGGCTTTGGCACCAATTCACCAGGGACCGACAGGGGGCTTGCCATTGCTACCGATGCATCCGGTAATGTGTATATCACCGGCAGCTATGTGGGTAGCATTGATTTTGGTACAGGGCCTTTGCCTGCAGCTACGGCCAATGAATGCTATGTAGCTAAATTTAATGCTGCCGGTGCGTGCCAGTGGGCCGTTGGTTTCCCGGCAGGTACCGGCAATGATGTAGGAAATGCCATCGTTACTGATGGCACTTCCGTATATGTGGCCGGAAGCTATAACGGTACCTTAACAGTGCCCCCGCTGGCCCCGGTAACAGGCACCGGTATAGAGGGGTTTGTTGCCAAACTGAGTGCTGCCACCGGTGCTGGTATATGGGTCACCGATTTTGGCGGCGGCAGTGTGGACAATGCGCAGGCGCTTTGCCTGGACGGATCGGGAAATGTGTACGTATCCGGGAATTTCTTTACCAGCTCTACCTTTGGTCCCTTTACGCGCAATGTAAATGGGGGTACTTCCTCTGATCTTTTTGTGGCGCAGTTAGACCCCACATCCGGTGCGTTTAATTGGGTGAGTACGGGTGGTGCATTAGGTAATACTGATAACGGACAAGGGAGCAGCATTACTTACGTGGCTGCATTGAATGAGGTCATCGTTACCGGTAGTTACAACAGTGCCTCCGCTACTTATACTACTACTACGCCTGCATCATCTGTTATACTCACCAATGCCGGATCAACGGATATCTGTCTGTTGGAAGTCAATGCTGCCAATGGCGCCTTCATCAGCGGTATTGGAGTAGGCGGTACACTTGCTGATGATGGATTGGGAATTGCCTATGACGCCTTTACACAGGATGTGGTGCTCACGGGTTTTTTTGCCAGCTCAAGCATCACCTTTGGCTCCAATCCCGCATTGACCAATGCCAGCGCCACCAATGATGCTTTTTATGCAAGGTATAGCCCGGATGATAATTCCTTTGCCTGGTCAAAAGCGGCCGGCAGCAGCGCCGGTGTTGACAGGGGTAATGGTATTACCTCTGATGGGGGCGGTGGCATTCTTATCGTAGGGGCCTTCCGCGGAACGCTTAGCCTGCCTACCAACCTCGCATCGCCTGTTACCATCACCAACACACGGACCAATGGGGATGATATATTCCTGGCGCGTGTCAACGCAACAGACGGGAACGGACAATTACTGGGGCATGGTGCGGGAGACAATACTACTGTTATATCCAACCAGGGCCTGGCAGTCGCTGCCGGCGCTCCCGGTATTATATGGATCACCGGCAGCTTTGGCAGTAACTTAACCCTTTCTCCATTGCCGGTATTGGCCCCTCCCGGTACCTCAACATCCGATGTAATACTGGCCAGGTACGATGATCCCCTGCCGCTTACCGCTACCCAGTCGCAAACGCCCGCCACCTGTAACGTAGGCTGTAATGGAACTGCTACAGTTACACCATCCGGTGGAGTAACGCCTTATACCTACGCCTGGACGCCCAATGTAAGTACTACCAATACTGCCACCGGTCTGTGTCCCGGCGCCACATTAAGTGTAACCGTAACAGACGCTATCGGCAACACGGTTAGCAAGAATTATACGATTACGCCTGCCAGCCAACTGGCATCAGCCAATACTTCCAATACCTCCTTTACTGTATCGGCTACCAACAACAATATTTATGATGCAAGCTGTAACTTCATAGCCACCCTCGTACCCAATGGCGGCGCCCCGGTAAGTGGTACGGTGGCTGCCCGTATATGGTTCGAAGCGGGTGTGCCCACCTATTTAAACCGTCCTTATGTGGCACGGCATTATGAGATCATGCCGGCTTCCGGGGCAGCTACTGCTACAGCGCGTGTAACCCTCTACTTTACACAGCCGGAATTCGATGCATTTAACGCAGCGCCCAACACCCCGCTGAAACTGCCCACAGGTCCCTCAGATGGTGGCGGTAAAGCCAATGTACGCTTCTCTAAACAGATAGGCGTCAGCAGCAACGTTACCGGCCTGCCTGGCACTTATCCCGGTCCCGGCGTAGTAATTGATCCCGTGGATAGTGACATTGTATGGAATGCTACACAGAACCGCTGGGAGATCAGCTTTAACGTAACCGGCTTTAGCGGTTTCTTCCTGCAAACTTCCCAAACACTGCTGCCCGTTACCTGGCGTTCTGTGAACGGGGTACTGAATGCGCAGGAGCAGCCGGTCATTACCTGGAAAGTGGAAGAAAGCCAGGTGGCTTCCTATACCATCGAGAAATCGATAGGCGGACAGCCATTTGTGGCCATGACCAGTCTGTTATCAAAAGGAAGTGGTGAAAATACCTATAGCTACCAGGAAACACAGGCCTTAACAGGCAACGCATCCTACCGGATCAAACAAACTGATCTCGACGGACGGTCAACCTATAGCAGGACCCTCCTGCTGAAGAGCGATCGCAAGGGATGGGTGATCTTCTATCCCAACCCGGTTAAAAAGACCGCTACCTTGAATGTCACCGATAAAGAACTGTTGAATACGCCTGCTTACCTGTATGATGGAACAGGCAGGGAATTGCTGCGGATACAAATAACGCAAAGCATCATCACCATACCGATGCTGGAGTACAGCGCCGGAGTGTATACGTTGAAATTGAAGAATGGACAAACTATTAGGATACTGAAAGAATAGAATACAGAATACAGGAGACAGAATACAGAAGATAGAATTTGAAGGACCTGACAGATTTGTTTGTGCTACAAGCAAAACCTGTCAGGCCTTTTTTAATGAATTTCAGGTTGCTGCATTTAATCAGGAAAAACCTAAGCGCGGTAGCATTCTGTATTCTGTCTTCTGTATTCTATTCACTCCTCTTCATACTCATATACTCCGTAGGCGTTATCCCAAACTGTTTCAGGAAATTGCGGCCAAAATTATTCTGTGAATTATAGCCTACCATATCAGCCACTTCATATATTTTATGCTGACCGGTAGCCAGTATTTCAGCCGCTTTCTTCAGGCGGGTAATATTGATCAGCTCATTGGGCGTAAGATTGCAAATGGCCTTGATCTTCCGGTAAAGGGTAGGGCGGCTCATATTCATCACCCTGGCCAGCTTCTCCACATCCAGTTCTGCATCTTCCAGGTGTTGGCGTATCATCTCATTCAGCGATTCCAGGAATTGTTCATCTGCCGTGGAATAAGCCATACTCTTAATATGCACCAGCGGTGAGTTGGCAAAATACTCGCGTATCTTATGGCGGTTGCTGAGCAGGTTGGCGATCTGCACCAGCAGGTGTTCCGGAGAGAATGGTTTTTCTATATAAGCGTCCGCACCCAGCTTCAGTCCTTCGATTTTTGATTGCAGCGTATTCTGCGCTGTCAGCAGGATCACCGGTATATGGCTGTAATCGAAATTCGTCTTGATCGTCCGGCACAATTCAAAACCATCCATCACCGGCATCATCACATCACTGATCACCAGGTGCACGGCTTCCTTTTCCAGTATGCCCAACGCTTCCTGGCCATCGGAAGCAGTCAATACCGTATAGGCTGTACCCAGCTCTTCCGCCAGGAAATCAATAATCTCTTCATTGTCGTCAACCAGTAATATCGTAGGTGTCATAGCAGTCATTAGCTTACGGTGAAAATCGTGTCATCATTAGGCGCCCTGTTTACAGCATTATTATCTATAGGCTGCAAGGGCAGGCTGATCACAAACCTGTTCAGCCCGTTATGGGTTTCCTGCAGGTACAGATCGCCTTTGTGCAATTGCGTGAGTGAACGGGCAAGCGCCAGGCCGATGCCAGTGCCTTTTTGCTTCTCTGTTCGCTTCAGCCTGAAAAAGGGCTCAAATATCTTTTCTTTCATCTCATAAGGGATCAGGTAACCGTCGTTTTCCAGGGTGATCGTAAATAGGGGATCTTCGGGCCGGAAGGGCAATACCTGCACATGCACTTTGCTGCCTGCATACTTAATGGCATTGCTGAAAAGATTACTGAAGATCTTTTGCAGGGCTTCGGGGTCGGCCATCGTATAGAGAGGCGTGGATGGCATTTCCTGGGTGAACTGCAGGTTACGTTGTTCTGCCAGCGGCTTAAAATTCGTATACATTTCTTCCAGCAGTTCCGGGATATTGACAGGCGTAAAACTAAGGCTGAACCCTTTCGTTTCGGTTTGCCTGAAGTCGAGCAACTGATTCGTAAGGTCAATAAGGCGGTTCGTATTACGTTCCATGATCTGCAGGCTGTTGCGCAGCTCAGGCGCTTCTCCCGATTTCTTCATCACCTTTTCCAGGGGGCCTTTGATCAACGTAAGGGGTGTTTTGATCTCATGGGCCACATTCGTAAAGAACTCGATCTTGGCCTGGTACAGCTCTTTCTCCTTCTCATGCTCCATCAACTCTATCCTGCGTTCGTTCTTCTCTTCTGTTCGGCGGTGATAATGCCGGATAAGATAAAGTACAATACCGGTAGCCAGCAAAATATACAGGCCATAAGCCCAGCTACTGGCCCAGAAAGGGGGGAGCAGACGGATCTCCAACTGTGCAGGCTGACTATTCCACTGGCCGCTGCTGTTAGCCGCTTTAACAATGAAACGGTACGTACCGGGCGCCAGGCCGGTAAAATATACCTTGCGGTTTGCTTTCAGGTAAGTCCAGTCTTTATCCAGCCCTTCCATCTTATACATATATTCGGTCCGCTCAGGAGCCGTATAACTCAATGCGGCAAAATCAATGCTGAAAGTAGAAGCGGAAGGGGAAAGCGTAATATAATTGGTTTGGATAATAGACTGCGAAAGCGATGAGCCTTGCTGGTTAACGCTCAGCTCCTTATTATTCACCTGGAAACCGGTAATATATACCGGCGGCATAAACTCATTTTGGGTAAACTCATCCGGGTTAAAGCTGATCAGGCCTTTCACACTGCCAAAATACATACGTCCTTTCTTGTCCTTATAGCCGGAATTATAATTAAACTGGTCGCTCAGCAACCCGTTGTTCTTCGTATATACCTTCATCTTTCCGGTAGCCGGATTAAAACAGGTAAGGCCGCGCGTGGTACTGATCCACAGGTTGTGCCGGCCATCTTCCAGTACCTTGAATACAAAATCGCTGGGCAGGCCATGCTGGGTAGTATACCGTTTCAGTGTCTTACGGGTAGGAGAGTACTGGCATAGACCGCCGCCCTCCGTGGCAAACCATAAATGATGATAGCTGTCCTCAAACACACTATTCACCAGGTTATTGCTGAGGCTGTTGGTGTTTTTGGGATCATGATGCAGGCTGCCCCGCTCACCGGTGGCTGTGTTATAATACACTACGCCACTGCCAAGCGTGCCCAGCCAGATCGTACCGCTATGATCTTCCAGGATGCTGTAAATAAAAAGATTGTCGGGCACCTCTTTCACCGCCGTAAAACGGTCTGTGGCCTTTTCATACCTGAACAATCCCAGCGGTGTTCCGGCCAGTATTTCACCGGCCCTTGTCTGGTACAGTGTAAGAATAAAATTTCCCCGGAAGGAAGTAGTGCCGCCGCCACCTGAATAATGACGTACTACCTTCCCGCTGGGAATATCCAGCACATCCAGGCCATGCTCAAAAGTGCCTATCCACAATTCATTACCCACAGCCAGTATGCCATGTATATTCGAATAAGAGATCGTGGAGCGGTTGCCGCCCGGCAGGTAATGTGTGATCTTTCCGGTGGCCTGCTCCAGTTTATTCAGGCCGCCATCTTCTGTACCGATCCAGAGATTGCCATATTGGTCTTCGCATATTTCCCGTACCGCATTGCCACTGATCGTATGCTGTGTGTTATCCGGGAAATACTTCTGGAAAGAAGTATACTGGCGGGGATAATAATTGACGCCCCCGAAAAAAGTCCCTGCCCAGATACCGCCTTCCTTATCCTTGCAAAGGGAATAAACCGCATTATCAGAAATGGAGTAGGGGTCATTATACTTCTTGCGCAGGTTCTTCAGGCTTTCGTCTTTAAGATGATAAATATAAATGCCCGATTCAGTAGCTATCCAGTATTCATCGCCGGCATAATGAATAAACCCGCGGCCATATACTTCCGTATGATCGGCATTATAAGTGAGGATATCCTTATAAGTTTTGCTGGCAATATGAAAGCGCTTAATGCCCTGGTTGGAAGTGCCGATCAATATATATCCCTGGCGGGTATCAAAAATATCATCTATCCACCGGGAAGCAGTAGGAGGCGATTGATCAAACACATCAAAACCCGAGAACTGGCCGGTAACGGGATCATACTGCTGTACCCAGCCTTCCACCGTGGAAATCCATACTGTACCATCGGCCGTAGTACAAAGGGAAGTGATCATGCTGTTGTCACGATTGATCAGCACAGGCGCACTGTCGTGCGATGCATGATACCTGTACAACTTCAATCCCACTATAAACCATAAATTGCCGGATGAGTCCGAATCTATATCGCGCACATCCGACCAGGCAGTACCTTTTATAAGGCGGAAACTTTCTGTAGAGGCATTATACCGGTACAGGCCCTCGCGGGTGCCTGCCCATAAAACACCGCCGGCATCTTCATGCAGGCTGAGTACAAAATTATTACCAAGGCTGTTACTGTCTGAAGGATCAGGCCGGAATACCTTGAACGTAATACCGTCAAACCGGTTAATACCGTCCTTCGTGCCGAACCATAAAAAACCTTTCCGGTCCTGCACACAGGAAAACACCGTATTGTGGGAAAGTCCGTTCTCTACCTGGTAGTGCCTGAAATAATAGCCCTGCCCATACAGGGAGGATGTACAGGCAACAAGCAACGCAATCATTATGCAAATGGCACTACTTTTCAAGCAAAGGCAGTTGAGTTTGCACAAATATAACAAGATATAAGACCAGTTTGCATACTAATAAATAGCTTCCCGCCTTACCGCCTTCCCGGCCCGGCATCACTGCAAATTCGTATTAGCACTGGTATTCTGGAGGCTCCCTTTTTCAGATTTGAGACATTTTAGCGAAACAATGAGACGAATAGGCTCCTCCATCAAAAAGAATAGTTCAAATTTTACAAACGGATGGCGCGCGGGATAATATCCTGCCTGTTGCGCCTGTCAATGCAAACGATTACACTGTTTCTTCACTAACAATTAACTGCCGTATGGAATTTTTCAACAAGCATCTGCCGGGTATGCCGGATGATCGCATGGCCTGGCTCAAAAAAGGAAGACTCCTTCTATTGTGCTTCCTCCTTTCCGCTTTCTTCAACACCTCCCTGGCACAGGATGAAGCCAGGATATCCGTAAAAGGCGCTGCCAAAGACAGCGCCGGTATAGGTATTCCCAATGTATCGGTTACTGAAAAGGGTACTCAAAATTCGGTTATTACAGGTCCTGATGGACTCTTTTCCATCAGCGTGGCCAATAACAAGGCGGTGTTGGTTTTTACTTCCATTGGTTATAGTCCCCGGGAAGTAAAAGTAGGCACACAAACCAACATTGAAGTGTCGCTGGAAAGCACGAACAAAGACCTCGGAGAAGTAGTGATAATCGGTTATGGTTCGCGCAAGAAAGAATCGTTGACCGGCGCCATCTCTACCATTACCTCCAAAGACATCGAGAAAGTGCATGGCGGCTCCACAGTGAGTTCCGGCCTGGCCGGTAAAATTCCGGGTGTGAGTTTCCGGATGCCCGATGGCCGTCCCGGTGCCAGCGCCAATATCCAGATCCGTAACATGGGTAACCCGCTCTTTGTAATAGACGGCATCCAGCAGGATGCAGGGCAATTCAACAACCTTTCCCCCAACGATATAGAAAGCATCACTGTGCTCAAAGATGCGTCTGCCGCCATCTATGGCGTACGCGCTGCCAACGGTGTGGTAGTAGTCACTACCAAACGCGGCAGAACAGGTACACGCAATACCGTGAGCGTAGATGCTTATACCGGCTGGCAATCCTGGACCCGCTTTCCCAGGGCAATCAGCAGTTCTTATGATTGGATGCTGGGAAAAGCAGATGCAGAAATGAACCAGTTTGGCAGTACCAGCATCACACAGGCTGAGCTTGACAAATACAAAGCCGGCACAGAATATGGCTATCAAAGTTTTGACTGGTACGACTTCATCATACAGGACAATGCACCCATGTCATCCATCAATGCCAGTGCTTCCGGCGGGTCCGACAGGATCAACTACTACCTGTCTGTTACCCGGTTTGACCAAACATCGGTACTGGGACGTGAATTCACTTTCGGCAGGACCAATATCCAGAGCAATGTGGATGCGAAGATTGCCGAAGGGCTCAAAGTAGGCGTTCAGATCAACGGACGTATTGAGACCCGCGACCAGCCCGGTGTACCTGGTGGGGACGACTACTGGGCGCCCCGCTTTGCCTTATTGCGCAACAGGCCCATGGACCGTCCTTTCGCCAATGACAATCCCGAGTACCTGCAGGACATTGGCCACAATGAAACCAACTGGGGGTTATTGACCAAAGCAAGATCGGGTTACTGGCGGGAAGACTGGCGCGTATTGCAAACCAACTTCAATGCAGAGTACCAGGTGCCCTATATAAAAGGATTGTCGGCCCGCGCGCAATTCTCCTACTACCTGGCCGACCGCGTCATGAATGGCCATGAATACACTTATGATGCTTACCGTTATGATGTACCCACCGATAAATACATCGTGACAGCCTCCGTTACCAATCCCTGGCGCGAACGGGGCACCCGCAAAGTCATGCGCAACATCTGGCAATGGCAGCTCAACTACAACCGTACTTTTGGTGAGCATACCGTAGGGGCTGTTGCAGTAGCTGAAAAGCAGGATTTCCGCAATGTAGAGCAATACCTGCATGCCGTGCCCAAGACCAATGCGCTGCCGCTGATCTACTTTGCCACCATGGACCAGTATGACGACCGGGACGACCGCGAAGCAAGGATCGGCTACATCGGCCGCTTTAACTATAGCTATGCCAATAAATACTTCTTTGAGGCTTCTGTACGGCGTGATGCTTCCTGGAAATTTGCACCCGACAAGCGGGTAGGCTACTTCCCCAACATATCCGGCGGCTGGAGAATATCCGAAGAGAATTTCTTCCAGCGGATGATGGGTGGCAGTACCGTACTCTCTGATCTTAAAATACGCGCCTCTTATGGTATCATGGGTGATGATGATGTGGGCATCGGCGCTTTTGATTACCTCAGTGGTTACAACTACAATGCAGGTATCGCCATCCTCAGCGGATCGGCCGTCGTTACTTCTGTCAACAGGGGTGAGCCCATTAAGAATATCTCCTGGTACAAGAGTAAGATCACAGATATCGGGGCCGACTTCAGCCTGTTTAACGGCAAGCTGAGAGGTACCGTGGACTACTTCTACCGGTTGCGTTCCGGCTTACGGGGCCGTAAATACGATATCCTGCTGCCCAATGAGCTGGGATATGGCCTGCCCGATGAGAATGTGCGGGATGAATCGCAGTTTGGCTTTGAAGGGTCACTGGCCTACAGTGGTAAAATTGGTAGCCTCAACTACAACGTAAGCGGTAATGGCATGATCGCACGCGGTAAATTCGTGAAGTCGTACAAACCACGGTGGAACAACTCCTGGGACCACTACCGCAACTCCGGCAATACGAGCCCCGACAGGTACCGCGATATCTTCTGGGGCCTCACAGCCACCGGTCAGTTCCAGAGCCAGGAAGAGATCAACAATCACCCTGTTGATATAGATGGACAGGGCAACAAAACATTGTTACCGGGTGATATCATTTACGCAGACGTTAACGGCGATGGCAGGATCAATGGTTGGGATGAAAGACCCATTGGTTATACCACCGGCGGACAGCCCAATATTACCTTTGGTTTCAGCATCGGATTGCAATACAGGAACTTCGACTTCACAGCCGACTTCTCCGGCGGTGGCATGTATGCCTGGAACCAGAACTGGGAAACAAAAGTACCTTTCCAGAATGAAGGAGGATTGAATAACAGGCTGCTGGACAGGTGGCACCGCGAGGACCCGTTTGACCTCAACAGTAAATGGATTGCCGGTAAATATCCTGCTTTCCGTTATAACAATGGTGGCCACAGCAACTACAGGAACTCTACCTTCTGGCTGCACAACGTTACCTACCTCCGCGCCAGAACGCTGGAACTGGGTTATTCCATTCCCAAATCAATATTGAGCAAAGCCAGGATACAAAGGGCCAGGTTCTATGTGAATGCCTATAACCTCTTCTCGCTCGATAACCTGAATCAATATGGTATAGATCCCGAGGTGATTGACGACAATGGTCTTCAATACCCGCAGAGCAAGTTCATCAACGTAGGGATCAATCTTTCTTTATAACCATCTTAATCCAGTGTAATGAAAAAGATACTTGCAATAACATCCATCATAATAACCGCCTCGTTGTCCGGTTGTTTGAAAGACGACGAATTTCTCAGTAAGCAACCTACCAACCTGATCGGGGAAGAGCAAATGTGGAAAGATCCGGGTCTGGTATTGTCCCTGCTCGGTAACCTGTACAACCGCTACTATGACATAGAAACGGTGGAAGACTGGGCCTCCTTTGCCAACCTGAATGATGCCTTCCCTTCCGAGAATGGTGCTTACGGACGTGTGCAGAATGTAGATTGGGGTTATGGAGATTGGGGCACCTGGGATTACGGTTATATCCGCGACATGAACCTGTTCATTAAAAAATGTGCAGCAGCCGATAAACTGGAAGAAGGGGTTCGCAACAGGTTCCTGGCCGAAGCCCGTTTTCTCCGTGCCTCCTATTACTTTGAATTGGCCAAACGCATGGGTGGCGTACCGCTCATCCTGGAACCAGAGCAGTATGACTTCAGTGGTAATCCCACTTACCTGCAACATCCGAGAGCTAAAGAAGGGGAGATATACGACTTCGTGATCAGCGAAGCGGAAGCCATCAAGGAGGTGTTGCCGGCGAATGTCAATGAGAAATCAAGAGCTACCAAAGCAGCGGCGCTGGCCATGGAAGCACGGGCCGCCATCTATGCAGGGTCAATTGCCAAATACGGCGTTAACACACCACAGGTTACATTGCCCGGCCAGGAAGTGGGCATCCCTGCCGAAAAAGCAAACGACTACTATACCAAAGCATTAAAAGCGGCTAAAGACATCATTGACGGACAGGCAGGCGCTTATGGTCTCTACACGAAAAAGCCCGATCTCTCCGACAACTTTGCCAGCCTCTTCACCGATAAGGCCAATAACCCGGAAGCCATCTTCGTGGAAGACTATAAACTGCAAAGCGGTAAAACGCACAGCTATACCCTGCGCAACCAGCCACGCAGCACAGCAGAAGAGCAGGAGGGCGGACGCCTCAATCCTGCGCTCAACCTCGTAGAGCAGTTCGAGAAGCTGGACAATACCTTTGCACCACTGGCTACCCAAAGCGGCAGTAATTACATCTACTACAATACACCAACAGAGATCTTCGCCGGCAGGGATGCCCGTCTCGGTGGTACTGTATTATTGCCCGGCACCCTGTTCAAAGGAAAACCCGTTGATATATGGGCTGGTTTGCAACTGGGTGATGGCTCGGTAGTAACAGGCGATATTCCCGGCGCCCGGAAAGTAGTGAATGGCACCGAAATGCAGGTAGTAGGATATGATGGCCCTATCAATGGGTATGAATTTATAGCACAAACAGGATTCTATGTACGTAAATACCTCGATCCTACAGTAGGGTCTGGTCAGCGCGGCGTTCAAAGCGATGTGTGGTTTATCCGTTACCGCTTCGGTGAAATGCTGCTCATCGCTGCTGAAGCCGCTTTTGAATTGAACGACAAGGAAACTGCCAAAGACTACCTCAATACCCTGCGCACAAGGGCGGGTCTTACTACACCGCTCACGGCTGCTGACATCACGTTCGACAGGATCGTTCATGAAAGAAGGGTGGAACTCGCTTTTGAAGGCCATTACCTTTTCGACATGAAGCGTTGGCGACTGGCCCATATCGTTTGGGATGGTAATGCCATGACGGCTGCCGACCTGGTAAGCAACATCGGCAGCGCTACCAAAAGGAATACCCAGCCCTGGGGTTTGTGGCCTTATAAAGTATTTGATCCCACCAGTCCCAACAATGGTAAATGGATATTTAAGGAAGTGCTGCCCAACCGGGTACTGGCTTCAGACAGGTTCCGTTTTGGTAACTATTATTCCTACATCGGGGATGATATCATCAACAACAACCCGCAGATCGTCAGGAACCCAAATCAGTAAAGCGAATCACTTAAAATGCAGATCATGAAACGTAAACACAATCTCCTCATACTACTGGCAGGACTGATGGCATTCGCCTCCTGCAAGAAAGATAACTTCGATCCTCCCGGTTCTACCTTCAAAGGTCGCATCATTTATGAAGGCGAGCCCATCATGGTAGAACAGAACCAGGTGCGCTTCCAGCTCTGGGAGCCCGGCTGGGGACTCAATGGCGCTATAGATGTAGCCATTGACCAGGATGGATCGTACTCCGCTGTATTGTTTAATGGCAACTACAAACTGATCATTCCCAAAAACGAAGGACCTTTCATGACCAAATCCACCGGCAGCCCCGCCAAGGATACCATCATGATCAACCTGCAGGGCAGCCAGGACTTCGACATAGAAGTGATGCCCTATTACATGATCAGGAATGCCCAGTTTTCCCAGGCCGGCGGAAAAGTAGCGGCTACAGTTAAGATCGAAAAGATCATTACCGATGCCAATGCGAAGAACATTGAATCCGTATCCCTGTACATTAACAAAACAACTTATGTAGGCGCCAATGGCAACATGCAGATTCAACGGAAGGATTCTACCGTGAATGCCGCTACAGACCTGAATAACCTGCAACTGAGTGTGAACATCCCCGCTATTACCCCCACGCAGAACTATGTATTCGCGCGGGTAGGGGTGAAGATCACCGGCGTGGAAGACAGGCTGTATTCTCCGGTACAAAAAATCACCTTTTAACAATTCCGGGTTTGGGGTTTCGTGTTTCGGGTTGCTACCGCGTTTTTAGTAACTTGCCAAAACATAGCACGCTAAGTTTTTAAAATTAATCAGCAAGCTACACATAAAGAACCCGAAACTCCAAACCCGGAACTCAAAACAAATTCTAATCTCATTTCATCATGCGTAGAGTACCCATTCTTTTTCTATCGTTACTCCTCTTAGGTGTTGCACAGGCGCAGCCATCCTGGCAAATCGTGCCCGGGCGTATCACTACCCAATGGTCGGCCAATGTAAACCCGGCCAATCCATTGCCCGAATACCCGCGTCCGCAACTCGTGCGTAAGAACTGGCAAAACCTCAATGGCCTCTGGCAATATGCCATCCTGCCAAAAGCACAGGAAGAAACCATGCCCGCTTCTCTGGCTGGTAACATACTCGTGCCGTATGCCGTGGAGTCAGCGCTGTCGGGTGTAGGAAAAACAGTAGGAAAAGACAGTGTACTTTGGTATAAAAAAGTCATTGCAACGCCGGCCGTTAAAAAAGGTCAGCAGGTAATCCTGCACTTTGGTGCGGTAGACTGGCGCTGTTCCGTATACGTGAATGGTAAAAAAGTAGGTACGCACCAGGGCGGATATGATCCTTTCTCTTTTGACATTACAGCCGCGCTGAAAAAAGGAAAGGAACAGGAAATAACCGTATCAGTATGGGACCCTTCCGACCAGGGCCCTCAGCCACGCGGCAAGCAGGTAAAAAATCCCGAAGGCATCTGGTACACACCGGTAACCGGCATCTGGCAAACAGTATGGCTGGAAACAGTGGCCAATACCTACATTGTATCTACCCGGCAAACACCGGACATTGATACCAAAATACTCACCGTTCAAACCAAAGTTGCCAATGTACAAACCGGCGACCTGGTGAAGGTAACGGCGTATGACGGTACAACGAAGCTCACCGAGCAAAGCGTTACTGCCGGTGATGATATCAAACTGGCAATTGACAATCCCAAATTATGGACACCTGAAAAACCATTTCTCTATACACTGAAGGTGGAAGTGCTCCGTGCCGGTAAAGTAGTAGATGAGGCAGGCAGCTACTTTGCCATGCGCAAAATATCCATGGGCATTGATGGCAATGGCGTGCAGCGTATGTTGCTCAACAACCGCTTTGTATTCCAGTATGGCCCGCTCGACCAGGGTTGGTGGCCCGATGGTTTATACACCGCTCCTACCGACGAAGCCCTGAAGTTTGACATCGTACAAACAAAAGACATGGGCTTCAACATGATCCGCAAACACGTAAAAGTAGAGCCTGCACGCTGGTACTATCATTGTGATCAGTTGGGCATCCTCGTATGGCAGGACATGCCCAGCGGCGATCGCGGCGCCCGCTGGGAAACACGCCCCGGCGTGGAAGGCATTGGTCATGACATGGACCGCAGCCCCGAATCAGAAAACATCTACCGCACCGAATGGTCGGCCATCATGGAAAGCCTGCACAACTTTCCCAGTATCGTTGTATGGGTGCCCTTTAATGAAGCCTGGGGACAGTTCAAGACCAAAGAGATCGTTAACTGGACCATGCAGAAAGATCCTTCCAGGTTAGTGAACACAGCCAGTGGAGGTAACTTCCATTCCGTGGGACATATCATAGACCTGCACAACTATCCGCAGCCTGCCATGCCCAAAGCAGAACTGTTTGGCGCTAACTACGTCATCGTGTTGGGTGAGTTCGGCGGATTGGGATTGCCCATTGAAGGCCATACCTGGCAGGACAAGAACAACTGGGGATACCGCAGCTATAAGAACAAGGAAGACCTGTTTACCAACTATGCGCAGCTCATAGAGAGATTCCCGGCGCTCATCAAAAAGGGATTGTCGGCCGCTGTATATACACAAACCACCGACGTGGAAGTGGAAGTCAACGGCCTCATGACCTATGACCGAAAAGTATTTAAAATACCCGTGGAAAGCCTGAAGCGGGTGCACAACAAACTCTATGATGTGAACCTCGTGAGCATGAAGTAAGCTCTGCGAGGCTTGCAGCCTCGCAGCCCTATTCCCGGGCCTTTGGCCCGCTTAGATTTCCCCGCAGAGTCTCCCAAAGGGGACTCTGCGGACAAAAAAACAAGAAACCAGAAATCTTGAAACCATCCATAGTCAAATATAAACGCCAACTTGCACTGGGCATCTCCCTGCTGGGTATCGTAGGTGCTACCGTACAGGCACAAACAGGCCTGCAGGCCACCACCGTTAACCGTCCCGATAATACCGCCGTCAACAAATACTACGTTAGCAACAAAGCGCCTTTGCAACAACAATACTTCATCAAGCTGCCCGTAACAGCCATCAGGCCCGGCGGCTGGCTGAAGAAAATGCTGGAGCTGCAGCGCGATGGTCTTACCGGTCACCTCGGAGAGATCAGCATCTGGTTATCCCGGCAGGACAATGCCTGGCTGCACAAAGATGGCAAAGGCAAATACGGATGGGAAGAACTGCCCTACTGGCTGAAGGGATATGCCAACATTGGCTACATGCTCCGCGATCAGAAAATGATCAACGAAGCAAAGTTCTGGCTCGATGCGGCACTCGACAACCAACGGGAGAATGGCGACTTCGGTCCGTTCGTAACACGCCAGGGCAAAAGAGACCTCTGGACCAACATGCCTATGCTCTGGTGCCTGCAGTCTTACTATGAACATGCAAAGGACAAGCGGGTGCTGGCCCTCATGACCAAATACTTCAAATGGGAATTGTCCCTGCCCGATGACCAGTTGCTGGAGGACTACTGGGAAAACAGCCGTGGTGGCGACAATATCTACAGTGTGTACTGGTTATACAACCGTACCGGTGAAGCCTGGCTGCTGGACCTGGTGAAGAAACTACACAAGAATACCGCCGACTGGACACAGCAAAACAACCTGCCCAACTGGCACAACGTAAATGTGGCCCAGTGCTTCCGTGAACCAGCGCAATATGCCATGCTCAGTCACAACCAGGGCGACATACAAGCTACTTACGACAACTTTAAACTCATACGTGATATCTACGGACAAGTGCCCGGTGGTTTATTTGGTGCCGATGAAAATGCCCGCAAGGGATATGATGATCCGCGCCAGTTGGTGGAAACCTGTGGCATGGTAGAACAAATGACCTCCGATCAGATGTTGCTTTGGTACACCGGCGATACCAAATGGGCAGAGAACTGTGAAGACATTGCCTTCAATACCTTCCCTGCCGCCTTCATGCCCGACTACAAAGCGCTTCGTTACTTAACAGCGCCCAACCAGGTGGTGAGCGACAGCAGGAACCACTCACCGGGCATTGACAACAATGGGCCCTTCCTCATGATGAATCCCTTCAGCAGCCGCTGCTGTCAGCACAACCATGCTGCCGGCTGGGTATACTATGCAGAAAATGCCTGGATGGCAACGCCTGATAACGGTCTCGCTGCTCAACTCTATGTGGAAGGTGAAGTAACAGCACAGGTGGGCAATGGCAATACCGTGACCATTATTGAAAATACACGGTATCCTTTTGAAGAATCAGTAAGCCTCACGGTGAAAGCGGCAACAGCAACTTCTTTTCCTTTATACCTCCGCATGCCGGAATGGTGTAACAAGCCGGTCATAAAAATCAATGGTAAAGCCATTACAGCAATACCTGCACCGGGTGGTTATGTAAAGCTCAGCAACCAATGGAAAAACAATGACCGTATTACATTGGACTTCCCGATGGAGCTGAAGCTGCGTACCTGGGACAGGAACAAGAACAGCGTGAGCATCAACCGTGGTCCGCTTACCTATTCCCTGCTCATCAAAGAGCAGTACGAGCAAAAAGACAGTAAGGAAACGGCCATTGGCGATTCCAAATGGCAGGAGAATGCAGACCCTGCCAAATGGCCTTCCTGGGAGATCTATCCTGCTACCCCCTGGAACTATGGTCTGCTCTTGAACGGGCAGCCACTGGAAAAAATAGTTACTGTAGTAAAAAAGAGCTGGCCAAAGGACAACAATCCCTTCACACAGGCAGCAGCACCCATTGCACTAAAAGTAAAAGGGAAGCAGATCCCTGCCTGGACCATTGATCAATATGGACTTTGCGGCCTATTGCCACAAAGCCCGGTAACGACTACTGAACCGGTAACTGAGCTCACCCTCGTACCAATGGGTGCCGGCCGTTTGCGCATAGCTTCTTTCCCGGTAGTACAATAAACCTGGTTATAATGAGGAACACGATCATTGTGCTATATATATTGTTGAACGTCGCAGGTAAAAGTGCGCTGGCCCAATCCGCCGGCGCTACCTTTACCAATCCTTTATTGCCATCAGGCGCCGATCCTTTTTCCTTTTATAAAGATGGTTATTACTACTACACCCACAGCATGGGTAACCGTATTGGCATCTGGAAAACGAAAAATCTTGCCGACCTGAAGACTGCGCAACGCAAGACCATCTTTACACCACCACCCAATACAGCGTATTCCAAAGAGCTCTGGGCGCCGGAAATTCATTTTCTCCGGGGCAAATGGTACGTATACTTTGCTGCTGATGACGGCCGCAATGAAAACCACCGCATGTATGTATTGGAAAATGCGGCCGCTGATCCTATGGAAGGGGAGTGGACCTTCAAAGGAAAAATAGCCGACCCGACAGACAAATGGGCCATTGACGGTGATGTGTTCACCTGGAAAAACCAGCTATACATGATCTGGTCAGGGTGGGAGGGTGATACCAATGGTCAGCAGAACATCTACATCGCTAAAATGAAAAACCCGTGGACCATAGAAGGCAACCGCGTAAAGATCGCAGCGCCGCAATTTGAATGGGAAAAGCATGGTGATCTGAATGATGCCGGCAATCCCCCGCATGTGAACGTCAATGAAGGGCCGCAGGCGCTCATGCATAAAGACAAACTATTCATTGTCTTTTCTGCCAGTGGTTGCTGGACCGATTTCTATGCGCTGGGTGTATTGAGCTTCACCGGTAAGCAGGACCTGCTGGATGCCGGTAGCTGGAAAAAACATCCGCAGCCTTTCTTTAAGCAATCAAAACAGAACGGTGTATATGCACCGGGCCATAATTCATTTTTTAAATCACCGGATGGTAAGCAGGACTGGATCCTGTACCATGCGAATGATGCACCGGGGCAGGGTTGCGGCAGTCAACGCTCGCCCAGGGCGCAACCATTTACCTGGAGCAACGATGGTATGCCCCAATTCGGAGAGCCTGTGCAGACGGGCATACCCCTCCAGGTACCAACAGAAAGTAAATAATAAAAAACAGGAATGAATACAATGAAAAAAGTGTTGGCAGTCAGTTTAGCCACCATGCAATTAGGGTTCGCAACAGCACAGGAGATGCGTGCTCCTGCATACCCCTTGATCACACACGACCCATACTTCAGCGTATGGTCTGTTTCCGACAAGTTAAACACCACTCCTACCAAACACTGGACCGGCGCCGATCAGTCCCTGCTGGGAATGATCAAAGTAGATGGCACCGTATACCGTTTTATGGGAGCAGCGGAGAAACTGTACAACACAGTAGTACCTGCCTCCGATGAAAAATCATATGCAGTAGCCTATACAGAAAGTGAACCGGCTACCGGTTGGATGAACGCTTCCTTTAATGATGCACAATGGAAAAAAGGAGAAGCGCCTTTCACCGATAACAACAGCAGTGCGAAGACGGTATGGAGAAGCAGGAACCTCTGGGTGCGCCGGGAATTTACCCTGGACCAAACCAGCTTCAACAACCTTTTCCTCAAGATCAACCACGATGATAATGCAGAAGTATACCTCAACGGGGAAAAGATCTACAGCTATGTAGGCTGGCTCAACAAATTCCACTACTTCCCCATACCCGAAGCTGCGCGGCGCAAGCTCGTAAAAGGAAAGAACATATTGGCCATCCATGTGGCCAATACGGCCGGCGGCGCCTGGCTGGATGCCGGTATTGTGAACGAACCCAAAGAACAGCCCGGTGGCAATATCAAACTGGCCACGCAGGACAAGGTAACGGTCAACGCTACCCAAACAATCTACCAGTTTACAGCAGGCAAGGCCAAACTATCGCTTACCTTCACCTCGCCGCTGCTGCCCGATAACCTCGATCTGCTGTCAAGGCCGGTTACCTACATCACCGCCAACATCAGCTCAACGGATGGCGCTAAGCACAACGTGCAACTATACTTCGGCGCCGCTTCCACGCTGGCTACCAATACACCGGCGCAGGAAGTAAAGGCAGAGCTGTACAATGCAAAAGGTTTATCCATCCTGAAAACCGGTACCCTGGAGCAGCCGGTGCTCAAAAAGAAAGGGGACGACCTGCGCATTGACTGGGGTTACCTCTATGTAGCGGTTCCTGAAAAAGAGATCCCCCTGCAATACGTATCTACGGCCAGAGAAGCCATGAACGCATTCAGTCCGGTTAAATACAAAAGGGCTACCAAACTGGAAGGTCAGCAACTCATGCTGAATACCATCCTCTCCGGTACAGTAGGGTATAATACTAACATGACGAAAGTCATCCTGGTAGGTTATGACGATGGCTATTCCATTCAGTATTTTGGTCAGAACCTCAAAGCCTGGTGGACACACCAGGGCACTACCATAGAAGATGAACTGGCAAAAGCTTCGGCCGGCTATACAACCATCATGGCCCAATGCGATCAGTTCAACAAACGCTTATACAATGAAACCCTCAAGGCAGGCGGCGAACAATATGCACAACTGTGCGAGCTGGCCTATCGCCAGAGTGTGGCAGCCCATAAAGTATTGAAAGACCCACAAGGTGATATTCTCTTCTTATCCAAAGAGAACTACAGCAATGGTTGTATCAATACCGTAGATGTGACCTATCCGTCTGCACCTTTATACCTCGCTTACAATCCGGAGCTGTTAAAAGGTATGCTCAATGGCATCTTCTACTACAGTGAAAGCGGTAAATGGACAAAACCTTTCCCGGCGCATGACCTGGGCACCTATCCGCTCGCCAATGGTCAGTTATACGGAGAAGACATGCCGGTGGAAGAAGCAGGCAACATGATCATCCTGACGGCTGCTATTGCGAAAGCAGAAGGCAACGCCAACTATGCAAAGAAACACTGGAACACCTTAACTACCTGGGTAGGGTACCTCGTACGGGATGGCTTTGATCCTGCCAACCAATTGTGTACCGATGACTTTGCCGGTCACCTCGCCCGCAATGCCAACCTCTCTGTAAAAGCCATCATGGGTATTGCAGGGTATGCGATGCTGGCGGAGCAACTGGGCGAGCAGGCTACCGCTAAAAAATACCACGATACAGCAGTGGCCATGGCAAAAAGATGGATGCAACTGGCTGCAGATGGCGATCACTATACACTGGCCTTTGAAAAGAAAGGTACCTGGAGCCAGAAATACAACCTCGTATGGGATAAGCTGCTGCACCTGAATGTCTTTCCAAAAGAAGTATATGAGAAAGAAGTAAAATACTATCTCACCAAACAACAAACCTATGGCCTGCCGCTCGACAGCCGGAAGACCTATACCAAATCCGACTGGATCATGTGGACAGCCGCGCTGGCCGATAACCAGCAGGACTGGAATGCTTTCGTACAGCCCCTGTACAAATTTGCTGCTGAATCTTCCAGCCGGGTGCCCCTGAGCGATTGGCACGAGACCACCGACGGCAAGCAGGTAGGTTTCCAGGCACGCAGTGTAGTAGGCGGGTACTTTATCAAACTGTTAGACAAATAACCATGGTGGGTCACCCTGCAGCAGTGCCAAAAAGCCAGGCAGGGTGGCTCACCATCTTTGAACATTGAACCTTGTCCTCCAATAAAGCATGGCTACAACCCTTCTGGACATAGCGCGTGAATTGAACGTAGCTGCCGCCACCGTATCGCGGGCCTTGAATGATCATCCTGCTATCAGCGATGCTACGCGGGAGGCTGTGAAGCAGGTTGCTAAAAGGATGAACTATCAGCCCAATAAAATTGCTTCCTCGCTCCGGTCGGGAAAGTCAAAGATCATTGGGGTGATCATTCCGAGTGCAGAGATCAACTTCTTTGGCTCAGTCATTCACGGTATTGAAAAAATAGCCAGCAGGAATGATTACAATGTGATCATCTACCAGTCCAATGAACTATATGAATTGGAGAAGAAAGCCGTACAAACATTTCTCCGCTCGCGGGTAGATGGTGTACTGGCTTCCATCTCCAAGGAAACCATCAACCTGAAGCACTATGCCGACCTCAAAACAAAAGGCGTTCCCCTCGTACTATTCGACCGGGCCAATGATGCTTTGGGGGTGCCGGCAGTAGTGGTCAATGATTACCAGGGCGCTTTTAATGCTACCCGTCATCTTATTGAGCAGGGTTGCTCCCGTATTGCGCATATTGGCGGGCAACAGCATGTAACCAACTTCAACCAGCGCCTGCGTGGATACATAGATGCACTCAACGTGCACAACATTGCAGTTAATGACGACCTGATCGTATATGGAAAAGTAAGCATCGAATCCGGACGGGAGTGCATGAAACAACTGCTGTCAGGCAAACCCGATGCGGTCTTTGCAGTGGAAGACTTCACGGCACTGGGCGCCATGCAGGCCATCAAAGAAGCGGGTGCCCGGATACCGGAGGATATTGCCATCATTGGTTTTGCCAATGAAATGTTTAGTGAATACCTCACACCTTCCTTATCTACCGTAAACCAACATACGGTGCGTATGGGGGAAGAGGCCGCCAGTCTGTTCTTTGACCTCCTCCATAAAAAAATATCCCTCAAAGCCCCTCCCCGCAAACTCACGCTCGAACCCGAAGTCATCTGCCGCCAGTCCAGTATTAAAAGCCTACTCGCCAATCCATAAAATTCCCTATCTTAGTACTCTATTCACGATACCCATTCCAATACAATCCTTCCTGTAAAGTTCATTCCCTGCCTGGTTATCTGTTCCCTCTGACAGTAGCACATACCATTTTGGCTATCAAATAGTCAACCAATCTTCTATGGGCCTTTCTGTACTTTTCCCCGTAGTGTCTCCCGTAGGGGACGCTGCGGACCTGATATTTTTTTCTTCACCATTTAACCTTCATTATGAAAAAAATGACCATTGCCTTGCTATGGATGGCTGCAGGCAGCTACCTGTTTGTTTCCTGTCACAAGCCGGATATTCCCTGTAAGGAATATTGCCAGATCAAAAGTATTCAGGACACCTACCATCCCAGCCCTTTCTCCACTACTGATCGCATTACCAGGTATGCCTACAACAACTATCATTTACTTGATTCATTGACCGTGCGCGCGGTAACCGGTTCAGAAGCGCCCATCAATGTGAAGATCACCTACAACAACCAGGGCAAGCCGGTAGGGCTCAGGGACAACCAGAACCGTAATTACAAATTCATCTACCAAAGCGGCCGCATAGTAAGGATTGACTTGCTGGGTGCCGATAACCAGTACCATCCCCTGTACACTTTTATATACGATGCACAGGGCCGCATCATAGAACGCCAGGCAGAAAGCAGCGCCCTGCGTTGGGAATATGAAGGTGCCTCCGTCAATCCCAAACGCAAGCTGGACATGCAGTTTATGCGTCCCGGCGAGCCTATGGAGGTCTATATGGCCTTCGAATATGAGTACGACGATAAAGTAAACCCTATGACTACCTGGCCTAATATGAAACTGATTCCTTTTTACCTGGATATCGTTGCGCAGGCAGGTCATCAGTTCGAACCCATTCCCCAAAACAACTGGACACGCCTGAATGTATTGCTCCCCCTCCGCGGCATCCTGCTACCATTCCGGGAATACCTGTATACCTATCAATATGATGATGTATACCCGGTAAAATATGATCTGTTGCTCTTAACCCGCAATCCGTTCATCTCTAATGTAGATACTACCAGGGGCACCACCATTTTCACCTATAACTGTGCAGATAATAATACGAACTCGAAACTGTAAACTGTTTTCAGCAACATTTCTTAACCATTTAATCTTTTGTATGAAAAAGATCAACCCCTTATTCCTTTTATTGGCTGCCTGGCTGTGCATCACTGCTGCCTGCCACAAACCCGATTTCCCCTACAAAAAACTTTGCCAGATCGCCACTGTTATTGACTCCGTGGAAAACTATGGCGTTGAATACCGCTACCGCTATACGCAGAAGCGGTTATTGGATTCCTTATATGCCCGGCCTATGTTCAATCCCAACCCCATCGTGATCATGAAAATGGAATATGATAATCTGCACCGGCCGGTGATCGTGAGGGACAGTCAGTATGGACCTTTCAAATACGTGTACCAGGCCGGGCGCATCATACGCGTTGATGAATTCCGGAATAACCAGTTCCAAACCCTGTACACCTATGTGCTGGATGGGCGAGGCAGGGTCATTGAGCGTACCGGCGCTTCCCAGGTACTTCGTTGGGAGTATGACGGACCATCCACCAACTTTAAACGGCGCCTCTATTTCGATCTTACCGATCTCATCAATCCGGCATTGATCTATGAATACCAGTATGACCACAAAGTGAATCCCCTGAGTACCTGGCCCAATACCACGCTCAATCCTTTTTACTTTCCCATTACTGATATCCATCAGCAGTTTGAGCCCATACCACAAAACAACTTTGTGTATGAAGGGGTACAGGGAAGGAATGGGGACGGGACCTGGTTCAAATTCAGGGAGTCCCTCTATACCTACCAGTATGATGATGTATACCCGGTAAAACGTACAGCGCGTTTCCTCCGGCATACCCCCAATGACCCTACCGTGCACGAAACCGCCGGGGTAAGCTACTATTATTACGAATGCAAGGACGATATACATTGAGTGACCGGCTCTATACGCCGCAGCGTCTCTCAGATGGACGCTGCGGCTTTGTTCCGTATATTGCATCCCAAACGACCTCATCGTGGAGCCTTTCAAAAACATCTATAACGATATCTTCTTCCATCAATTTACAGGGGTACTTGCCAAGACCCTGCAGGGATTCGATAAAAGGCAATTCCTGCAACAGGTGCGGGATGATGCCTGGGAAGCGCGGGAACTAAAACAGCGCATGAAGCACATTGCGCTCGTGTTGCACCAATTCCTGCCCGGGCAATACGATCAAAGTATAGAGAAAATATACAGCCTTATCACGGCTCTCCGTAAAAATGACATAAAAGGTGGCCTGGAATACATGATCTTCACAGAGTACGTGGAGAACTTTGGCCTGGAGCATTACAATACTTCTATGGAGGCCATGGAATTCATCACCCAGTTCATCAGTTGTGAATATGCCATCCGTCCGTTCATCCTGCGCTATCCGGAAAAGGCTATGCGCCAGATGCAGCAATGGTCAAAGCATGAGAGCCTGCATGTGCGCCGTTTTTCCAGTGAGGGGTGCAGACCGCGGTTACCCTGGGCCATGGCATTGCCGGCCCTGAAAAAAGATCCCGCGCCCATCTTACCCATCTTGGAAAACCTGAAAGATGATACGTCGGAGTTTGTACGCAAGAGTGTGGCCAATAACCTCAATGACATTGCCAAAGACAACCCGGATACTGTATTGGAGATCGTCCAAAAATGGCAGGGCCATTCTTCCCGTACCGATTGGATCATCAAACATGGCAGTCGCACCCTCCTCCGGCAAGCCCACCCGCAGGCCCTGAAAATATTTGGCCTGACCGTATCGGATAAAATAGTAGTGGACAAACTAAAGCTGGCGTATAAAAGCATTGGCATTGGAGAAGCGTTGCACTTTTCTTTTAACCTGACCAATACCGGCACTAAACCGCTAAAGCTGCGGGTGGAGTATGGTATTGATTACATGAAATCCAATGGCAAGGCCAACAGGAAATTGTTCAAGATCACGGAGAATACCTATCAGCCGGGACAGACCTATACCTTCAAACGTACCCAGTCTTTCCGCAACCTCACTACCCGCAAACACTATGCGGGTCAGCATGCACTCTCCATCGTCATCAACGGCCAGGAACTGGCCCAAAAACAATTCATCGTAACGGCTTAGCTTATCAAAAGAGAAGAAATGCTATAAAAGCTACCTTCCAATTGTGAACGCACTGCGTTCACAATTGGAAAAGATCGGTAAAGTTCTCTGCATATTCCTAAAAAATAATACCATAAGAGTTATGGATTAAAAACCTAATTTAGGGAAACGGGCATCCAGCCGTTTTCCTAAATCAGGCACTATTGAAACAACCCCTTCCCAAGTCTATCTGGCTCTTAACGCCGTTCTTCGGATGTTGCCTTTTCATCCTCTTATACATCATAGCAGCTTTCTTCTATCCCGGAGGTTCCAATATGGACACAACAGCGAAGGGTTTTAGCATACAGCACAATTACTGGTGTGAATTGTTGAGCAGCGTGGCAAAGAATGGTGAATACAATCCGGGTTCTCGCGTGGCCGTTTGGGCGATGGGTGTACTTTGTGTGGCGCTGGCTGTTTTCTGGTGGCTGTTGCCCCGGCTTTTTAAGCCCAACCGCTGGTATAGGATATTTATCTCCTTTGCAGGTATAACCTCCATGGTCATTGCTCCTTTTATGTCTACCAGATATCACGACCTCGTCCTCAATCTGGCCAGTATTCCGGGCATAATAGCACTGATCGTCACCTTCATTGCCTTGTACAAATACCGGTGGCATAAGTTATTGGTAATGGGAGCGTGTTGCCTTTTACTGGTTGGCGTTAATAACTACATTTACTATACCGGCCACTGGTTACATACTTTACCAGTAGTGCAAAAATGCACCTTCCTGTTCGTCATTACCTGGATGTGTATCATAACCTGGGTGATATACTACAAAGAGCATGCACCCAACTTAAAAGAATAGCCAATTCGCAATTTGCGAATTAAGAATTGTCATTATTTGCTGTAATACTGATTCAGTTGGCACGTTATGCCTAACTTGTATTTATTAATTCCATGGCAGGTTCCTGCTCTTCTTCACCGAAATTCACTTCCGGCAATAAGTTGGAATATTGTATTGCCTGATCATCGTATTTTTTCCCGAAGCAACCCATAACTCCTTTCGCTTCTGATTCTACAATTTCATCAGCAAGTCCCTCCACAGAGTAACCCTCCACCTCCACACCAGCGATTGCCTCTGTATCCGCAGTTACCTCTTTCCTCCTTATCCTTTCAATCTCCCCAAATCCTGGTTCAGACACCTGTAACACCCTCATCCCGCCACCACTCACCCTTTCATACCGCCCGCCTTCACCCTGCACATAAAATACCACACCAATAGCCACCAGCAGCGCTTGTCCTGGCGTAGGCGCCAGCAGTTGTTCCAGGCAGATGGGAGCGGTAACTTCTTCCATTGAAAGATAATCGGTTTCCTGATAGCCACATTGAAACTGTTCCCGCTCAAAATCAATGGCGGCGCCATTCAGCACGATCTTGAAATGGGTGGCTCTGACTTCTTCAGGTAGCTGTATGCGTTGTCTCGGATCAAAAGAACGCAGTTCTATCTTCATCCGGCCAGTAGCAGTATCAATAGAACTCACCGGACCGGCAGCGCATACACTGCTGAAGGTAGCGCCTTTCCGGAAAGCAAAATCTTCCAGCAGTTCCAGTTGTCCGTTGGTGATCCTCCTTGCCCCACGGTCACTCACGGGGTCCGACTTCACGATCCGGTTCATCCAGGCACTCAGTCTGCCCGAGATAGGGGTATCGGCCAGTTGCAGGTTCTTGATCAAATGCCGGAGGCTATGACGTACCAGCATGCCGGCCCGCACGGCCCGTCGCCATTCCTTTGCATTCTCCCGGGTGCGGACAAAACGCGGACTATGGAGCACCGTATCGCGGGTGATCATGTTCTTTGTTTTGACGAAATACTTACCGTTCCTTTTATAACCGGTAGTACCACCCATTGACCCTGTGTAGAACAGGGGACCAACTTGCTGTGCCATAAAAAATGATTTAACCAAATTTACAATATCTAACCTCCATAGCACCACGTATTCATTGATTTCGAAAACATTGAAAGGACGTCCATATCAGGGTGAACGCCTGTTTACTTTGATAGGGAAGGATGTTTGATATTGTTTAATGAAGCATATAAAATGGTAGATGTATGCTAATGAAATACATTAATGCAAGCGATTGATCAGGATAAAATGCCTCCTTGCTTCATTTTTTTAAATTGGGTTGTCACCCTGAACTTGTCGAAGGGTGGGCCGCCCTCCAGGGGCGGCTCACCCTGATCTAAAGCCTGCATCAACACTGCATTCGCCTGCCTCCTGCACCAGTCAATACTTGCCGCAAGAGGATGTTTAGACAATACGGATAGGATACCGCTACAGTATTTGCAGGGAAACAGTAGCATACCACGAGGAATAAGCTACCCTAAAGGGAGGGAAAGCGCGGGGGAGAAGCCGGTAAGTCCATAGTAACTCCGGGTTAAACGGCCCGTAAACCCAGGGTAAGGGCAGGTAAACAGCAGCTTAATAGTAGCTGAATAGTAGCATAACAGTAGCTGACAAGTAGCCGGGCGGCTGGTTGTAGAAAGGACAAACCCGGCATCTTGGCCGGGTTTGCTATATAAAAAGCGTTTATAGTAATGCAGCTTCATGAGCGTAAATAGGATACTTTAAAGATACTGATTTTACCGGGTATACCCCAGCATCCACTCATAAATATTCACATCATTTTCTTTATAAGCCGGGTTGGAAACCTTCGTCCAGCAATCATGCTTTTGGACAGCATCAGAAGTAGGGAAAATGGTTTGCCTGGCTGGTATGGCTGGTGAGTAACCATTGATGGCCGTTATAAATGATTTGGTTTCCTGTGAGGGGATGATCAGGTCCTCTTCATTGTGAAAGCTCCATACAGGTACCTTATTATCGGCAATACTTTTTACCGAGGTGGGCAGGTTATAGGAATAAGCTCCGGACATAGTGACAATGGCGGCCAGTTCCCTGGGATACAAGGTAGCAAACTCAGCCGTTTGCCGGGCACCCAGGCTAAAGCCGGTAAGATAAAAACGGGCGGCATTTACCCGGTACTTGCTGAAAGCATAATCTACAAAGGCCCGTAAATCAGGATATACCGGCTCTTGTTTAAACTGCGGCACCAGCACAATGAAAGAAAAGTTTTGTCCCTTCACCCCAAAGTTGGGCGGGAATTGCTGTTGTTTCAACAGCAGGGGAGTGCCATCTGTCAGCACCTTGCCCAGGTCGGTACTGCCGCCATTCCCATATTGGGCTGCGCCAGGCAGGAAAATTAGCAGGGGATACCGGGACCGGTTCTGTCCATACAGTGTGGGCAATGCTTCATAATAGCCACCTATATTAGTGCCTATATTTTGTGTAACAGGCGTTAACGTGGCAGGCTGGGTTTCAACAGGTGGTGGGGTGTTGTCAGATTTTTCTTTATTGCAGGATGCCGCCAGTAATGACAGGATTAGCAGCCTGGTGGTGAGGAAGCGGTAAGTACTCATATTATGAGGTAGTTGGTTTGCAGACAGGTACTACCCTTAGATACGAAAATTATGCCCGGCCGGATGAGGAAAAAAATGCTCATTAAATACCATTTATAGGGTATTGGTAAACTTGTCCTGCGTTAATATCTTACATCTTCACTTTCTCCATCCCCTATCAAAAGGCCTCAGTACTCTTGTAAACCTGCCTTTTCATCATCTTCCAATAACAACACAATGAAATTAGCAACCTGTTTCAGGACAATTTTACACCTATGCCTATGCCTGTCTTTTTCCTGGCAAACCATGGCCCAGGAAACTATACTGGATAGCCTCATGGTGAATTACGAAGAAACAGCCTACGGGGAAATTGGTGCTTTCGGCGTATCCAAAAATGGGAAATACATCTGTGTGTCCGGAGAAAGAAGAGGAGTATATGTAATGGATGTCCTGTCACAAAAGATCCTTTTCCCTTTTACGCTGGGATACAAAAGCCCTGTAACCGATATTGAATTCAGTCCGAATGATTCGCTCATTGCTATTGGCGGAAGCAATAACTATATTCAGTTAAGGGATCTGTACTCCGGCGCGCCTATTCTTACCGATAGATTGAGCCGTTATATGACAATGCCTGTGGTTAAAAGTGTTGAGGACATGCGTAGGGGCATGAACTGGTACCGGGATACCTTCAACAGGTATAGACAGGAAAATAGGTTTTTATATACTGGTAAGCACAGCGCGGGGGCAATATTCAGGTCCAATTATACCTATGAATATTTTACTCCTTTCGAGGTGATCAGGTTTTCATTGTCGGATAAAGCAATGCAGGAAATAGATTCCAACTTTACAAGCAGCCGGTTGCAGGTTGTAAATGAACCGCCCATAAAATATTATAGTAAAGCTCCTGCTCCCTGGGTATTGAAGTGGATTAAAGGGGGAGAGATCAATAAGCTTTGCTATAGCAACGACTTTAACTACTGTGCACTCGTCGTAAAAAATAACGGGAAGCAGTATTACCTGGAAATATGGGATGTGGTCAACCGTAAGCTGATCCGGCAAAAGCCACTGGCGTCATCTGTCGACATTATTTTCATGGGCAATGATGGGCAGGTGATCGGGTATACTACTGATGTGGGTATTGAAGCAACGACTATTCATATATCAAATCTGAGCAATGGCACATCTAGGGCTGTATTTTCCTTCAGTATAAGTGAGCGTATTCCCGGATATTACTATGACAATGACAGGAAATATTTATATGTATACTTTAAAACAGCGAAAACAATAGAGAATGAACCGGCGCTCAATTTCCTGTTCCAAAGTCTCCGGAAGAACAAAGTATTACCAGTTGATACCGGTAATAAAGATAGCTCCTCGCTTATCTACGCGATAGATACCATAGGAAATATCAAAACCATCACGCCGGAAGGAAAAGTTTCTCCTGATAACATGATGGCCAATGAAAAGGGAGTTTACATTCAATCTGGTCAGTTTGTAAGCAACCTCAATACGGCTACCTGGCAATCCAATGCCATATATACAGTAACAGACAGGAATGCGATCAGCTATCTCGACGTTAAAGGCGACTCCCTTTTTACGGGATCTCCGGCTTCTTACAGGGTATTTAACATCAGAACATTGAAGCAGGACAAATTCGTTCAATTGGCAGCCGCCGGTAAAATCAAACAAAATCCCCTGTCTGCGGCTGTTTACTTTCAGGATACCCTGAACAATCTGGTAACTGTGAACCGCAATAATGAAGTGCAGGCCATGAAAATACCGGCGGGCAAAGTAAAACTTATTGCACAGGATCCACAGGTTGCCAACTTGTATTTTACTTCTCTTAGCGATAACCTCTTTGACCGGAAAACGCATAGCGGGCTAAAAATGCTGAATAAGGCCACTAGGCAACTCCGTACTATTAACTATACGCCAGGTGGAGAGGTCAAAGATCCGATGGGTTTTGTGACACAGGGGCTGATGGGCAATGGCGGACAGGATGCGGCTACGGTTAAATATCATAAAACAAGCACTGTGCGCAATAGCACAACCGACTATTATGTGCATAATTTCGATATTTCACCCGATGGACAGTACCTGGCAGCATATATCAACGGGCAGACAGACTATGATAAATTGGCCGGGCTCTTATCAGACCTGTTTGCTAAGCTGGGGAATGGCGATTCCCTCACTGCCGGTTCGGAACTCAAGTTCATAGCGAAACTGCAGAGTCTGGTCAAAGAATTCATTCCCGGAGAGATCAAATTGTGGAAAAAGGCTACTACAGGATGGACCGAGCTTCCTGCTTTGACATATTTTGAAGGCATATACCACAAAGAGCCTTTGCCAATAAAATTCAGCCGGGATTCCAGGTTATTGTTAACGGTGAATCCCGCAAATCAATCAGAATTAATGGTATGGCAGTTGGATTCCATGAAAATACATACCACCTTATCGGGTATAACAGGAGATGACCTGAATAGTATAGACAAAACTATTCTGATCAATGAGTTTGAGATCAGTGATGATAACCGGTATGTGGCCATTGCTTATGAGTCAAACAACATTGAGATTCATGACCTGCACAATCCCGAAGGAGGGTTGGTTTATCCGGCCCCGCCCGAAATATATACCTTGTCAAAAATAACTTCCCTGAAATTTACACGGGACAACAAATATCTCCTGGCCGGCCTTCAGAACGGTAGCATGGAGATGTACGGTATAGAGAGCAGGAGTACCTATCTTAAAATGTATTTTGGAACGAAGGAAAGCGACTACTACATTCCGTCTCCCCGGAATTTCTATACCTGTGGCAAAGCCGCTTACAAAAAAATATCTTTTGCTCTTATAGGAAAGACATATCCGGTGAGCCAGTTTGATTTTATCTTAAACAGACCCGATTTCATAACCTATTACTTTACCCATTTCTTTCATACCGGCCGGGCCGATTCTTTAAAGAGAATGGAACTGGTCAACAGGTATGCAGAACTGGTTAAAAAAAGGGTGCTGAACTATGAAAGGCAGCCTATGTGGGCAAAACCGGAACTGCTTTACATGTTTCCTCCGCAGGTAGATATTGTGAATTACGATTACCTGCTAAAAAACCAGTTTACTTCCGGAAATCGCATCTTACTGAAGTTGAAATTGTCGGGGTATGATCATGCGATCACCAACCTGCAAATAAAAGTAAACGGATCGCCATTACATGGGGTCCGTGGCTTGCCGGTACATACCCGTGATACCCTGATGGAAATATATGTGCCATTGGATAATGGCAAAAATAAGATCGATCTTTTTTGTATAAATGAAGCAGGACGGGAAGGGTTCAGGGAAACCGTCGTCATTCATTGCCGGCAACAACAAAAGATTGCCAAAAAAGGTAAGCTGTTCTTTGTAGCCTTATCCATTAATCAATACGAAGGCCAATTGCCGGCCATGCGTAAGTCGGTTATTGATGCCATAGCCCTGCAGAATAAGTTGAAAGAAAAAAACAATGCGCAAAAATACTCGGCTATTATTGTCAGGAACTTTTTTGACAAAAACGTCACCCGCGAAAACATTGTTCAGCTCAAAAATGAGTTGCTGCATACACTGCAACCAGAAGATAACCTGGTGGTCTTGTTACAGGGACATGGGGCGTCGGTGAGCGAAGATGGAAAATATTACTTTGCTACTGTAAAAACATGGGCTCCCGGCACGCAACTGTCGGCAACTACCATTACATCTGATCTTATCGAATGGCTGGTAGACAGCCTTCCTACGAGGAATAAACTAATGGTGATCAATACCTGCGCAAGCGGAAAAATTGATAGGGACCTGGGCAACAAAACCCCCTTATTATTTGAAGAGATGGAGGCCACCTTTGAAGATCTGAGTGATAATACAGGTACCATCGTCATTTCTGCCACATCGGCCAATCTTGCGATCCAGGAAGGGCCATTAAGCGAGAAAAATACGCCCCTGATAGCTACCCTGTTAAAGGCCATTTCCAATAATAATGCAGATATTGATCATGACGGGCAGATAAGGATTTCAGAGCTGTTGAACTATATACAAAATGAAGTGCAGTATGAAAAAGGGAATCTGAAACCAAAGCCGGCTTTCAGGCATAACAATATAGATAATGACTTCGTACTTATTTCAGCTCATTGAAGCGTAGGCCCATCAAACAACCATTGGGCCTGCTTTTCATTTAACCGGACTTTCTGGATTTCATTATTGTCGCAGTACACTTCACAATAGCAGTCAAACCGGTATATGCCCGGCTTTCTGGCATTGATACGAACAACCAACACTTCCGGCCTGGCCCGGGTGATAATGAAATCTGCATTCCTTGGATCGCTGCTGGTGCTGTCTGTTTTGATGATCTTTGAAACAGAGAACTTCTTTTTGTTGGGATAGGGCTTATCTATCTCAACGTACAAAACATTTTTCTCTCCGAATGGCGCAGCTATAATAGGTTCGTAGCCGGGTTTGGGTTCATAGGACGCTACCTCTACATAAATATCTTTGATCCTGATATTGTCATAATCTTGTTTTGGTTCAAGCTGAAATTCAAGGGCGCAATCTGTGCCATTAAAACGTGTCATGCTGACCAGGTTAGACGGATTACGGATATGGGCCAGTGGAATTTGAGCGCCTGACTTCAATTGTGCGCCTGCGCCTGCTCCTGACCACACAGGATTCTTCAGTAAAAAGCAGCCATAGTCAAAATGCCTGTTATGATTAATAACCACTGCAGATGCCCTGGGTGGATCGTCGTGCAGGATACGAAATATCGAAAAAGAAGAAAGTAGTATAGACAATGCGATAATCACCCACGCCCTGAGCCTGGCGCGGAACGAGTGGGCATAAACTAAAAATTCCATCGTTTCACCGGTTTCAGAAACCAGTGCCCCGACTCGCTTTGTTTTCATAGTAATGACTTTGTAATTTAAGTAGATGGATAGAATAGCCCCCGCCCCCAGCAGAACGATTTGTATATAGGGATTGGTATCCCTTAACACCGGGAGTAATTGAATAAAAGAAACAGCCTGGATGAGTATGCCCCAAAGATCTCCAAATTTCATCACTTAAATTACGGATAATTAATGAACCTTGTCCGTAATTTTGGCCTGCTCCCGGGCCTATGTTAATTGATAATTGTCAAGTATTTATAAATACAATAAAGTGCAGCAGTTGGCACTTTTGTCCAGGTCGCTATTTTATTTATTAGTCCCCCAATGCCTAACACGCCTTACCAACATCAGAAAGGGTTTGGTATATTTAATACTATGAAACTGCCTATGATCTTCGCCATCCTGCTGAGCAGCAGCCTGCTCATGGCCCAGCCCAATCCCATTGGTATCTTTCAACACCGTGCAGACATCGGGAACCCTGCCATCAAAGGAGCCACCAGCTATAATGTCAATACCCAATCCTACCAACTGAAGGGTGGGGGATACAATATCTGGTTCAGCCGGGATGAGTTTCATTATGCCTGGCGCAAGGTCAACGGCGATTTCATACTCACCGCCAATGTAAAGCTCCTGGGCACGGGGAAAGACGCGCACCGGAAAATAGGCTGGATGGTCCGTGCTGGTGAGCACGAGGAGGCGGCCCACATGAGTGCGGTGGTACATGGCGATGGATTGACGGTACTGCAGTGGCGGCGTTCAAAGGGAGCCCCCATGCGCGATCCCCGGGATCAACTATTGGCGAAGAAAAAGAATGCGGAGATCATACAACTGGAACGCATCGGCAAAACCTTCATCATGCGGGTGGCCGATCCCGGTGAGCCCTTGCAGGAAGTAGGTCGTACAGATAGCATTGACATGCCCGATCAAGCACTGGCGGGCTTATTCATTTGTAGTCATGATCCCAATGTGTCGGAAGAAGGAATGGCGTGGAATGTACGGATAGAGAAAACAGTGCCCGATACCTTCAATGGGTACCGGGATGGAATATTGGCCAGTCGGCTGGAAACCATGAACGTCTTTGACGGAAAACGCATCATCATACAGGAAGATGCGGGCCGGTTGGAAGCGCCCAACTGGATGCCCGATGGAAAGAAGTTATTATTCAACAAAGGTGGATTGTTATATACCATTCCGGTGGAAGGTGGAGTGCCGCAACAACTGTCTACCGGTTTTGCCAACCGCAACAACAATGACCATGTCATCTCCTTTGATGGGAAAATGCTGGGCATCAGTCATCACCGGAGTGGTATGCCAGCCGGAGGTTCTACCGTATACTACTTGCCGTTATCAGGTGGTGAACCGAAGATCGTTACCGACAGTACGCCTTCTTATTTGCATGGCTGGAGTGTGGATGGTAAAGAAGTCGTATACACAGCTTTGCGGGTTACTAAAAGTCCGGCGTATAACATCTATAAGAAAAACATCAACGGAGGACCGGAGGTGCCACTTACCACGCATACGACTGGTTTGGCCGATGGGCCTGAATATGCTCCTGATGGAAAATACATCTATTACAATGCCAATCATTCGGGTTCCATGCAAATATGGCGTATGAAACCTGATGGCAGTGCGCAGGAGCAGGTGACCACTGATGAATACAACAACTGGTTCCCGCATATATCGCCCGATGGGAAGTGGATCGTCATCCTTTCTTTTCCGCTTACGGTTGATCCCGGCGATCATCCATTCTACAAAAGAGTGCTTCTGCGTTTAATGCCGGCAAGTGGCGGCACGCCCAAAGTCATCGCCTACCTCTATGGCGGCCAGGGCACCATCAACACCCCCTCCTGGAGCCCCGACAGCAAGCGGATCGCTTTTGTGAGTAATAGTGGGGAGTTTAAATAAATGATCATCCTCAATTTGTGCAGCAAGCTGCTGCACAATTACACATGCGTAAGCAAAAACGACGCATCAATGCCGAGTTTTATATGCGCAGCCTTCAGGAAGGGAACATCTGGTTGCCTCTTGCCGGTAAGTATTTGTGAAAGCTTAGGTTCACTAAGTCCCATTAATTTGGCAAGCTCTTTTTGTTTTAGCTTCTTCTCATACATCTTTAGCTCTATCATACCCTCAATTGTTTGAGGAGGGGGAATGGTATATATGCTTTTTTCATAAGCTTGTGCGGCTATAGCCATTTCCCGCAGCTTAGTTGTTTCGGCTTTGGACAGATTACCTTCACCTTTATTCATTAAGGTGAGTATTTCTGACATTGTCTTTTTATATTGGGCTTCTGTTTTGATCGTTTTCATGTCTCTATTTTTTGAACTTTATGGTTGGGGCACTTATCTTGTCATATTCTGCATGTGTGCCTACGAATAATATGTATACCGTCCTTACATTAAACTGAATTAAGGCTATCAATCTGTAATTATTCCCTTTTATGTTGAAAACATACCTGTCATTGCCAACAGCGTCACAGGAATTGAAAATTGATCTTAATTCATTAAAATTCCCGAAATCAGCTTTCTCAATAATTCTGTACCAGTTATTTAAGGCGTCTGCTGAATCATTATGCCTGTCACTGAATTCCCGGATCGTCCGGTAACTTATAACGACCATTTAGCGCAGCTTTGGTTAATCAAGAATAATGGAATTACAACAAAGGTAATAAAATTTCATTTATTGAAATAAAATTTTAATAAATAGATTAATTGTTGATTTTTTTCCCAACCCTGTAATAAATTCCCCCTGCCCCCTACCAATGATTATGCAAAAGACAATTCTATTCATATTACTCTTTGGGGTGGTGAACTTCTTTATCATCCTCAGCCATATATCTCTCTATCAGTCAGATACACCCAAGCTGAGCTGGTTAAGCATGATCGTACATGCCATCCTGCTGGCAGCTTTTCCCTATAGGAGGATCTTTAAAACAAAAAACAACCCATAAACATGAGACTTAGCAGACTTCTACACATTGTACTCTTTTTCTCCCTGATCAGTATTACCGCCTGTACCTGTAACCGGGTATTACCCAACTTTGAAGGCGTTAAAATGGAAGGCTACGGACGTAATGGCCGGGAAAACTTTAAAGCAGTAACCGGTGCACAAGGTATCCTCGGACCCGGTACAGAACTCTTCCAGGTGCCGATGTGGGAACAAAAAGCCGACCCTTCAGAAGTAGCTATAACGGCGAAGGATGCGGGCTCTTTCAGTGTTGACCCCACGTACACCTATTCCGCTATCAGAGGGAAGGGAGTAGACATTATTTTCCACTACAAACACCTCGGCGTGGAAGACCCCGGCATCATGATGGACAACATCGAAGCCAACGTACTCAACCAGATGGTCGTAAACGCTTACCGCGAAGAAGGCCGTAACTACAGTACCGACAGCCTCATGAATAACCTCAACTCCTTTGAGAAGGCCGTAGAGAAAAGATTGCGGGATGAGTTTGGCGGGAAATACTTTAACCTGCTTACCCTTACTTCCGGCCTGAAACCGCCTGCTTCCATGGTAGAAGCTATTGAAAAGCGTAACAACGCCATCCAGCAGGCCGAACAGGTGAGGAATGAACTGGAAGTATCCCGCATGCAACTGGAGAAAGCAAAAATTGAAGCCGAAGCCAACAAAGTAAAGGCCTCCGGCCTGGAACCCCGCGTATTGCAGGAGCAATGGATTGAAGCCATACGCAATACCAGCAACAAAGTGATTATAACAGACGGTAAAACCCCTGTTATCTTAGGTAACCCCTAACCGTAGCTCCGAAGGAGTCCCTTTGGACCATTAACCTTAACCTTTCACGCCTTTTAGCCCGGTAATTCTCTACCGGGCTTTTTAATGTATGGTGAATGATTATGACGGCTGATACGTTAACAACTGCAATAGATCGTCTTTGGATAAGGAAGGCAGCAAAGAAGTGCCCGTTTTGATCAGCTCATCGGCCAGTGTCTTCTTATTGGCCTGCATCGTCATCATCTTTTCTTCCACCGTGCCGGGACAGATAAGCCTTACCGCGATCACCGTTTTATCCTGCCCGATGCGGTGAATACGGTCAATGGCCTGGTTCTCTACAGCAGGGTTCCACCACGGGTCTACCAGGTATACATAGTCGGCTGCTGTAAGATTCAATCCCGTACCGCCGGCCTTCAGGCTGATGAGGAATACGCGCTTGTCGGGATCCTGCTGGAAGGAGTTCACGACAGTGCCCCTGTCCCGGGTACTACCGGTAAGTAGCTCGAAGCCGATACCCCGATTGGTTAGTGCTTCTTTGATCAGGTTGAGCATAGACACAAACTGGGAGAATACCAATATCTTGTGCTGCGGGGCCTTGGTTTCGATCTGTTCCAGCAGCGTATCGATCTTGGCAGAAGCATCACCATGCAGGTCATCTTCGCCCAGCAGGGCAGGGGAATCACAGATCTGCCTTAACTTGGTAAGCCCCTTTAATACATTCATCGGGCTTTTCTTCAGTTCTTCATCGGTAGTGGCGGAAATATACTCCCTGAACTCTTTCTCATAAGCATCATAGATCTTCCGTTGCTCTTCGGGCATTTCACAATACACCACCATCTCTGTTTTGTCGGGCAGTTCAGGCGCTACTGCCGACTTCGTTCTCCTCAGTATAAAGGGCTTTACCTTTTGGTGCAGTTCAGCCGCCCGCTTACTGCTCTTGAACGTATCTACCGGTACAGAATATACATCTCTGAAATATTGCTTGCTGCCCAGCAGCCCGGGACAGGCAAAGGACAACTGGCTGAACAGGTCGAAGGTATTGTTCTCTACCGGTGTACCCGTAATGGCTATCTTATTGCGCGATTGCAACAACCGTACAGCCCTGTACCGTTGTGTCTCTGGATTCTTGATATTGTGCGATTCATCGAGGAAGACATAATTGAATACATAGTCTTTCAGGAAAGGGATATCCGACAATAGGGTGCCGTAGGAGGTGAGAATGATCTCATAGCGTTCAAACGCTTCTGTGCTTTTCATCCGGGCAGCCCCATGCACCGTCAGCAATTTGATAGAAGGCGCAAAGCGTGCCACTTCCTGCTGCCAGTTAAAAATAAGGGTGGAAGGCACCACCAGCAGGTTACAGTTCCGCTGTACCTTAGTCCGCTGGGAAAGGATAAAGGCAAGCACCTGCATGGATTTACCCAATCCCATGTCATCGGCCAGTACACCGCCGAAGTTCAGCTCATCCAGGAAATTAAGCCAGTTCAGGCCTTCCTGCTGGTAAGGGCGCAGGATAGCCTGCAGGTCGCCGGGCGCTTCAATGGGTTGGATAGCATGCACGTCCCGCAGCTTCTCCCGGTAGGCGCTTACCTCTGCTGCTACTTCCACATCCAGCATGGACTGATCATACAACTGATCAATAGCCGAAAAATTGATCTTACTGATCCGCAGGGTAGATTCATCAATGATCTCCGCATTATTGAAATAGTCCTTAAACTTCTCTATCCACTCCGCCGGCAAAATGCCTTTGGTGCCGTCATCCAATTGTACATACTTGTGCTGGTTCCGGATGGATTTATACACTTCTTTTAAAGAGGCTTTCTTCTTGCCAAACTTTACCTGTACATCGGCATTGAACCAGTTAATGCCGCTCAGCACCTTAATGTCAACCTTTACCTTATAGGGATTGAGCTTATTGCCTTCCAGTTCATTAAATCCCAATACCGTAATGCCTTGTTGATCCCATTCTTCAAAAGCGTTCAGGAACCAGTCTTCTGATAAGAACCGGTCGCGGTGCAGGTACCAGTAGTGCAGGTCATTTTCCAGTTGTTCATCAAAGTGGGGATGCTGTTTTAGTAATTGCGAAGTAAAGGCTGCTTCCAGGGGTTCATCCCGTCTTACCAGAAATTGCTTTCCCCGCTCATCGGTGGCATAGATCTGTTTCTTGGTGCGGATGGGGATCTCTACATCGCTGTACCTTACTACCGGTATGATCATGATATAATTGCCAAAATCAGACAGGTAAATGATCCGCTGCTCCGCCGCATGAAAGCCCTGTTCTTCCAGTTGTGCCGACGTGGCAACAGGGATATAGGGATGGTTAATAGAAATGCTGTCTTCCAGCTTATCCAGCACCTGCGATTTAAAATCTGCATACTTGTTGGTATGTACCAATAGCTGGTTCTTTTTCTTCAGCAGTTCGATCACGCCCAATGCCTGGAACTGATCTACCAGGTACAACGTATCACCTGCCTGCAGGAAATAAGTAAACCGCGGGCTCAGGTCGCCCAGGGCATATTCCACACCTTGCAGGGTAAGGCTGCCACCTACTGTATAAAAATCGCCTTCCTGTTGTACAGTGAGCGTGATACTACCAGGCAGCACCGCCGCTTTTACAGGCACGATCGAAGTGGCCGTTACATTGTCCGATACTTCCGGGTTGTGATAATAAAAACGGTACCCGGCAGGATTCTTAACAATCGCCTTCAAGGCCGTGAGGTCGGAGGGCGATCTTTTGGCAGTGGGATGACCTTGGAACTTATGGATACCGGTATAAAACTTTAAATGATCAGGGTCGTCAGATGTCCAGGCAAGGTCAAGGGGAGGAACAGCCGTCAGCGGGTTCTTGATCTTTCCTTCTTTAGTGACCGCTCCGCTGTACAATTCAATCAGCAGGTGTTTGTGGTATTTATGTTGCCGCAGTACTACACAGACCGCTTTGCCTTCAGCGGCCGGCGTTTCTTTGGGGGCCACTTCCGGCAGGGGATACAGCACCTGGTTCATTGCCTGTAGCGTATCGGGGTTCACAGCCAGCAAGGTAGGGAGCCTGGAAGTAATGACTACCTTTTTATGCTCCAGGGTGATCGTAAAATACTGGTCCAGGTTGGTGGCTGCCGATAGTCCGTAATCAGCAGCAAACTTTTTGAGCTTCTCCTGCCGCAGGCGGGCATTGAAAAAAATGCCCAGCTCTTCCCTTCGTACAATTGCTGTTAGTACCTGCGCCTCATGGGTGCATAATTTTTGAGGGTCTTCATTGCACGTACAGGATATCAGCAGTTGTTCTTCCTGTACCAGCACCGTAACAGGCGGAAAGGGCGGCGTACTATAGGTAGCAGTAAAAATGCCATGATTAACTTCCAGGCTATGCGGCGCGATCTGCTGATATTCCCGGGCATCCACATAAGCGTTTCCCGGGCTCTGTTGGGCAATAAGGATCTCCGTAAGATTTTCTGCCGGAAATCTTTTAAAAGGAAAGCCCTGGTGGCCGGAAATAGTGGCGGGATGATCGGGTGCCTGGCTCATTAGCTGGCAAATATCGGCTATTTACACAGGGGCAAAAAGTTTTGCGCTATCAGATATAATTGCTGTTTTGCATTACCCATTTCAATAATGCATTATTGCCTTCATCCAGTTGTAACTTCCGGCAAATAGTATGGCGGTGGTTTTTAATCGTGTAGGGGCTCAGGTACAGGGTGCTGGCAATCTCCTTGGTGGTCTTCTTGTCGCGTATCAGTTGCAGGATGCTCCGCTCGGTATCATTGAACAGGTCGGAATGGCGTACCACTTTATCCCCGCTGGTAATAGTAGGATTGATCCGCTGCATTACCAGTTGTATGCCGGCAAAAAGCTGGGCTTCATCTACCGGTTTAATAATATAATTGGCCGGATGCGTGATGGCGGCCTGTGCTATAACGCTGCGGTTCTGGTAGGAGGTAATAAAGATAACTTCAAACAGGTAATGTTGCCGCAGTCCGGTGATCAGCTCAATACCCGACCGTTCATCGTTCAGGTTAATATCACACAGCAGCAGGTGCGGTCGCATTTCCGCCATAGCAGCTTTTGCTTCTTCTATTGATACGGCAATGCGGGTAGTGCATTGAAAGCCCGACAGCAATTGCTGTTCAATGAACCGGGCTATAATAATCTCGTCTTCTATAATTAATACGCGCACCATATTAAACTGGAATTAGTAATTGATAAGTTAATCCCTGGCCATTTTTAACGGTTATCTTTCCATTCATTTGCCGGGTAAGGTCATGGATCAGCGAAACCCCCATCGTGGCCTTTTTGTCAGCTTCGTCATGGGCCATCCCTTTACCATTATCTGCATACAGGAACTGTATGCTATGATCGTCTGCGGACGCTACGGCTATATTAATGGCAGGGGTGTGGTGATCGGTAAATGCATACTTGAAAGAATTGGTCAGCAGTTCGGTCAGGATCAGGCCGAATGACAAGGCCTGCTTTCCCTGCAACTGTATGGAGCCGCTGACATCCTGTACAATATGGATCCTTTTCTTGCTGTCGTATATGCGCTGCAGGTGATCAGTGAGCTCCCTGGTAAATTCACTCACGTGTACCGTGGATTGCTCTTCGAACCGGAACAGTTTTTCATTCACCAGCATCATGGCCTTTATCTTGCCCATATTGCCCCTTAATATCTCGCGCGATGCCTCATCGCTTACTACAGGCACCTGGAGGCTGCTGAGGCTGTACAACAATTGCAGGTTGTTCTTTACCCGGTGGTTCAGTTCATTGATCAGCGTTTCGATCTTGGTATGCTTATTGGCCAGCAGCAGCTTTTGTTCCATCAGGTTGCGGTTGGAGATACTCAACTCTGAGGTGCGGGTTTCTACCTTCTGTTCCAGTATGGCATTCTGATGTTGTTGCAGGCGGTTAAGTGCTGCCAGGGCTGCATGTTTGTCTATTTCATGTTGCCGCAGCTCTTCTTTCAACCCGGTGGCAAACAATAAAAAGACGGCCAGGGTAGTGAAGTTAGAAATATAAGGCGCTGTTATTAACGATCTTTCCCGCAGGATGGCTGAGCTAAGTACAATATACGCGCCTGCTACAAAGAACAGCAACAGGCCATACGCCATATACCGCTGTGCACGGGTAAGCCGGCGCCAGCATATCCACAGGGAGGCAATAATAAAGCTGAAGGGAAGTGCAAAGGAGCACAGGTTAATATTATTGGCCAGGTTAAAATTGCCGGTGAAGTAATCAATGCACAGACCGGTAATGGTGAGCACCACCAGTTCCACGATCAGTATCTTCCCCACTTTATAGAGCACCGGGTTGCATTGCTTCATCTTCCAGAAATCCATCAGCAGCATATAAATACCAAAGCTGCCCAGGTGCACAAAGCTCACGTTGAACAACCAGCCAATGAAGGGATTTTCCGGGAAAAACCATTCTATCAGGTAGCCTCCTGTGGCAAGGCCATACAATCCTATGCCCGTCATATAGCACAGCAGCCATAAATAGGGTCTGAAACGGCTTACCAGCCAGGATAAAATGGCATACACCAGGAACAGGAATACAGCGCCGTGCGAAAAGGCGTCAATCAGTTCCAGGCGATGCAACTGATGCATAAAGGCATCTTTTTGCCGCAGGGTAAAATTGAATACCGGCCGGTAGTGCTTGGTATGGTGCACCTTTAGTAACAGCTCATACGTTTGCCCGGGTTGCAAAGGCAATAAACTATACTGGCGGCCGTCATTCGGGGCCAGGTGGCTCCGCGCACGGAAGGCGCCGGCCTGCTTATGCAGTATGCACTGCCGCCCCTGGTAAAGATATACATCCACGAAAGTAAGGCTGCTGAAGGAAAGCATCATATCGGCCACCGATCCCATGTCATTACGCACCGGCATACGCAGCCAGTAAAAACTTACCGGCGATTGTCGCTGCAGCAGGTCCACCGGAACAAACCGGCTACTGTTGTTGTGCGCAATAGCTGTATCGGAAGTCTGTGTGGGGTCTTCCCAAACCGACAAATAGGGAGTGAGTTTAATCTTTTGGGTGATCTGTGCAGGGGAATATAATGTTAACGTGTCTGCCTGGCATATAATAGCTGGCAGACAACAGAGCAGTAACCATACTACATGTTGTCGGGCGAGGGGGGGGATCAACATATACGCAAAAATACAATATACGGAATCCCATTCAAAAAATGCCTTATCTGAAAACAGAACCCCGGGGTCTGTTTTCAGATAAGGCAAAAATGGAGAGGCTTGCTTATTTAATTCTTCTCAGCACCGGGATGCCCACAATACCCGCAATATCCCGGTAATCAATATCCTGCCTGGCGCCGGTTGCCTGAAAACGGTATTGCCGTCCGGTAACATTACCGGTAACTGTCAGGGCTGTCTTGCCGGTGTATTCAAAACTTGCGTAGTTGTACGTTTGTACAGGAAGCTTCAATGCCTGCCTGGGCGTACCCGGCGTAGCTTGTTGTGCATACTCCGTTCTTTTATTGCCACAATTACACATGATGGGTAACAATTATTGTTGAAAGGGTTGATTAATCTTCATGCCAGGTGGCTGTATTATTGTTGTTGTTTCCTTTGGTGGTAGCCTGTTCCAGCAGGCAGGCGGCGCCCGATAAGGCCAACCATAGTAATATCTTCTCCCACCAGCGCGGGCCCAGCCAGATGCCGAAAGGCAGCGCTACCCATATACTCACGCAATAAAAACAATCCAGCAGCTTGCCAAAAAATCCCTTGCCCGCTTGCTTGCGCAGGAGAAAGATCATGTCAAATGGCCCATCCTCTTTGGCCAGTAAATGGGTCAGCCGCCAAACGACCAGGGCTGATACAATGAAATAAAACCAATCTATATTCATAGTAGTATAAATGCAATGCCTGCATTAGGATAGTGTTGGAGTTGCCTCTATGGCAACTCCAACACTAAGCATGGATGATCAGCAGATACCAACGCCAATTGAATACTCAGTCAGGTTGTTATGCGCATATCCATGGTAGCAACCGACAACTGTTCGCTTCCAGGCCCTGAGCTCGAATTGATAACAACAGGGTATCGGGAATGCCTCTGTCACATTGATCCTTAACGTGTATTTACCACCGCCCCAATGAGGTGCAGTTGCTCCCTGCGAAAGGGCTACGCCATACGTACCATTTGCATCGCCTGCATTCCAGCCGGTTTGAATACCAGCCACCAGCGGTGTAACGGATGAACTGGGCTGGTCCAGCAGGTTCACTACGCTGCTCAGTCCATAAGTAGCCACCAGCGAATAACCGCCCAGGTGCTTGTCCGGATCATTCGCCAGGAAATCAATCTCCAGTATACCATCCTGTGCATTCACCGTATCGCATGGATTCACCTTTACACCATTGATGCGTACTTCACTGATATGGGTGTCGGGCTCCAGCGTACAGGTGTGTATGCCACCTCCGCAGTTATGGCTTGGGTCATGGCCCACTGCTGTTACCACGCGGTTATCAAAGGTGAGCACCAGGTTATTGTCTTTTTCTGTGCCACAAACAGGTATTACCTTCGGGTTAATCAGTTCACCGCTTCCACCCAACTGCCAGCCTACTACCCGGAATTGATAAGTACCGTCTGCAAACTTTGTACTGTCAAGCGGCAACAATAGTGTCTCGTTCACGATCCAGAACCGGAAGCCGGAACCTGGCCACCAATCCCCATAATGGGTATTTTCAAAATGCTCACGGCTTTCTACGACGGTGTGTGGAACAGATGCTGCATCCGGCATAGTAACAAACGGGAATGGTTCATCTCCGGTCGTAGCGCCCGGTAACAACATCCACCGGCGTGAGAAACTTACTGCAGCGCCCGGTGGTACGGGGCCCCAGGTTGCTCCGTTGAAAAACTCCACTTCATAATAATCTACACCAATCATATCGCCCGTATTCTTGGTAATGGTGACCGTATCAGCATAAGGCCGGTCGCCATTATACGTGGTGCTGCCGGGAACTACGCCACCGGGGCGCAGGTATCCTGCAGGGGCAGCGGGTGCTCCCAGGTTACCGCCTATTTCATTAATGGGATCGCCGCATACCTGTGTGATGAGCAAACATTCTCCTTCATCGCATACTTGTCCGGGAGGACAGATGGGCCGGCAACAGGCTTTCTCATTGGCGATCAGGGTTACATTCAGCGGATTGGGAATATCCCAGCGGGTATCTGATACATCTTCATCTACGATCACGGTGCCGGGCGTGATACAATCCTGGGTAACCTTGAAAATAATATCGGGTGTGCAATCCCACCAGGGACGCCAGGGCCACCAGGGCCAGATGCGCAATTGCGCCAGTTCTGCTGAAACAGGCAACTTCTTCACCAATTGGGTGCGTACTATCTCCAGCTTATCGGCATCGGTTGCGGTCAGCGGTTTATCCAGGTCCAGCCCTTCTTCAGCCAGCAATCCTTTGAAGGCGGATAAGCCGGGCTGACTGCTGGTCAATGGCTGCAACCTTACATTGGGCGCCTGTTGAAGTACTGTATTAATGCGGTCCGTCAGTAAGGGGTTAATATTCCAGGTACGGTACCTCCACCACCACCAGGGCCACCAGCCGCAGCACCAGCGGAATTTTATAGTAAATGCGCCATTAATATCGGTAGTCTCGCAATTGCCTACCTGTTGTATGCTGCTCCAGATCCACCACCTGTCTACATCATAAGCGCATACCTTGGCGCCCGGTACCGGACTGCCATCGGCGCAGATCACACGGCCGGTGATCGTAAAAGTGCGGCACCAGCGCCACCACCACCACCAATAATAAGCGGAGATAAGAATGGGCCTGAGCTGTAATCGCTCTTTGCCTACCCACTGGCGGGCAGATACGGCGAAACTGATCGTCTGTAATCCCTGTATCTCCTGGTCGGTAGCATCTTCCGGACCTACCACCACCTGTAAGGCGCCGGGATGCTCGCTAAAGCTGAAAGTGGCGGCGCCCTGCCCCTTTCCATCTAATTTAGCTACCTGCGATTGGATAGCTCCTTTTTTGTCTTTGACCAATACCTTGACGCCTTTGTCGGGTTTAAAGTCTTCTACCGACGACGCGTCGAGCGGTATTTCAATGGCGTAACGCCCGTTAATCGCTTTACTCATAGTAGTATCCTCCTTTGTTATTAAGGGTTTGTTTAAAAAACGTTGGACACAAGGGTAGTTGCAGGTGAAACAGCCGGACGCATCAGGGCGTGCAACTATGTCACCAATAGCTACCAGCTACTGGTCAGGCCAAATCAATGCAGGGATATCCATTACAGGGCATGGATCGGGGAAAATGAAAGGACAGGTACTTTTCATTAGAGCGGAGAACACAGTCGTGACTAATCATGGAGCGCTTAAGAGGCGGTAAAGTCCGGAGAAGGTTACTGGTAAGTACCAGCAGATAGCTTCCCACATTCAGTCGTGTATGGCTATTGGACGTGTGGTTGCGGGCAGAAGGAAACAAAAGGGTAAAAAATAAATATCCCCAGTTACTCCAACAACAAATAGGACCTCGTAGTAAAATAAAAAAGAAACCCGGCTTAATCACCGGGTTCCTTTTTAAATATAGTGCTGCATCACTGTCAGCTTTTATTCACACAGCTTTATTGTACTGGTACTTTGGGTGCTGAACTGGATCAGCCGCACCTTCTTCGCTTTATTATAATGTAATATCAGTATGCCATAAGCTGTTTGAAAAGCCTCCCAGGTATCGTCTTTCATGAGCGGGTTGCCGAGCCATTTGAATAAGCTATTGCGGCTGGCCCCGATCAGGGGAAGGCTGATCTTGCCTTTGTACTTCTCGCCGATCTCTACATAATCCCGTCCTGTATAGAACGAAATATCTTTATCCTTATAATACACGCCTTCGCCACATTTGGCGCTGTCATTCGTAGTGCTGGTAAAACAGGGAAACTTGCTTTTTAAGTCATGGGCGGTAACGGTGGCCTTCAGACCATTTACCTTTCCATCCAGGATATCCACATCAAAGGCAGGACAGGTTACTTTCACTTTTAACTGGGCCATCGAGGCAAGGGTAGTGGTGAGGCAAAGAGCAATAAGGGCGATCTTTTTCATAAATAATTGATTTTAAAGGGGCATTGCTGCATTAGAGAAGCAATACCTTTCTATATGCAAAATCCTTGCTAAAAATGAGGAGAGCGTACCCCATAATGAAAGAAGGGAGCTTTTCAATGAAGCTCCCTTCCTTTTAATATCATTATTTGTCACCTGATCACATGCCATCCGCCCGCATGGCCCAGATGATCTTTACATGCCGGTAAGCGTTGGCCGATGACCATTCATTATCATAGTTCAATCCATAAGGCCAGAAATGACCGCCGCCGGTGCTAATAACAGCACTCGCTCCATCAAAAGTCTTTATTACATCCACTGCATTGGTGCCGACAAAATTTCCGCCCGAGATATTGGCAGTCCATCCGGAAGATAAACCAACACCATACGTATGGGCTATTTCATGCATAGCAGTGCGTACCGCCTGGTAGCTGGCATTGGGGCCAAAGCGGATATTGCCATTGGTGCTGCCATCAGCAGTGGCCACCCCTGTATTATATTCAACGGTCAGTGTACGGGCAGGCCAATCGGCGCCGGCATTATAGCGGGCAACCGCATCGTTCATCGCGTTGGTAATCCGGGTCTGCACATCCGATGGCACACCGGTACTGGTAAGTGTCCACGATAATTGTCCGTTGAAAGTAACCTTCAGCAAAGCCCATTGCTGGTTTTCCCCGCCCCAATAACCCCATTGGGCAACATTGGCGCCATCGTCTACGGATTGTCCGGCTACATCCAGGTCCTTACCGCTGTTCCTGTTCACGATGCGATAGTACCCGCTACCGATACTAATAAATTGCCATTGCTGGTTGTTGGCGCCGGAGTAGTCGTAGATGCTTACATCATCTCCATCAGCCGTTCCTGCGTTCACTACTTCCAGTGCTCTTCCGCTTGGTACACCGATAATGGAGTAGTACCCGCCGGAGAGCTGGGTAAGCGTCCATCGTTGATTGGTGCCGCCGTTGCCGCCCCACTGCAGGATATTGGCGCCATTGGCTGTGTTGCCCGCTGCCACATCCAGCAGTTTGCCGCTCTTGCGGTTCACAATGAGGAAGGTGCCATTGGAGGCCGTTTGCAATGGTTCTGTAGCGGGCACTTTAGCGGCCGCCAGAGAACCGCCCTTTACTTTTCCCGGAACTTCTTCTTTTACTGCGGCTTCTTCCTGCGCAACAGGCGCTTCTTTTTTACAGCTTGCAGAAAATAACAGGGCGCCTGCTAACAGTAACCCTGAAAAGCGTGAGATAGTGGATCTGATTTCCATAAAAGGTTTAATTTAATTGACCGGACATGCGCATGCTACACGTCCTGGTTGGGTAGAACAGGGCATGCCTGACCTGCTTCTTTGGAAGCGGTCACCTGTTAGCTGAAGTTACCGGGGAACGAATCACAACACCGAGGTCTGATTGGTAGAATAAGGGGGGCATTTTGAGAAATGACAATAAAAAAAAGGGTGCCGCTGACTGTTGGCACCCTTTGATAATTACACAGACAACAATTACTTTACTGATTCCATCCTCCACCCAATGCCTGGTAAATGTTCACCATGGCATTCATCTGCTGCTTTTTGGTTTCGATCAGTTCAAACTTCGATTCCAGCGCATCGCGTTGTGTCATCAGCACTTCCATATAATCTGCCCGTGCCGATTTGAAAAGGTCATTTGAAATAGTAATGGACTGGGTCAGCGCCTCCACCTGCTTCGATTTCAGGTCATAACTCTTTTCCAGGTTATTGATCTTTGCCAACTGGTTGGCCACTTCCACGTATGCGTTCAGGATGGTACGTTCGTAATGGTAAGCAGCCTGTATCTGCTTCGCATTGGCATTGAAATACGTAGCCTTGATCGCATTCTTATTCACCAGCGGCGCCACTAATTCCCCCGCCAGGGAATACAATAGGGATTGAGGCGTTCTTAACAGGTAGGCCGGATTGAATGCCTGGTAACCGATGGACGCTGAAATACCTAAAGAAGGATAAAACTGCGCTTTGGCCACCTGTATATCCAGTCTCGCGGCCGCCAGTTCCAGTTCGGCCCGTTTAATATCGGGACGATTAGCCAGTAACTGTGATGGAAGACCGGCATGAATGGCGCCGGGCATCGCATTGTTAAAAGCCTGCACATTCCTGGCAACAGGTTGCGGATACCGTCCCAGCAGGAAATTGATCCTGTTCTCGGTTTCCGTGATCCTTTGCTGAATGTCATACTGAAGGCTCCTGGTATTGAGTACTTCGGCTTCAAACTTACGCACCGCCAGTTCCGTAACCCGCGTAGCTTCTTTCTGCGCCTTTACGATCTCCAGGGCATTCGTCTGGATCTCAATATTCTGCTTTACAATCTCCAGTTGATTATCGAGCGCCAGTAATTCATAGTATGCATTAGCGATCTCGGCAATCAGGGTAGTCACCACGAAGTTCCTGCCTTCCACGGTAGCCAAATACCTGCTTACGGCTGCTTTCTTTGCATTGTGCAGCTTGTGCCAGATATCCACTTCCCAGGTAGCGTAGGCGCCCAACAGGAAATCCGGTAGTGGGTCCGGCGTTTCTTTGCCCGGCTTAATTTCAATATTGGCTTCACTGGCGCCCCGGCTGGTGTACCTGCCTACCTTTTCAAATCCGGCAGCCCCCTTTACACCTACAAAGGGTAAATACTCTCCTTTCCGGGCCCTTATTTCATTCCGGGCAACCTCAATTTCCTGTAACGTGATATTGAGTTCCTGGTTATTTTTCAAAGCCGTATCAATCAGGGCTACCAGGCTGGGATCGGTAAAATAGGACCGCCACTGCACCGTTGCTGAGTTGGTGGAATCGGGTGAGCTGGTATAACCTGCAGGCACTGTTTTGTTCTCCGTTTTCCCAACCAGCACGGGAACCTGGCAAGCTGTATAGGCCAGGGCCATGCAGCTTATCCCTATATACTTGTATAATCTGTTTCTAAACATTGTGGTCAATTTCTTCTGTTAAGGGATTTTCTTCTTCATCTTTAATGAGCTTCCGCTTTTCTGCCATTTTGCCGAAGACGTAGTACAACCCCGGAATGACGATCACCCCGAATACTGTTCCGAGCAACATACCACCTGCAGAGGACGAGCCGATGGTACGGTTACCAATGGCGCCCGGGCCCGTAGCGAAAAGCAGCGGGATCAGGCCGGCGATAAAGGCGAGGGAGGTCATCAGGATCGGACGGAAACGCACCTTGGCGCCTTCTATCGCGGCTTCCAGTACGGTAGAGCCTGACCGGTGTTTCTGAACGGCAAACTCCACGATCAGTACGGCATTCTTACCCAACAGGCCCACGAGCATTACCAGCCCCACCTGGGCATAAATATCATTGGCCAATCCCATGGCCTTGATCAATAAGAACGATCCGAAAACGCCTGCAGGCAGGGAAAGGATTACCGCAAATGGCAGCAGGAAGCTTTCGTATTGTGCCGCCAGGATCAGGTACACAAACCCTAATACGATCAGGAAAATAACGATTGCTTCATTACCACGTCCTGCTTCATCTTTGGAAAGACCTTCCCAGTCGATGGCATAACCACGTGGCAGTGTTTTCTCTGCCACCTCCTGGATCACTTTGATGGCTTCACCACTGCTATAACCCGGAGCAGGCTCGCCCCTGATAGCAGATGAGTTGTACATATTGTACCGGGTGATCTCATTTAATCCATGCGACTTTTTGATCTTCATGAACGCTGAATAAGGGACCATCTCATCATGCTCACTCTTTACATACAACTTCAGCAGGTCGTCTGGCAGCGCCCTGTATTCGGGGGATGCCTGAACGAATACTTTGAAATAAGTACCGAACCGGATGAAACCAAGTTCATAGCTACTGCCTATCAGCACCGACAGGTTGTCCATCGCTTTACCAATGGACACGCCTTTTTGCATGGCTGCCTGGTTGTCTATCTCCAGTTCGTATTGAGGATAATTGGCACTGAAAAAAGTGAATAAGCCCGTCAGCTCTTTACGTTCCCGCAACGCTGCCATAAAATCATCGTTCACCTTTTCCATGTCCTTGAAATCATCGCTGTTTGTCTTATCCAGGAGGCGTAATGCGAAACCGCCTGCAGCACCGTAACCCGGTACGGCCGGAGGTCCGAAGAACTCGATCGTTGCCCCGGGAATTTCCCTGGTCTTTTCTTCCAGTTCATGGATGATCTCATTTACCGAGTGCTTACGCGCTGACCAGTTTTTCAGGTTGATCAAACAGGTACCGGCATTGGAACCCCGGCCCTCCGTTAACACCTCGTAACCTGCCAGTGCGGAAACAGATTGAATGCCTTCTACATGCTCCGCTATCTCCTGCACTTCCCGGGCCAAATGATTGGTCCTTTCCAGTGTAGAGCCGGGAGGCGTTTGGATGATGGCGTAGATCATGCCCTGGTCTTCGTTGGGAATAAAGCCGGCGGGCAGCGTTTTGCCAATGCCGAATATGCCGAAACCAAAAGCCAGCAACATGCCGAAAGTGATCAACCGGCGGTTGGCAATCAGCTTTAACAGTCCTGCATACCTGCCCGTCAGTTTTTCGAAGCCCCTGTTGAAGGCGTCAAGGAATTTATCGATCGGTGTCTTTTTCTTAGGTTTTCCATGTGTATTCTTCAATAAGATGGCGCAGAGCACCGGCGTAAGGGTCAACGCTACCACGCCAGACAGTACGATGGCCGTGGCCATGGTAATGGAGAACTGCCTGTAGAATATACCTACCGGGCCCGACATAAAGGCAACGGGGATAAACACCGCTGTCATTACGAACGTGATGGCCACAATGGCGCCACTGATCTCATGCACCACTTTATAAGTAGCCTGGTACGGCGAGAGGTTCTCTTCATGCATCTTGGCGTGTACGGCCTCGATCACCACGATCGCATTGTCTACCACGATACCAATGGCCAGCACCAGCGCGAACAAAGTGATGAGGTTAATGTTCAGTCCGAAAAGCTGCATGAAAAAGAAGGAGCCTATCAGCGATACCGGAACGGCCAGTGTGGGGATAAGGGTAGAGCGCCAGTCGCCCAGGAACAGGAATACCACGATGGCCACCAGTATGAAGGCCTCTCCCAGTGTATGCACTACCTTTTCAATAGAAGCATCCAGGAAGGTAGACACGTCATAACTGATCTCGTAATCCATGCCCGGAGGAAAAGAACTGGCCTTGATCTCATCCAGTTTTGCTTTGAGACTTTTAATTACATCACTGGCATTACTACCATACGTTTGCTTCAATACGATCGCTGCCGAAGGGTGGCCGTTGAGGTTGGAATAAATATCATAATATTCACTGCCCAGCTCCACATCGGCTACATCTTTCAGGTGAAGCATTTCGCCGTTGGAGTTGGCGCGGATAATGACATCCTTATATTGCTCCGGCTGGTTATACCTTCCCTGGTAGGTCAACACATATTCCAGCGCTTCTGAACGTTTACCATCACTTCTGCCCAACCTGCCGGGTGAACCAATAATACTTTGACTGCCCAGCGCTTCCATCACTTCGTCTGTAGATACATTGTAGGCACGCATCCGGTCGGGCTTCAGCCATACCCGCATGGCATATTGCCGGCTACCGAGGATCTGGGCGTTACCTACACCGGTTACCCGTTTTAATTCATTTAAAATATTAACGTTGGCATAGTTGTAGAGAAACTTTTCATCTGCTTTGGGATCTTTACTATACACGTTAACATACATCAGCATGTTGGGCTGTAAGATATTAACGATGATACCTTCACGCTGTACCAGTACAGGCAACCTGTTTGTTACCTGCTCAATGCGGTTCTTAACGTTTACCACGGCCTGGTTGGGATCGGTACCAAGATCAAAAACCACCTGTATATTGGCCTCGCCGGCACTCGTGGCGTCAGAGGTCATATACTTCATACCCGGCACACCGTTAACGGCTTTCTCCATCGGAATGAGCACAGACTTAACCAGCACATCAGCACTGGCGCCGGGATAAGATACACTAACGATCACCCTGGGCGGCGCAATAGAAGGGAACTGCGAGGTGGGCAGGGTGTTAATGGCCAGTACGCCCATGAAGATAATCATAACCGATATGACTATCGCAAAGACCGGCCGTTTCATGAATATATTAAACATCGCTTGCTTTTTTGGGTACTTGGATTATTCTGTTGGCAACTTTAAATGCGTGATTACCGACTGTGGCTCTTCGAAATCAAAAGCTATCTTATCATTGTTCTTTACTTTCCGTATGCCTTCCAGCAATATCTTATCGTTTTCAGCTATACCTTCTTTGATTACATATAAGTCCGGCATTTCAGCGCCAATGGTAATGGGCGTTAACTTCACTACGTTGTTTTTATCTACGATATACACATACTTCTTGTCCATGATCTCAAGCGTTGCTTTCTGCGGAATGATCAGGGCATCTTTAAACTGCTCTTTCAGGAGTATATTACCGGTTTCTCCATGCCTTAACAATCCTTCCTGGTTGGGAAAGGTGGCCCTGAAGGCAATATTGCCGGTTTCATTGTTAAACTCACTTTCAATAGTCTCCACCACACCGGGATGTTTGAACACTTCATTATTGGCCATTAACAGGTTTACTGCCAGCTTCCCTTTTGTTTTGGCCTGGGCCTGGAAGTCGAGGTATTCAGGTTCGGAAACATTGAAATACACCCACATCTGGCTGTTGTCACTCAGGCTGGTGAGCAATTCACCTTCTTCTACAAGGCTGCCCAGCTTTAAATGGAGGCGGTCTACCAGTCCATCAAAGGGGGCTCTTATATTCGTAAACTCCAGGTGCACTTTGGCCAGTTCCAATTCAGCTTTTGCTTTGCCGAGCTTGGCCTGCGCCATGGCCAGTTCATTTTTCGACACGATGTTTTTCTCCGCCAGGGGTTGGGTATTCTGCACTTCAATCTCTGCGGCGTTCACTTCCGCCTGTGCTTTCTGCAGCTCAGCCTCATAGATCTTAGGCATGATCTTGAACAGGAGTTGTCCTTTCTTTACAAACTGGCCTTCGTCTACATAAATATTCTCCAGGTAACCTTTTTCCTGGGCCCGCAGTTCAATATTGCGTATGGACCGTATCTGGCACACGTAATGATTGGTGACGGTGGTGTCCATCTTCAAGGGGCCGGTAACCAGAAATTTGGTGGCTTCTTCTTTCTTTTCTTCCTTGGGTTTGCAGCTTGTATGACACAATAAAGCACACAAGCCCATGAGCATGAAAATTCTCTTCATAATAATTAATGGGGGCTTATCCCTGGGTTGGTTGATAATTCTTTTTTGAATGGTGCGTACAACACCTGACTCCTGTAGCTAAGTGCCATGGAGGCCAAACCGTAAAAAATGAATGGCAGAAAAGTCAGGCAACTTCCGGTTGCCTGCCGGGGAATATAACATCATATCCTGATTACCCGGTGCAGGATAAATTTATAAGAAGAGGTTCTCGAGAAGTGTTCACAGAAGGGTAAGCGGTTGCAGCCGTTGCAATAATCGCCTCCCGGCTCCGGGGCGTATAAATAGGAGATAGGATAATGACTGGTGCCTCCCTGTTTTTTGGAGGATGCTGATTCGTCATCTTCCTCAATTTCTACAGCAATGATGATCTCATTGGTCTTATTGCCGGTATCTGAAGACCCGGCCTTACTCACCGTGACTTCACCGCCTAGCTGGCGGGAATAGCTGGCATGTACGGAGCTGTGTGCTATTCTTTTACGGGAATAGCCCAAATGCCCCTGATTTGCAGGCGCATATCCTCCCCAGAAGAGAAAACACAGCGATAAAATAAATCTGATTAAAAAACTCATCATCTGGCCTCAGAAATGATAACAGTCTATCAATGCCGCTAAAAAAAATAAAGCCTTTCTTTTTAAATGGAAAGGCATCGTTTTCTCCTGCCACATTGTTGAAACATTCAATGGATGATCTGTATCCTATGGCAAGCGTAGTAAAATTAGTAGTAAAGGTGAAAAGGTGGTAGCCTGCTTTTGTAAATGACTTGTTAACGCGGTTAACATACGGCTGCCTACCTTCACCCTACCATTGCCTCCGGCTGTTCCCCGGAGCATCCCTGGAAGACAAGCTCTATAAGACCTCTATAGTTGCTCTGTAAAAGCTCTATAGGAGCTCTATAACTTTTTTGAGAGTTTTGGACTTTTAGTATATTTAATTTTATCCAAATCAGTTGCTTATGAGACAGGGTATAGGACTCTTTTTCCTGGTAATCATCCACATTTCCGTAACCGCTCAGTTTAGCGAAAGAACTTCTGCCTACAATCCACAGGACCTTTTCCCTGCCCTGCCTGTTTTGCCGGCCGGCAATATGTACCGTACCGCTCATGGCGAGCCCGGACCGGCTTACTGGCAAAACCGTTGTAACTATACCATCGATGCCCTGTTGGATGATGAGCGCAATATTATTCATGGTACTGAGACCATTACTTATACCAATCATAGTCCCCGTTCCTTGTCTTACCTATGGCTGCAATTGGATCAGAACGTATTTAAGCCGCATTCAAAAGGGCTGGATGCAAAGCTTTTCCTGGACAGTAATAACGCCAAACTGGGGAAAACTTTCGAAGGTGGATTTGCTATTAAGGCCATTCAATTGATTCCCCAAAAGGAAAATAAAGCAGATACGGTGAATGCCGACTACCTGGTGGATGATACCCGGCTGCAATTGCGGTTATCGCAGCCATTGGCTGCCGGAGGTACCATCAGCATTAAGATCGTATACAGCTATATCATTCCCCGCTTTTTCTACAATGCCGACTTTAATGTGAACAGAACAGATATCATGCCCACCCCAAACGGGAATATTTATTCCATGGCACAGTGGTATCCCCGTCTTTGTGTATTGGATGATGTAGAAGGTTGGAATACCCTGCCTTACCTGGGTAATGGCGAATTTTACCTGGAGTATGGCGATTTTAACGTCAACATTACCTTGCCGTCTGCTTACATTGTATCGGCCTCCGGTGAATTATTAAATCCGGCAGCCGTATTAACGCCCCTTCAGTTAAAGCGCTGGCAACAGGCCCAGAACAGCGATACCAAAGTATTTATCCGTACGCCTGAAGAAGTTACGAGTGCAGCTTCAAGACCATCACGGCCCACCTGTACCTGGAAATTCCGGATCAAAGATAGCCGTGATTTTGCCTGGACCGCTTCAAAAGCTTTTGTATGGGAAGGTATTCGCATCAACCTGCCCGGCGGGAAAAAAGCATTCGGGATTTCTTTATATCCCGTAGCTTCCAAACTGCCGGGAAGCTGGGACAGATCATCGGAGTATATCAAATATACCATCGAGTATTTTTCTAAAAAGTGGTATCCCTATCCTTATCCCTGTGCGGTCAATGTTGCCTCCAACCTGGATGGCATGGAATATCCCGGTATTGTATTTTGTTCTGCCAAAGATACCGGCAATGATTATTGGCGTGTAGTAAACCATGAACTGGGACATACCTGGTTCCCAATGATCGTTGGCAGCAATGAACGCAAGTACGCCTGGATGGATGAAGGGTTCAACATGTTTATTGATTACCTGGCCTGCGAGGATTTTAACCAGGGTGAGTTTGCAGGATATGCTCCTTTGGCGCCACCGGCGGCCGCTTATTTTGCCGACAGTGCAGTGCCGATGCTTACCAGGCCGGATGCGATAAAAGGAGATATGATCCTTTCCTCACAATACCTGAAAGTAGCTTACCTGCTTGGTTTGCTGAGAAACCATATTGTAGGGGGAGAGCGATTCGATTATGCGTTTCGTCATTACATCCGGCAATGGGCTTTTAAACATCCCACGCCCTGGGATTTTTTCCGCTGCATGAACAGCGCTACCGGCGAAGACCTTACCTGGTTCTGGAAGGAGGCATTTATGGAAAATTACAAGCTCGATCAGGCTGTTGCTGCAGTGCGGTATGATGCATCCAAAGCCGCTGAGATCATTATTGAGAACCTGGAAAAAGCAGCTATGCCACTGGTTGTTGAAATCTCTACTGTAAGCGGTAAGAAAACACGGCATACATTCCCGGTGGAGATCTGGCAATATGATTACCGGTATGTTTTTAAAACAGGTATTAGGGAGCCTGTTTCCAGTGTAACAATAGATCCTGACAATGTATTTCCCGACCATAACAGGAGCAATAACAATTGGAAGCAGCCGTAGGGATTTACTGTTTTTGCTTCCACTTCAGGCTGGACCTTTATCATTGAGTTTTCCCTCTTCAGATACAATAAAGGGATCATTGACATACAATGTCCCGAAAGGGTAGTGCAGATCATTTATTTTGGCTCATAATTGAAAATCCCAATATATTATGAAGCCACTTGTACGCCCGGGGCATGCAAATATCTATTTATTTGCTGCGCTGCTAACCGCTATCTTGTTGCCTGGTGAAATCTTACGCGCACAGAGTTGCCCGCCTGCGGTAGCTACATCGATCAGCTCCTTTCCCAATACGTACTATCCTGGCACAACCGCAGTGGCATCTGCGGGGAGCACCAGCATTACACTGGGGGCGGCTACCTACGGCACTGTCCCCATCAGCGCATCGGATATTGTATTAATTATACAAATGCAGGGAGCGCAGATATTTACCAACAACAATGCTAACTATGGCAGTGGCACCGGTGTTGGGCGTGGCTATAGGAACAACGCATCGCTGAGGGCGGGTAATATGGAATATGCAGTGGCCACCAACGCTGTTGGTATAGGCGGTGGTACGCTTACCCTTCAATCGGGGTTGACAAACAGTTACCAGAATTCGAATTATGGCGCCGATGGGCAATATCGTTACCAGGTTATCCGCGTGCCGGTATATTATAATATTACGTTAACAGGCACTGTAACCGCTCCTGCCTGGAATGGAACAACGGGCGGCGTTGTACTGCTGTGCGCTGTTAATGTCCTTAATATGAACGGGCAATTGATCAATGCTACCGGCCGGGGATTTCGTGGGGGAGGGGGACTCAGACATAGTAATCCCAATAACGGGGGCGCAGCTACAGATTATAGGGTGGCTTCCACTTTGAATACCTGCGCTACCAAGGGAGAAGGGATCGCGGGAACACCCCGTTATCTCTTCGCCAGCGGCAATACCACGCTGGTAGATCTGACGGCTGCACTGGAAGGTTACCCGAACGGTTGCCGGCAACGCGGCGCACCGGGTAATGCAGGAGGAGGAGCCACCGACGGCAATCCGAATAGTAATAGCAATAATGCCGGTGGCGGTGGTGGTGGCAATGGCGGCATTGGGGGCGGAGGCGGCAGAAGTTGGTCTTCGCAACTCTTTTCCGGCGGACTGGGAGGCGCCGCATTTGCGGAGGTAAGTCCCACACGGCTGGTGATGGGCGGCGGTGGTGGCGCAGGCAGTACCGATGGTGGTACAGGTACCCCCAACCTTGGTTTGGCCAGCAGCGGCGCTCCCGGGGGTGGAATCGTTATAGTCCGGGCCGGCAGTATATTCGGGACCGGTACTATTACGGCTAATGGGGCAGCCCCTAACACGACCCTGTTAAATGATGGTGGAGGTGGGGGAGGCGCCGGCGGCAGCGTATTGATCGTTGCAGGGAGTGGCCTTGGCGGTGTTACTGTAAATGCCAATGGGAGCAATGGGGCCAGTAACACAGGAGGAGGCTCTCCGCATGGCCCCGGCGGTGGTGGCAGTGGTGGTGTTATTTACAGCACTGCCTCCCTCAACGCTTCCAGTTCGGTGACGGGCGGCGCTGCCGGCACTACGCAGGGTATTGCGCCTGCCACGTTTGGAGCCACTGGCGGTAATGCAGGCATTCTGCAGGTTGTCGCGACGCCGGCATTTCCGCTCACCTGTACGATACTTGCCACTACACCCTCACCGGTTCCGGCTTTGACGGCTGTGGCGAACGACAAACGGATAACGGTAACACCTAATCCTATTGATACCGATGCCAGTATACGCTTTTTGGCAGCGCACCCTACGAAGCTGACTGTCCAATTGGTGAGTTTGCAGGGAAATACTGTTTTCTCCATGCAGTACCAGGCGCGCAAGGGTAAGAACACCATTTATTTGCATGATTTGCACGCATTACCTGGTGGTATGTACCTGTTGAAGCTGGGAGATGGAACGAATTATGAAAGTACGAAGTTGGTCATCCGGCACTAAGCGGCTGACTAATAAGCCTTGACCCATCCTGACCAGATAAAAGCAAAGGCCCGTATACAACGGGCCTTTGGACTTTTAATATCACACCAGAGCGTGATATTGGATTTTAAACGGACATATGCAGGATAAGGCTTACCAGGGTAATTAATAAGTTCATAAGGTTAGGGATGGTGTAATGCATTATTCTTATTTGTAAAAGTGTAACTGGCAAATAAGTATAATTATAGGGCAATTACATGTTCTGTGCGCAAGTATGTGATTTGTTGCCGGAAATGAGGTAGAATTAATTGGAAAAATGAATAGGAATAAAACGGTGAAACCGGCTAAACGGTTGAATATCTTCATTACGATACCGGTTTCGTACTTTTCCTTCAAAAACATTTGCTATTATTGTAATATTACTATTGATAGCAACCGTTTTCTCCTAACTCCAAAGCCTAACTTATTGAAAAGGATATTAATCGCCGATGATCACACGATCGTAAGAACAGGGGTCAGTGTTCTTATAAAAGCGGAATATTTAAATGTACAGATAGATGAGTGCTACGATGGCAACAGCGCCTGGGAGCATATCCAATCTACCCCATACGACCTCGTTATAATGGACATTAACATGCCTGGTACCGACTCGGTCAGTTTGTTGAAAAACATATTCACCCATCAGCCGAAACTGAAAGTGTTGATCCTTACCATGAGCAGCGAGGAGATCTATGCTAAAAAATACCTGCAATTGGGGGCCATGGGATTCCTTAATAAAGAAGCTGATAATGCTGAGATCCGCAAGGCTATTGCCAGCGTCATGAACAACAGGAAATACATGAGTTCCAAACTGCAGGAAATCATTAACCGTGATGCGCTGGAAGGGGCTGCCGGCAGTTTGTTTGAAAGCTTGTCTGCCCGTGAACTCGAAGTCATGACGCACCTGGTGGAGGGGAAAAATGTGTCGGAGATCGGCGATATATTATCCATCCATATCTCTACCGTTAGTACGCACAAGGCCAACATTCTGCAAAAGTTGAAAGTCAGCAATGTAATAGAACTGACCAGGATGGTAAAGCGGTTTGATATAGCCTGATTAAGCTGTCCTGAAAGTCAGTGTTATCCTGTTGCCTGTTTCGCGGGCATCTATGGCCAGCTTCCCCTGTATTTTGGCTAATAATTCCAGTATGATCTTATAGCCAAACCCATGATCGTTATTATCCGGCTGATAGGTATTGTTAAGGAGTCCCGCTATCAACTCCTTTTCCATGCTTTTGCCGGTATCGGTGATAATAATGTGCACGGCAGAAGCATCCTGCATGGCTTCGATCCGTATTTCCCCATTCAGGGTGTATTTGTTGGCATTATCTGTAAGGTTGCGGATGATCAGCTTTAATATATTGGGATCTGAAACCAGCGTAATAGCAGGAGGGACCAGGTTGAGTATGGTATTGTTGCGCATATCAGCCCCCGGCTCATACAAGGAAACAATACCGCCGGCGATCTCACGAAGAACGATAGTTTCCTGGTTTATAACAAACCCCTCTTTCTGTGCATTGGCCCAGGTCATGAAATCCTGCGTAAATTCATTCAGGTCATTGGTCGCATTCCGGAACTTCAACAGCATGTCGGCCAACTCCGGACGGGAAGCCTTTTGATTATTATCATAAATATGAACGGCCAGCATATTCAGGAAGCGAAGTGGTGAACGCAGGTCGTGCAGGATAACGGCAATCATCTTTTCTTTTACCTGGTTGGTTGCAGACAGTGCCTGCGTCCTTTCTGCTACCTTGTATTCGAGCAGCTCTGCCCTTTTTACCTGGCGGGCGTAACGGAGCCAAAAAATAAAAGAAAGGATACCAGTAGCTGCCAGTGCCACAAGGAGCCGGAACCAGATCGTCTCATACCAGTAGGGGAGTATGGTCCACCCGGTTGTCTTATAGCTATACCGCCCGTAATACTCCTGCTTCCGGATGATGAGCGTATAATTGCCTTTACCCAGACCTGTCAGCACCAGTTTCCCGTCGTCATTCACTGGGCGCCATTTATTGTCCAGTTGCGGTATAGAATACTCCAGGTGCAGGTTGACCGGATTGCCAAAATAAGGGGAGGCGATCGCAAAGACCAATGGGCCGGAGTCCTGCTGCTGTTCAAAATGATCACCGGAGGAAACCTTCCTGTCGTCTGTGATGACCCGGTCTATAAATATGGGATGGTCAGGCGGCTCAATAGATATGCTGTCGGGGTTGAATTGTATCAGCCCGTCGAGGGAGGGAAGGGAAAAATGGCCATTGCGCATAACAATACCACAGGGCGTGCAGCCACCATTGAATTCATTCGTGGTATACCCGGATGACTTGTCGAAATAATAATAAAAGACGTTCTCATTATTGCCGGCTGCGTAGCTATCCAGTTCTTTTTTTGCCACCCTGTACAGGCCTTTATTCGTGGGCAGCCAGAAATTCCCCTGTCTGTCTTCCATGAAACAATGAATGGTGGCCAGGTTGTTCCTGGGATCTATGGGCATTTTGAGGTAACGTCCTCTGTTATACTTATAGAAACCCTGCCCGTAAGTGCCGATCCACACGCTTCCATCCTTCGCTTTGTAGATAGCCCTTACAGAAGCATCCTGTAATGCTAAACGGCGAAGCGTACCCTTTACGAGATCATATGAAAATAATCCCGATGAAGTGCCGATCCATAATTCATTGGGGTGCATTTCACGGATCACCTGTATATCCGCGCCCTGCATCAATGCAGGTGTATCCAGTAAAGTGATGACCTCCTTTCCCCTCCGGCGGAATAACTTATGCAATGTGCAGTACAGGATGTCTTTATTGCTGGCTTCGATGATCGCCATCAGCCAGCCCCCGAGGTATTGAATGGTAACAGGATTGTGCAGGCTGGTGTCAATCCTTTTAAAGGAGTCATAGTTAGAGTACCAGATATAACCGTCAGACGATCGCAGCAGGGCGGGCCGGTCGTACAAACCCGGGGTAGCGACATTTATCTCACTATTCCGGTTCAGGACGCCGGATGAAGTGAGGATGCTGCCATCTGATACTTCTACCTGCGCATACAAGCTATTGACGGCATAGTGATCGCTGGTAAAAAAAAGCCGCCTGAACTGGTGTTTTTTGAGAATATATAATCCGCTGGTGGCCGTGCCTATATATAGCGTGCGGTATACCTCGTCATATATCAGGCAGTTGATATTTCTGATGGAAGTATTGGAGGCCAGTACTTCGAAGTCCAGGACTCCGTTCCGTACATTCAGTAGCAGGATATTTCCTTTATAAATAAGAAATGTATGGCTGCTATCCCTGATGGCATTTACCGTATACTGACTTGGGTACGCCCCTGATTCGGCCTGGCCGAAGATTTCCCTGAGCCTATCACTGCAACCGATTTTTTTTTGCCAGCGGCCCTCCTTATAAGCGTAAATGCGATTCTGCCTGTCAACATAGAAGAAAATGTCTCCTACCATGAACAGGATCTTTAGTGCATGGCCCTCAACTTCGGTCAGCAGATCAACACCGGCTATATGGTCATTAAGGTAATAACAGCTCGAATCTTTTCTTACATAAGCCTGTCGTTCATTTACCGTAACCAGGTCGCCATTAAAGTCCAGACTTTGCAACAGTCCTTTGAAGGCGGTAGAATCATGCCCCCATTTTTTAAAGATGTGGTCATAATAAAACAGGCAATTGCTCCACCGGTTACATTGATAAGGATTGGCAGAAAGAAGGCTGTCTTCCTGTAAACGGTAATCATCTGTTACTGTTAGCATCCGGTGGCCGGAAAAACCAGGTCCTAATACTATCTTTCCCTTCACTTCATTGACCAGGAAACACCTGTTGGTATATAAGGCAGGTGAATTAGCCATATTGTATTCCCGGAAATTCTTTCCGTCGAAACGAACCATGCCCATTTCGGTTGCCAGCCACAGAAAGCCATTGCTGTCGAAGGCCATGTCATTGATACTGTTTTGGGGCAGGGCGTTATCGCTATTATAATTGATAACGCTATATCCACGAAGGTCTGTTTGTCCTTTTGATGACGGAAACAGTAATAGACAAGCGAAGAATTGTAGGATCGATCGCAAAAGGCAGGTGTTTAGTTGGTTATATCTGGAGCAAAGTAATAATAATTTAATATTTCAATTGATGATAATTGTCAAATAGACAGCTTTGGTCTATGGTGAAAATTTAATATATTATGAGGCCACTGGTACAGCCAAAAATCCAACTATTACTACCACACTACCGCATTTAATAGCTCAATTTTGCTGCAGTGTTTTATGTGCTAATGTTTTACAGTGCACAGAAATGATGTTTCTATGAAAATTGAGCCCGAACTGGTAAAAGTCCTGATAGTAGAAGCCGATCCCATGCTGGCCCTGGGGATATCAGTCAGCCTGGAGCAACATGGATATGTAATAGCTGGTATTGCGGAGCAGGGGGAAGAAGCAAGCCGGCTTTTCCGGGAAAATGACGTGGACATTATTTTAATAAATATCCATATCCCGGGTGATAGGGACAGTATTGATACGGTGCATGAATTAATGAAAATAAAGCGGGTACCGGTTGTTTATCTTATAGAGATTGCCGACGACGCCACCATCAGCAGAATTAAACAGACATACCCGGTAGCTTTTCTTACGCAGCCCTATAATAGTAGTAAGGTATGTATTACCACCGAGATGGCCATCCATAATTTCATCACCTGCGGAGAGCAGGATATTATGACAGAAGAACATTCCCTGCTGCCGGCTGCTGTGAAAAGGAACGGGCAGGATGTTACAGACAATGAGATTATTCTGCGGCAGGGGAATTATATTTTCCTGAAGCGCAACTTCCAGTTTGTCAAAATAAACCTCCGTGAAATACTATACATGGAAGCAGAGGGTAATTATGTCCATATTGTTATTAAGGATAAGAAGTTTACTATCCGGCTATCCCTGATGCAGGTAATGCGGCGGATCAATTACAGCAGGTTTGCACGCATCAATCGTTCCTCCGTAGTCAATGTAGATGCTATTCAATCCTTCAATAAGGAACAGGTATGTATTGCCCAATACGAAATTGCTATCGGCAAAAACTATAAAGAATCTTTCTTCAGGCAATTGGGTTTCCGGTAAGGATAATTATTGTTTAAGCGACTCCGTTGTATTGCCCGGACTTACTGTTATTTGGCAGTTTCCTCCTGGTGTTTCCATAGTTCCTGGAAGAGGGGGTTGTGTTCGCGCAGGTAGTCAAACGTTCCTTCCGCTACAATCCTTCCCTGCTTCAGCACATAAATATAGTCGAACTGATACAGCAGGTGCAGGCGATGCATGGAGGAAATGAGCGCCTTGTTCTTGAAAGCAGTAAACATTTTCTGGTAGATCATGGCTTCCGTTTTAGGATCAACACTGCTGGTGGGTTCATCCAGCAACACGACTTCGCTTTCACTGGCCGCCAGGATACCACGGGCCAGCGCCAGCCGTTGTTTCTGACCACCAGACAGGTTTACGCCTTTTTCCCGTATATCCGATTCCAATCCTTTGGGCAGTTGGTGAATCACATCGGTGAAATGAGCGCTTTCACTAACCTTCATGATCTCCTCGTCGGTAAAGGGAAGGCCGAGCGTGATATTGTAAGCAATGGTATTTTCAAAGATCTCCGGCTCCTGTGGGAACAGCGTGACGGTTTCATTGATCGTGGCCAGCGCAAAGGGTTTACCATCTACCAGTAACTGTATGCCTGCCTCAGGATTGTACAGCCCTCTTAATAAAGACAACAAAGTGCTCTTTCCACTACCGCTTTCACCAATCAGGGCAATCTTTTTCCCCCGGCCGATCGTGAGGTGCAGGTTATGCAGGCTTTGCGGGGCGTGGTCGCTGTCGTATTGATTACGGTGTGAGAAATGGAGGTTTTTAAGCTCAATGGTTTGCCAGTTACCGGGCAAGTCTGTGGGTTGGTCGGGGCGATGCTGTTCCTGGTAGGCCTTTTCTATATTCCGGGCCGTTTCTACATGCGTGTTGGACTGTATAATTTCGGTGTATTGCCAGGCCACGTCGTGGAATACGGTGGTGAACTGGGTAACAAAGCCCAGCAGGGTAACCAGTCCGGCCACGGGGAACATCTTACCGGATTCCCAGTTTTGGTATACAAATCCTGCGGCGATCACCACATAAATGAGGGTCACCAGCATATCGGCCACAAACCATTTCCATTCATTGATCACCGCATTCTTTCTGAACGGCCGTGCAATCAACTGCACTTTGTTCAGCAAGCCACCTTCCATGCTTTTCTCCAGGCGAAGCGTGATGACGGTCATGATGTTCGACAAGCTGTCGAACAGCGTAGAAGATACAACGTGCTCCCGCTCATTCACCTCATCGAGTGTTTTGATGAAGGGCTTGTCGAATCTCATGATCACCCAAATGGTGAAGATGCCGAGCAGGATGCCGATGCTGCCAAACAGCGGAGAGAAATACAGCATGGCGATCACAGAAAACACCAGCTTGGACAGCGCATGGATGTACATGAATCCTTTGTCGAAAAACTCTTTCAGTGCTTCATAGGCTTTCCGGATGCGGTTGATGGTAGAACCGCTGTGATGGTCCTGGTGCCATTTTACCGGCAGGTGCAGTGCCTGGTGATAGCGTTCCATCAGGAAGTTGCGGCTGAGGTTGAAGGCCAGTTGGCGCTCCATAATACGGGCAGGCCCGTGGAAGCTCCATTCCACGAATTTCAATCCAAAATAAGTAAGGGCGTAGAGAAGGGCATAATAAAAGACCCGTTGGGTATCCTGTTGAATTTTCCCGATAAACCATCCGAAAAGAATGGGGTTCAGGGAGAAGATCACATTGGCGAAAACGAATAACGTATATATAAGTACGTATTTCTTTCGTTCATGGCGTGCATAATGCCAGGCGGTACGTAATAGAGAAATATATGGATTGGGCATATCCTAATCAATGAAAAGTAAATAAATTGGGTTTCTTCCTGGTGAATTCCGGGAAGAAGGGTGGGATCGGAGCGGAGTGCCAAAGGTCTGGAAAATCTTTCAAACAGGGTATTAGTTTTTTCAATACCTTAAGATAGTCCTGTTTCGATTATGCTTATCCTCACTTTGCACACATGCAAATAGTCGCAAACTGCCTTCATATTGGCGCAAATGCCCATGCCAGGAGAAACCCATCCGTTTTAATTTTGTTCAACCAATACAAATGGTAAGTGGAGCAGTGACCACTTCAAAAACGGGCGGAGCCGAAAAGCCAGACGAGTAGGATCAAAAACATAGCTTATGTCCAACAATGTTGTTTCGCTGCACAGAGTTCTTAAAACATCGCCGGAAAAAGTATACCGCGCATTTACTGAAGCCTCCGCCATTGCGTCATGGTTGCCTCCTTATGGTTTTCTTTGCACCGTTCACCAAATGAAGGTAGAGATTGGTGGTTCTCATAAGATGTCATTCCAAAACTTTTCAACCGGGAATAGCCATTCATTCGGTGGAACCTACCTGGAAATCAAACCTAATGAGTTTTTGAAATACACTGATAAGTTTGATGATCCAAACCTGCCGGGAGAAATGACCGTCACTGTCTCGCTCCGGAAAACCATTGCGGGTACAGAAATAAAAATTACACAGGAAGGAATTCCTCCTGCTATACCTGTTGAAATGTGCTATTTAGGTTGGCAGGAGTCGCTGGAAAAGCTGGCTAAGTTAGTAGAGCCTGAGATACCGGATGCCTGATTACAATATTCCTGATGCTATTTCTTAAAAACACAAAGCCGCGTAAATCATTCGATGTACGCGGCTTTGATATTGCCTGAACAGCTCTGCAAATAATTCATTGAAGGGAAGAAAAAAGACAACCCGGAAAATGGTTATAACCATTTTGTTAGTGTCCTTAAACTTTCTGCGTTGTAAACAGGTGCAAATACATCAATATAAGGCATGGCAGCTTTCATTCCTGCGACATCAGGACGATAAGCAGCATATCCAGCCAGTGGGTTTAGCCATATCACTTTTTTTGTTTTCTCCTGTATGATCTTCATACTTTTTTGAAGCATATCAATATTACCCATATCCCATCCGTCGCTTAGTATGATTACAATAGTTCCCGAATCGACTAATTTCCTGCTGTAGTCTTCCACAAATGCATGTAGCGACTCTCCGATCCTGGTACCCGCTCTCCACCCATCACTTTCGGTACTCAATAACTCCAATGTATCATGAAAGTTTTTTTGTTTCAACAAAGGCGTTATTCTTTTAAGTGATGTGCTGAAGACAAATGTTTCCATCCGGTTATACACCTGTTGAAAGGCGTACATGAACTGAAGCAGAAATGCCGAATATAATTCCATGGATTTGCTTACATCACAAAGCAGCAGTAGCTTTAGGCGGTTGCGTTTAGGCCGGCGATAGATAATATCGATCAGTTCGCCGCCTCTGCGGAGATTTCTTCTCAGGGTTTTTCGTAAATCGGGTAAGTCAATTTTACGGGTAAATTCATAGCGCCGGTTCGCTTTTGCGGCAAGCCGTCTCGACAAGTTCCTGATGCATCTCATGAGTTCATCCACTTCGCTTTCAGGTACAGCCGAAAAATCTTTCCTGGATAGAGCTTCGTTCATACTATAGGCAGCCGTTTCTTCCGCCTCCTTATTTTTATTACCCTTCATCCAGGCCATTAATGAGCTGAATTGTTGCTGCCGGGAAACAGGCTGTTTCTTTTTTTTCGTTTCGGCTTTCAGCTTTGCATCCACCGCCTGGCTAACCTGCTCCCAGTACTCCCTGAAAAGCTTATCAAACGCATCCCATTGCGTTTTGCTGCGGCAAAGCACCGTTTTCAAAGACATAAAAAACGCCTCATAGCTTGTATAATCCAGGAACTGTAATACTTCGAGCATGATAGCCTCTTCTTCCACGCCAACAGCAAATCCCTTGCTGCGCAGAAATATACAGAACTGCACAATGTTCTTTGAAAGTGAGGTCAATCTGCCAATCATGGACTATCAAATTTGGAATGGATCTTTGTCTTCTCCATCAATTCGCTTAATGACATTTGCACCTGCCGCGTATCCCGCCATTCCTTCAGTACGACACCCAGTGTTTGTTCGATCGTTGTTTTATCAAGATGGTCAACGTGCAGGACCGACAAGGCGACTGCCCAGTCAATTGTTTCTGCAATGCCAGGTGTTTTTTCCAACTTCAGCAGGCGCAGCTCCTGCATAAACCGGGTGATCTGTGCACCCAATTTTGCATCAACACCCGGCACCCTGTTTTTGACGATCAGCCATTCTTTTTCAAAATCAGGATAGTCAATGTATAAATACAAGCACCGCCGGCGCAGGGCTTCGCTCAGTTCTCTGGTACGATTGCTGGTCAATATCACCTGCGGAATAAATGTGGCCTTCATGGTGCCTATTTCCGGAATGGTTATCTGCCAGTCGCTCAGCATCTCCAGTAAAAAGCTTTCAAACTCCTCGTCACTCCTGTCAATTTCATCGATGAGTAAGACTGGTTTTTGGTGATGGGTAATAGCCTGCAAAAGGGGGCGTTTCATCAAAAAGGCATCGCTGAATATCGTTTTTTCCTTTTCATCGACCGAATGGGAGTCATGCTCCGTCATCTTGAGGTGCAGCAATTGCCGCTGATAATTCCATTCGTATAAAGCATGCGTTGCATCCAGACCTTCATAGCATTGCAGCCGGATCAGATCAGTCTTCAGTGCGTTGGCCATCACTTTGGCAATTTCAGTTTTGCCCACCCCGGCCGGTCCTTCTACCAGTAAAGGCTTATTCAATTGCAGGGAGAGAAAAACAGACATCGCAACAGACTTGTCTGTTATGTATCCCTGCTGCTCCAACATGTTTTGGATATCCTGTAATTGGGTAGTCCTGAGATTTGACATCTGACAATCTTCCTGGTTTTATCCAACAGCCAGCAACGCTTTTTTCAAATACACTTTTGCGAGATGGCTGCGGTATTCTTCCGATGCATAATGATCGCTCAAAATGGATACACCCTGGAGAGCGGCACCAACCGCTGCAGCAATGGAAGCATCATTTAATGGGTTTCCGGAAACAACTTTCTCTGCCCGGCCTGCACGAAATACATTTTCCGATACCCCGGTGAATGCAATATTTGTTTTGCCATCCGCAAAACGCATTACCGCACAACCTACAATGGCAAACCTTGAAGCAGGCTGCGCGAACTTTTGATAAGTTGTCTTAGCCCCATTGGAAGGAACCGGAATACGAATAGCGGTGATAATTTCGTCATCCTCTAATGCCGTTGAGAAAAGGCCGGTAAAAAAGTCCGTTGATTTTATTCTCCTTTTGCCTTTGCTGCCCTGTACTTCAATAACAGCATCGGCTGCCAATACCAGGGCGGGCCAGTCTGCTGCCGGATCGGCATGAGCGATACTGCCACCGATAGTGCCGTGATTGCGGACCTGCATATCGCCAATTAAAGCAGTGCCTTCTGCAAAAAAGGGAAAGTTGTCTTTAATGTGCTTATCATTGGCAATCTCTGCATGCGTTGCTGTTGCGCCTATGACGATTTCCCTATCTTCTTCTTTAATACCTTTAAGATCGGAAATGCCTGCAATGTCCACCAGTTTTGGGGGGCGGTTCAGCCGAAGCTTCATGGCGGGGATCAAACTATGGCCACCGGCTAATATTTTTCCACCACCTGCCAAAGCAGCAATGGCCTCCTCAACGGTCCTTACTTTTTGATAATCGAATGCGGCGGGTATCATAATAATGTAAGATTTTTGATGATAAAATTAGTGCTGCATGGCTCTCCATACTTTTTCCGGTGTTAACGGCATGCGGATATCTTTCACCTTGTGTCCACCGCTCCAGAGCGCATCTATCACCGCATTCACTACCGCCGGCGTGGAGCCTATGGTACCCGCTTCGCCGGCGCCTTTAACGCCAAGCGGGTTGTGCGGGCAAGGGGTGACCTGGCTGCCCGTTTCAAACATCGGGAAATCATCCGCACGGGGCATGCAATAATCCATATAGGAGGCGTTGGTGAGCTGCCCGTTGTCATCATACTCGGCGCCTTCAAACAACGCCTGCCCGATGCCCTGAGCCAGACCGCCATGTATTTGCCCTTCCACAATCATTGGGTTGATCACATTACCGACATCATCCACAGCAATAAAACGTTTCAATACAACCTTTCCGGTTTCTTTGTCAACTTCTACTACAGCAATATGACAACCGAATGGATACGTGAAATTGGCCGGGTCATAAAAGCTGCTGAAGTCGAGGCCCGGTTCCAGGTCTTTGGGATAAATATGCGGTACATAAGCCGTGAGCGCGATCTCACCAAATCCAACCGACTTATCAGTCCCTTTTACTGTAAACTTTCCTCCTGCAAAATCTATGTCATCCGCACTGGCTTCCAGCTTGTGTGCGGCGATCTTTTTCCCTTTTTCTATAATTTTTTCAATGCTTTTTACAATGGCGCTGCCACCTACGGCAAGACTGCGTGAACCATAGGTGCCCATGCCAAATGCAACACTTTCGCTATCGCCATGGATAATTTCCACATCATCCATACTAATACCAAACTTGTCGGCGACGACCTGCGCAAAAGTGGTTTCATGTCCTTGTCCATGAGAATGGGCACCCGTGTAAACACTTACTTTCCCCGTTGGTTGTACCCGGACCTGGCCAACTTCGAATAAGCCGGCTCTTGCACCTAACGAACCCACTACTGCAGACGGCGCAATGCCACATGCTTCAATATAAGTTGAAAAACCTACGCCCAACAATTTACCATTGGTAGCAGCTTCTTTCTGTGCTTTGCGTACATCCGCGTAGCCAAGCATCTCCAGGCCTTTCTTTAATACGCCTTCATAATTCCCGCTATCATATTGCAATGCCACCTGGGTTTGATAACCCGGCTGATTCACGCCGTCAAAAGGTGGAATGAAATTTTTAAACCGCAACTCAGCGGGATCAGTATTCATTTCCAATGCTGCCAGATCGATCAATCTTTCGAGCAAATAAGTGGCTTCGGGGCGTCCGGCGCCGCGATAAGCATCAACCGGGGTTGTATTGGTGAATACGGCAGTAACATCTACATTTATTTTTGGTGTTGTGTATAAACCCTGCAGCAGGGTGCCGTGCAAATAAGTGGGAACACAACTGCCAAAAGTGGAAAGATAAGCGCCGATATTGGCAAAGGTTTTTACGCGCAGGGCGACAATCTTCCCTTCTTTATCGAAACCCATCTCTGCTTTGGTGATATGATCACGGCCATGTGCATCCAGCATAAAGCTTTCACTTCGTTCAGCAGTCCATTTAACAGGACGCCCGATTTTTTTGGTACACCAGGTAAGCAGTGCTTCCTCGGTATAATGAAATATCTTACTTCCAAAACCACCGCCTACATCAGGGCTTACCACCCGGACCTTATGTTCCGGGATCCCCAGTACAAATGCGCACATCAATAAGCGAATGAGATGTGGGTTTTGAGAGCTGGTGTACAAAGTATATTTTTCAGTGGCGGGATCATACGAACTGTTGTAGCAGCGTGGCTCAATGGCGTTTGGTACGAGGCGCTGGTTTACAAATTCCAAACTGGTAATGTGTGTAGCTTTGCTCATCGCATCATTCACCTCTTCGATGGGGTTACCAAGCGTCCAATCGTAACAAACATTATTGGGCGCTTCATCATGCACCAGCGGCGCATCTGGTTGTACGGCTTTGGCAGCATCCACTACGCAGGGAAGTTCTTCATATTCCACATTCACTGCTTCAGCAGCATCAGTGGCTTCTTCCTGGCTTTCAGCGATCACTATAGCAACTGCATCTCCTGCATGTTTCGCTTTATCAGCTACCAGCAGCGGATGTTTAGGCTCTTTCATCGCGTTGCCGTTTTTGAAATTCACCTGCCAGCCGCAGGGAACCCCATTTATATCAGCCACGTCAGCGCCAGTGAAAATGGCTATCACGCCAGGCATTTCTTTGGCAGCAGCCGTATCAATATGTACAATTTTTGCATGCGCATAAGGGCTTCGTACAAATGATGCGTAAGTTTGATGCGGTAGTATTATATCATCTGTATAATTACCCCTTCCGGTAGTGAATCGTTTATCTTCAACCCGTTTAACGGATTTTCCGATCAATCCATTTGTTGCACTCATACAGCTACCTCCTTTTTCATTTTTTGGGCAGCATACTGCACTGATTTAATAATGTTGTGATAGCCGGTGCAGCGACAAAGATTGCCTTCCAATGCCACCCGAATTTCTTCTTCCGTTGGTTGTGGATTGTATTGCAGCAGGTTCAGCGCTGCCATGATCATACCTGGTGTGCAAAAGCCGCATTGCAATCCATGGCATTCGTTAAAGGCTTCCTGCAGCGGATGCAGTTCACCGTTTTGAGATAGTCCTTCAATAGTCATTATTTCATAGCCATCGGCTTGCACAGCCAACAGCGTGCAACTCTTGGTGGCTTTACCGTTGACATGTATGGTGCATGCACCGCAACCAGTGGTGTCGCAGCCCACGTGTGTGCCTGTCAGCCGCAACACATCACGCAGGTATTGAACCAGTAGCAATCTTGGCTCAATGCGGTGGTCGTACTTTGTACCATTAACCGTTACATTAATCCTGGTGCTCATGGGGTTTCTATTTAAAATTATTATGAATATTAATCTCTTTAGTGTACAGGTTCTTTTCCCAATTCTTTCTCTATATTTTCAAAAAACTGTTTGGCGAGTGTATTTGAAACCCCGCCCATTACTCTTTGCCCCATACTTGCCAACAGGCCGGACAATTTCACGTCACCATCAAAAGAAATTTTAGTCTGATTATTATCAACAGGCAGCAGGTTGATCTTTATGGTCGCGTTGGCATTACCTATTTTACTGTTCTGCTGCATCCTCAATGTAAATCCAGCAGGTTCGTTTAAGTCATCCAACAGCAGGTTGCCGGTAAAGGAACCATTTACCGGTCCAAGCTTAATGTCAAGCGTGGATTTATAAGTATTGTCTCCTGTTTTTTCAAGATGGGAAATTCCGGGCACTACTTTAGCGAGGGTATCTATATCCATCAACATCGCCCAGATTATAGGCGGCGCTGCATTCAAAGTATGTTCCCCCGAAAACTGCATATATGGCAAGTTTTATAGTCGAAGGGAGCGGAGTATATAAAAGTGAGCCGGGTGGAAGGAAATAATTCCGGTGCAATCGTTCTTTAAATTCCTTTATTAAGTTAAGAAAAATTTTCAAGCAATCTTATATATTCCTTAAAAAAACTTCTTTAGGTGATATTGGCTTTTTAGCCAGGCCCTACTCAAAAGCCAGTTGCTTGGAGATGGCAGCTATTATAGAAAAACTGATTGGTAAAGAACGGGGCGAATGATACCACTACGTTTTTGTAAACAAATTATGCGAAGTATAAAACGTTCACTTATCGGATTCAGCATACGCTGTCTGAAGCGAAAAACGAGACTACAACCGGGCGGTTGAATGGTAAAAGAGCCTATCTAAGAATTGTTAAATAAATCTATTAAAAACCCGGTCAAAATAGCTGTCATTGTAAATGACACCATTCCCAGCAGATACGCTATAAAAGCAAATAAGTAACTGGCACCCTTCTTTCCGTCAAAAAACTGACCGATTGCCCATAAGCAATAAATAAAGGTAACAGTTCCTGCTACCTTGAGCAGGTCAACCCTGGTTACTCCTTCGATCAAGGCAAACACAGCGAATAGGAGCATACCTATCCCCATTACGAAACACAGCATAATCAATATTTCGAAGAAATTATAGCCACTTTTCCGGCATAGTAATTTCAGCCAAAGGCCGATAAAAACTCCCATAATAATGTTGGCGTAACCATAATTACTTTCGATCCATGACATGATTGCCATTGTGGCTGAATGTGCCAGCCTGCCGGATGCAGCATACTGTCTTTCAATATGGAAAAAATGAGTAATGCTTGTATAGAGCAAAGAAGTAACGACGATAAAAAGGATCGGTTTAACAAGCCTGCTCCTGTTTTCGGTGAGAAATGTCCTGATATTTTGTCCAGGCTGCAACAATAATGCCTTGATGGTGTACAGGATTCCCTTTTCAAAGTGTAGTACATGCTGAATTTCATGGATGATGTAAGGCCCGTCAACTCTTTTCAGAGCAACAGGCATACCGCAATTACCACAATAATTTTCACTTACGATCTGGTGACAGCTTCTGCAATTCATTAGTACAACATCTATTTCTGTCAAATATCAAAACAAAGTACTTGCAAAAGTCTACACTTGAGTGTAAATTTATAACCACTTAAATGCTTTAGTTGGAAAAAAAATCGAGTTCTAGCCTACTGACGAAGAATAAATTAGGAGAAATTCCGGAAACCGACCGGCATGAACAGCATTACCTGGAAGTGGTGAAGGCATTTGCCCGCTTAACATACGAAAGTGTATACCTGATTGATTATACCAATATGTCTTTTGAGTATGTATCAGAGAACCCCCTGTTTCTATGCGGGCTTTCAGCTGAAGATGTACTGCAACTGGGCTATGAATTTTACTTTCGGCACGTTCCGGAAAAGGACCTCGAACTATTGGAGCTAATTAACGAAGCGGGGTTTGATTTTTATGCAAATGTTCCTGAAAATGAAAGAAAGCTTTACAGCATCACGTATGACTTCCACCTGGTCAATAAAGACGGTAAGCCTATTCTGATCAATCATAAGTTGACACCGCTTTTTCTTACTCAGGACGGAAGGATGTGGAAGGCAATGTGTATCGTATCGCTCTCGCATCATCAAACAGCTGGCAATGTTCGTATTTATAAGCAGGGCTTCGACGAAGTGTGGGAGCTAATCGTCGGGAAGAAAATATGGCGTAAATCAGCGAAACCTGTACTCACTGACAGGGAAATAGAAGTGTTGCGCTTGTATGCACAAGGGCTCTCTATTAACCAGATTGCAGAAAAGATCTTTGTTGCGCCTGATACCGTTAAATACTATCGCCGACAAATATTCGAGCGCCTGGAGGTAAGCAACATTGCGGACGCATTATCTCATGCAGTGAACAGTAAACTCATTTAATGCTACATGAACTGCCTGTGAAATCGACTAATAATTCGCCCATAACCTGTTGAAAATGAGATGTTCATCGTTTGGGTATTAGAAGACCTAAGCTATTGGTAATATCTTAAATATGTCGTATTTTTGCTTAAAGTAATTGTCGTATTTTTGTTTAATTTAGTTACTGACAATCAATGAATAACAACAAAACGATAGAAAGCAGGATTCTTAGCCGGATCGCCCGGAAAAAGTCTAATATCCTATTGCGTGAGGACTTCATTGATTTGGGTGGATATGACCAGGTAGGGAGGGCATTGCTGCAATTAATCCGGAAGGGGAGAATCGTTAAAATTGGTTATGGGCTTTATGCGAAAGCTAAAATATCGTCATTGACGGGAGAAACCCTGCCAGTAGAACCATTACCTATCCTTGCAAGGGAAGCCATGAAGCGACTGGGGATAAAGGTAAGTCCTACCAAAGCAGAAATCGACTACCAGGCTGGCAGGTCCACCCAGGTTCCAACAGGCAGGTTAATTGGAGTTAGTAATAGAATCAGCCGTAAAATAGGTTATAAGGGGGCCTCGGTCTATTATGAACGTGCTTCCTGATAAAAGTATTATTGAAGAGGTCGCTTCAATAATAGGCATAAGTCCTTCATTTGTAGAAAAAGATTGGTATGTTACTCAAGTAATTAAAATAGCAGGAGGAATATCCTTCCAGGATTTCCAAATTATTTTTACTGGTGGAACTGCTTTATCCAAGGCTCATAGGTTGTTGCAACGTTTTTCAGAGGATACTGATTTCCGGGTAGTTGCTCCCGGGCTGAATACTTTAAGCCAAAGCAAGCAACGGGCATTACTTTCAGCATTTAAAAGCAATATTATTTCCAGCTTTAAAACGGTCTTCCAACTGGAAGATGAAAAAGTATATGCAGGAAACGGTAATCGCTTTATAGCTATAGAAATTGAATATTCCTCTTATTTTCCACCGGAAAATGCTCTTCGGCCTCATATCCTGATTGAATTTACAGTGATGAATCTGGAGCTTCCTGCCCTGCAGTTACCTGTGTCTTCTTTGGTTAATGAGTTAGCCAAAAAGTCGCCGGAAGTTGCCAAAATAGATTGCACTGATCCTGCAGAGAATGCCTGTGATAAACTGAGTGCTATAGCCTGGCGTATTCCTAACAGGGTCCGCGGCTCGGAAAATGATGATCCTACTGTTGTTCGCCATATACATGATTTGGCTATTATGAGTGACCTGGCTGTAAAACATCCTTTGTTTAAAACATTAGTTATTCAAACCGTCAAAAATGATGATCAGCGTTCTGTAAGAACGGCGGGTATGACAATAGTGCAAAAGTTGAACTTGATGATGGAGATTCTTGAAGGAGAAAAAGAGTATGTACAAGAATATGACAGGTTTGTGAGAGGTATGTCTTATGCCCCGGATCACAATCTTCTTTCGTATCATCAAGCTGTAGAAAAACTTCGAATATTGGTCAATGCAATTCTTAGCTAAAAATATATCCTTATTCAAGTCTCTTTTTAAAGGACGGGAAGATGTTTTTGCTATACGGTGGGAAAAAGATAAAAAGAGTGGCTATATGCCTGCTTACTTTTTTGATCCTTATCGTTTTCGTGCTCATAAAATGAAAGGCGGTACTTTTCAGAACTATCCTGATAAATCTTACCTCCAATTGACGGATGAGCAGATTGTCAAGCATCTCAACGGTGAGCAGCTCATCGGATTATATCCCCTTCTCCCTGATAATGCTTCATGGTTTATTGCGGCAGACTTTGATGAGGGAGGCTGGGTAGAATCAGCACATAAGTTTATCCGTGCTTGCAGTGAAGTTGGCATTCCTGCATATCTTGAACGTTCACGATCGGGAAACGGTGGGCATGTTTGGATCTTTTTTGAGCATCCATTTCCAGCATATAAAAGCCGGAAGTTGGTCCTGTCATTACTTACATCATCCGGTATAGTATCAGCATTTGATAAAAATACCAGTTTTGACAGGCTGTTTCCAAACCAGGATTATCTTTCGGGAAAGGGATTAGGCAATCTCATCGCATTACCATTAAATGGTGTTTCCCTGCAGCAGGGAAACAGTTGTTTTATTGATCCTTCTACTTTGCAGCCTTATGCAGACCAATGGCAATTTATCGGGCAAATACAAAGAATACCTGTAAGGCAACTTGAGGCTTTGTTTTCGAGGTTGGAATCCAATCATAACTCTGAAAGTTATACAAGCAATCTTACCATTGCTTTAAAGCATGATATTCATTTGAACCGGAGTGCTATAGTCCCGGCTCTATTTATTTTTATCAAAGAAGAACTGAATTTCCTGAATACTGAATTTATTATCAAAAAGAATAGCGGGAGGAATACTTTCGGTACAGAACGATATTTTCGATTCATCGAAGAGCAAGGCAATAGTATTCTTTTGCCTAAAGGATTTATAGGAAAACTGATCCGATTTTGCCGTGACAATGGTATTGCGTATAATTTAGCTGACCAAAGAAAGACACATCAACTTGTTCCCTTTTCATTTCAGGCAACCTTACGCCCTCATCAACAGGAATGCATGGAAGCCATCAGCAAAAAGGACATGGGAGTTGTTGTTGCGCCACCCGGTTCAGGTAAAACAGTGTTGGCGTTGAAAATGATAGCCGATAAGCAACAGCCGTCGCTTATCATTGTTCATCGAAAGCAGCTGGCCCAGCAATGGATGGAAAGAATTGAAGCCTTTTTGGGCATCCCACAAAAAGATATTGGGAAAATTGGGCAAGGAAAGATAAAAGTTGGAGAAAGAGTTACTGTCGCAACCATACAGAGTCTGGTAAAAGCTGATCTGCAAAGCCTGGCTGATGCTTTTGGATTAATAATAGTAGATGAGTGCCACCATGTCCCCGCTGAAACATTCCGTAATGCCATTGGCAAGTTTAATTCACGTTACCTCTATGGATTAACAGCAACGCCATTCAGGAAGTACAATGATGGCAAACTGATATTTATCCATTTGGGTGAAATAATTGCAGAAGTTCGTACCGAACAACTCTCAACCACAAATTCCCCTGAAATTATTATTCGGAATACTTCCCTGGAAGTCCCTTTCAATGCAAAGACCGACAGATTTGAAACCCTATCTAAAATACTGATCCATGATTCGGAACGAAATAAACTGATATTAAAAGATGTTGTAAGCGAATTAAGCAAAGGACGAAAGATTGTGATCCTGACAGGAAGGAAGGAGCATATTGACAGTCTTGAACAATATCTCAAGCAGTCTTTTGAAACCATAACGCTTTGTGGAGATGACTCAGAAAACAACAGGAACGCTAAATGTAAGCTGTTGAAAACAGGGAATTTTCAGGCTTTGATTACTACCGGACAATTTTTCGGCGAAGGATCAGATCTGCAAAATGTTCAGTGCCTGTTCCTGGTTTATCCTTTTTCTTTTAAGGGCAAACTGATTCAGTATATAGGCAGGGTACAACGTTCGGAAATAAGTCCAACGATCTATGATTACAGGGATAGTAAGATTGACTACCTCAACCGAATGTTCCTGAAAAGGAATGTCTACTACCGAAAACTGGAAAAGCAACGGACATTATTTGATTTACCTGGTGAAGAAAATGTTAGCGGAGAGCAACCCACACAGGAAGAAATAATTATAGAAAGAACTGTTAACGTTAAAATAGAAGACCTGGAGTTTCTTTATGGCAGCTTTCAGTTCCGGCACAGGATACCTGAATATGCCGGCGAATTAAGCTTCGATATAGAAAACCTGAATATTCGCCCTGAGTTTGAAGTGCTCAAACCTTATTTTGAAAAGTTTTTTAAGGCCAGATCAGTAGCAGTACATATTTCAGTAGTTCTAAACAATCGAAATACAATTACAGCCTTGTCTGCAACCTCTTCTGATCTCGAAGAGCTTAACAGGGAAGTTGTGGAAAGTGTACGGTTTCGTTTTGTTGATAAGAACTTTTTTGGTAAAAAGCTCATATCGCAGGATTACGGCTTAAACGAAAACCTTAGCGGGACAGTAAAGAGCGTCTATGAGTCAGGCGAAGAGTTGCTTTCAGATGTGCTATCGAAAGGAAACTATAGGCATCAGAAACAATTACATTACCTGGCAGAAAAACACGAAGGAGGTATACTTAAGATTCGTTTTATATTAAGCCCGTTCGCCTTTGTTTTTCTGTTATCAGGAAATGAGCAATACCATGTTGTTATGGAGACCTTGGATACTGATGAAGCTACCTATATATGGCATTTGCCTAAAAATATCATAGCTCTAAAGCAGGGTATTATGGAAATAGATAAACAACTCAACCAAATCCGTAATGAGGGTCGGCAGGCCTTTCTTGAAACTAATCCTGTCGGTTTCTGTAGGGTGTTGCATGATTATTCTGACGAACGTAAAGGCTTTGTTTTATGGAAGGATGCTCTGGAGGAAAGACTTGTTTAGACGACCAAACCTAGCATACAGACAGGTAGGAAATGCCATCACTTTGACGCACTTGATTGAATACTCTCAGTTGTAATTCTATTGAGCGGTAGTACTGAAATTCCCCGCCTTCGGCGATACCCGAGCCATTATGCCTAATTACTTTAAAAGAGATGGATTTGATATTATATAATAACGGCTTCACATTCAGCCACGAGCAGCCCGAGAACTCCCTTTAGACTTGGTTTTCATTGCACGCGGCTCGTCGGCCGCAACGTGGTGTTAGCCAGCGTACCTGTATAGTGTTCCCGATTCACCTACTACGGATCGCGAATGATCTGGTAATCGCCGGACCGAGGTCCAGAACGCACGGTCCACCCTGAAGCAACTGTCACCGTCCAGCCGTCGCCACTGATATTGGCGCCTTCAATGCGAATCGGTCCAGGCAGCCGTCGCTTGCCGTCGTCGCTTATCAGGACGCCGTTTGTTGCCTCCAACGTGCCCCATTCACCCTTGGTGCGATACGGCAAGACGAACACCGTCCCGACTCCAGGAATGGGCGTGGCTCCTACCGCGTTAAACGTTGCGCCACCACCTGACGGAACGAGAAGCACAGGGCCATCGACAAAGCGGTTCCGCAGTTCGAGCATGCGGGCTTTTCGCTGCTTTTCGCGCGCCTGTTCCGCGGAGCGGATCTCCACGCCACCGTACCGCGCCGAAGCTTCGACCGCGTCCGCAGTTGGCCTGATCCCGAGAGCCGCCATCAGCATCTGCCCGAGATCTGAGTTGCTGTGCACGCTGCGCCTCCAATCCTCTGACGCGTCATCAAGAAGAACCCCGTACGCCGTACCGGTTACATAGGCTTGTTGCAGAAACGTCTCGTGCCCTTCAGCCGCGGCCAAGTGCCCGATCGTGCTGGCGACTGCCTCAGCGCGTGAGTCGGCCGTGGCGACGATGCCGGTGTATTGAGCGAGACCTTCCCGGATTTCTTCGACGCGCTCGTTCTCCGCAGCATTGGCAAACTGGGAACGGCGTGCAGACCGGAAGGCGAACGCATCGCTTACCGCGCGCTTACGGTCTTCACCAGACTGATCGAGCGCCCGCGCCAGTGCGCGCCACTCGAGTTGTAGCCATATTCGTGCTTCGACCGTGTCCAGATGCGCATTCTGTCCGGAAAGGGTAATCAGCCCGAGGTCCGGTTGAATGCGGTGAAACAGCTCGTGCAACATGAACTCGCGCCGTGCACGCGGAGTCGGCAGGGCCGTTGTGAAGTCCCACATGTAGGCGACCCAACGCGAGCCACCCCACTCGAGCGGCGCATTCGTGAAGCCAAGAACCTGAGGCCAATTGTCTGCCGGACGAGGTTGATTTGTCGCGAGCGTTCGCGTCCGCGCGTCTGCGAACACCATCGGCCCACATAAAGAGACGCCCCAAAGCCGTCCGCTATCACGTTCACAGATAGCCGCGGCCTCTTTGAAGTAGGCTTCAGCACGTTGCTGATCGACCTGGGCTGCTGCGGGATTGATCAAACATAGCGTCAGGGATATCAGGCCGAACCACGATGCACAGATGATGATGTTTCTGCCCATAGGTCCTCCGAATCGTAAGGTTACATAACTATATATTAGACTTTAGACTGTAAAATTGCAGTCTATTAAATAAAGATAAAACTTTTTAAAACAAGCAAGTTGTCATACTTAATAGGGTGATTGCATGAAAGGCTAAGTTAGCCGAATCGTTTTTTGAGATTGATGATCCCCGCCAGGATGGAAGTATAACGACTTGATTGAATTATAACAGTACTGGGCACGGCTTCTGCGGAGATAAAAACAGAACAGGTTTCCAAAACTGGAAACCTGTCCGACTCGGTGACCCCCCTGGGACTCGAACCCAGGACCTACTGATTAAGAGTCAGTAGCTCTAACCAACTGAGCTAGGGAGTCTATTTTTCCTCCTCTTCTATCCGCTATTTGTCAGCAAAACGTAAAAGGGATTGCAAAAGTAAGGAAAGACAGTGATATGATGCAAACTTCTTCCAAAAAATGTGGGCCACCCATTGCAAATCAGGCCGTAATGGTCGCTTTCCCTTTCTCCAGGTGCAGGAACTTATCTACACAGGCCGGGATTTCGGACCGGTAATGACTTACATACACCAGGGTAGTGGGCGAATGCGCACAGATGGCATCTACCAGTTGGCGGAACAATTGCGTATGTGCGGCATCCAGGCCCTGACAGGGTTCATCCAGTATGAGCAGCGCCGGATGCTTGATTAATGCCCTTGCCAGTAAGGCCAGCCTTTGTTCTCCTGCCGATAACCTGGAAAGGCCATGATGCGTCTTGGCATCCAGCTGCATCAGGCTGATCCACTGATACACCAGCGCTTCCTGTTCGGCAGTCAATATCCTGAACAGGCCAATGGTGTCAAACAATCCCGAGGCAATAGCCTGGAAGCAGGTAGCCGTATAATCAAAATATAAATGCATCTCAGGCGATACATAACCTGTCTTCTTCTTGATATCCCAGATGCTTTCCCCGCTGCCCCGACGCCGGTCGAACAAATAGATCTCATTGGCATAAGCCTGTGGGTTATCGCCGGTAATAAGGCTCAGCAGGGTAGACTTGCCCGCACCATTGGCGCCTGATACACTCCAGCGCTCCCCGCGGTTTACTTGCCAGTCAATGTGCTGCAGAATGTATTTCCCTTCGTATTGTATGGTTACATCCACCATTTTAATAGCGGTCATAAAATCGGCATCCGCTACACCGGTGATTGACTGCAAGGTGGCTGAAGATACCGGAAGAGCTATTGTTTCCGGCTCCGGCGCTTTGTATTGTGCTGCCGGAACCGCATTCATCAATACGCCTTTTTCTAAAGTGGCTACATGCGTAATGCAGGGCGATAGCTGATCGGGGGTAGTGATCAGCAACAGGGTAATGCCTGTAGTGCTGATCTTGCCAAGGATCTGGTGCAGGATCTGCCGGCCATCTACATCCAGTCCTACAAAAGGATTATCCAGCACCAGCAGCCTGGGTTCCTGCAACAAAGCAATCGTCAGTTGCAATCTTTTATTCTCCCCGTTGGAAAGTTGTATCAGGGGCTCCTCCATCAGGCTATTGATCTGCAGCAGGGATATCCATTGTGCGGCGGCGGCTTCGTTGGCCGGCGTAATGTAGTTGGATAGTTCCTGTGCTACGGTGGCAGTTTGTTCTGCATCGAAGGAATTAAAACGTTGCTGGTAATAAAAATCACTCCGGTTGGTGAGGTCCTTAAAGCGGTGTTGTTGTTCCACCACCACAATGGAATGATGAAACGTTTCAGGCGCATCGAATGAGGTGTGAATATGACCACTGAAGAAATGCCTGCCGGCGAGGGTATGGGCCAGCACTGTTTTGCCGCTGCCCGATTGGCCTGTAACAGCCCAGTGCTCTCCGGGATGAATGGTAAGATCAATATTGTCCAGTATCTTTTGTGCGCCCAGCTTTACAGTCACCTGTTCCAGTTGTAATAATATCTCCTGCATAATATCCCTGCTTAAAAATTCGTGCAAAGATACTGTAAGCTGAAAAGAAAGAGCACACCATGGTTACCGGATATTACTCCCGCTCCATGGCGTGCTCTGAATAGGATCAATAACTATGTCGTGATAGACTATTGTTCCAGTTTAATTTCGCCTACATCTGTAGGTTGTCCGTCTACTACTGTAACACCATCTTTGGCTGCATTCTTATAAGGCGGCTTGGCCTCAATAATCAAACGATAGGTACCTGCTTTGGCACCTGTGATCTCAAATGCACCCTTATCGATAGTCGCTTTCAGCGTATCCGTGCCAGACAGCGCCCATGCACGTACACCACCTTCAGCGGGTGATACAGTACCTTTCACTGAACCTGTTTGAACAGCCTGGAAGGCGAATAATCCTGCAGTGGCGGCAACAATGCTCAATCCCACCAATCTTGACTTGATGCTTTTCATAAAAGTTAACAAATTATAGGTTAATAAAAATGGTTACCTAATGAATGAAAGATCTTACGGTTGGGTGAGTTGTTTGGAGTCATGTTAGTGAAGACAAGGACTATGCCATAAATTTTTATTCATTGAGGCAAAATAAATTAACAACTCTTTTGCTGCTATTATGAATAGCGATGGCTTTCATGGCATGATTGTTTTAGCGGGCAGCGGTCTATGTTATAATAATGCTGAGCAAAAAAATCTACACCGCCTTATTGATAATTTATTTTTTAGCAGCTTGCTCTATTGTCTTGAATAAAAGTAAGTCATGGTCATGAGCTTCATGAAGTGTATTAAATTGGTAGACTTATTCAGCGGGTCCTGTGCCTTTTATCATTAAAGCGATTTTAATTTTATTTTTTTATTCCGGCATATAAAATACTGGCATTACGGAAGGAATAGCCCGTTAAAATTCCCTTTGCCGGTAGATTTTGCCGCTTCACCGTCATTTTAGCGCAAGAGGCCTTTTATTCTGTAAATTGAGGGGGTATTGGTGCCTTCAAAATGCAGGCTGGCAGACAAAAATCGTTAATTCCTCTATTTTCATGTCCGGCAACCAACAGTTTGGAGCCATCCTACGTAGTCATATATTATTAAACAATACAAGCATGTTGGCTGCCAACCGATCCTTTCTGCTCATTGTATTCACGCTCCTGACCTACGCCGGTATCGCACAGCAAAAGCAAAAAAACGACCGTTGTGCAACGGTGGCTGTATTACAGGATGCATTACAGCGTAATCCCGCTTTAAAGGCCAATTTTGAAAAATCTGTTCAGCAATTACGGCAGGTAGTCGCCTTGCGCAAGACCTGGCCCGCTTTACGGGAAGAATCGGATACGATGTTTATCCCGGTCGTTTTTCACATTGTGCTCCAGAATCCCAACCTGGTGACAGACGCGCAGGTGCAGGCACAGCTTGATACCCTCAACATTGATTTTGGAGGGATCAATGCGGACTCTGTCAAAATCCCTGCCGCTTTCAAGGCGCTGTTTGCCAAAGCAAAGATCCAGTTCAAACTGGCGCAGCGGACGCCCGACGATGAGCCTTCCACAGGCATCAACCGTTACGTGACCACCCGCAGTTCCTATGCCTATACAGATAATACCCTTAA